>CAYZEL010000018.1:19636-24405 GCA_964477515.1 uncultured Microbacterium sp.
AAGGACGAAGAGACCGAGGTCGTGACCGGCCGCAACTCGGTACTCGAGGCGCTGCGGGCGAAGATCCCCGCGACGGCCTTCTACATCGCCCAGCGCGTCGAGATGGACGATCGCGTCAAAGAGATGCTCTCGATCGCGACGAACCGCGAGATCCCCGTGCTCGAGGTCACGCGCCCCGAGCTCGACCGCATGGCGGGCTTCGACGGCGTGCACCAGGGCGTCGCGCTGAAGGTGCCGCCCTACGAGTACGGGCACCCCCAGGACCTGCTCGAGAAGGTCATCGACGCAGGCAAGCTGCCCCTGTTCGTGGCGCTCGACGGCATCACCGACCCCCGAAACCTCGGCGCAATCATCCGATCCACCGCGGCCTTCGGCGGCCACGGGATCATCCTTCCGCAGCGTCGATCGGCGAGCGTCAACAGCGCCGCGTGGAAGACGAGCGCGGGGGCGGCGGCGCGTACGCCCGTCGTGGTGGCGCCGAACCTGACCTCGACGTTGAAGGACTTCAAGCGTCAGGGTGTCTTCGTGCTCGGGTTGGACGGGGGCGGGGATGTCTCGCTGCCCGACCTCGAACTCGCAGACCGCCCCATCGTCATCGTCGTCGGCAGCGAGGGCAAGGGGCTCTCGCGGCTGGTGGCCGAAACGTGCGACCAGATCGTGTCGATTCCGATCTCTGCCAGCACCGAATCGCTGAACGCCGGAATCGCCGCATCCGTCGCCCTGTACCAGGTGTCGACGCTGCGCGCATCCGTCGGCGACTGACCCACACGCTCCCACGCCTCTCGGAAGGATCTCGGATGTCTCGCATCGCCGTCATCGGAGGAACCGGCTACGCCGGCAGTCACATCGTCGCCGAGGCGGTGGATCGCGGACACACCGTGCTGTCGGTCGCGCGCACGGCACCCGCGGAGCGCGTCGCCGGCGTGACGTACATCGAGGGAACGCTGCTCGACGTGCCGGGGCTCGTGGCCGAGATCCAGGGCGCAGAGGTCGTCATCGTGGCGGTTCCCGCGCGTGGCGCGATGTCGGGAATGCTGCGCCCGGCCGTTGCGGAGCTCGTCGCGACCCTGCAGCCGGTCACGCGGTTCGGCGTGATCGGCGGAGCGGGAGGCAGCCTGGCGGCGCCCGGCGGCCCGCGAGTGATCGACCTGCCGAGTTTCACCGAGGAGTACAAGCCGGAGGCCTTCGAGGCGATCGGCATTCTCGAAGATCTGCAGGCCGGAGACCCCTCGGTCGATTGGTTCTACGTGCATCCGGCGGGCGGCTTCGGGGCATGGAACCCGGGCGAGCGAACGGGTACCTACCGCGATGGTGGCGACGTCGTCGTGACCGATGAGGCCGGTGAGTCGTTCATCTCGGGCGCAGACCTCGCGGTCGCCGTGATCGACGAGGTCGAGTCGCCGAAGCACTCCCGCGGGCGGTTCACCGTCGGCTACTGATCGGCCGATCGGGGCAGGTCTTGATCAGGCGCGGTCCTCATCAGACCAGGTCGCGCCAATCGATCGCGTCGGCTTCCGCATCCGGCTCGATCTCGGCGTCGTCGTCGATGATCGGGAGCGCCAGCGTCTCCGTGGGGGGGCCCATGATCGTCGCCTCGTCGCGGCGGTGACGCAGGACGTCGTTGACGTAGGAGGTGAGTGCCTCGGCGAGGGGGACGGCTGATCCGCGCTCCTGCGACATGTACCACCTGTGCTCGAGCACCTGGTGGAAGACCTCGGCGGGCTCGAGCTTGGCGCGCAGATCGTAGGGAATCGCCTTGACGACGGGCTCGAAGACCCGGGTCAGCCACTCGTGCGCGACCATCTCCTCGTCGACGCCGAGGCGCGAGACGCGGGCACGGAACTCGTCGAGGTCGTTCAGCAGTCGTCGCGCCTGGTTTTCCTCGACGTCGAGACCGGTCAGGCGGATGAGGCGTCGCTGGTGATGCCCGGCGTCGACGACTTTGGGTTGGATCGAGACGCGGGTGCCGTCGGGCGCCGCCTGAATCGACATCTCGCCGATGTCGAAGCCGAGCGCGTTCAGACGCTGCACACGTTCGGTGAGGCGCCACGACTCCGCCGCGGAGAAACTCTCCTGGTCGGTCAGCGCGGCCCAGAGCGAGTGATACGACGAGAGGATGCCGTCGGCGACCTCGACGGCGTCGATGCCCCCTTCGAGTCGGCCGCCCGCCTCGAGGTCCATGATCTCGCCCGCGATGTTCGTGCGGGCGACATCGAGGTCGTGCTCGCGCTGGCCGATCGTCAGTCCGCCCTCGTGCAACTCACCGGTCTCGGCGTCGACGAGGTAGGCGGCGAAGGCGCCGGCGTCGCGGCGGAAGAGCGTGTTCGAGAGCGAAACGTCGCCCCAGAAGAACCCGACGTTGTGCAGACGCACCAGCAGCACCGCGAGCGCATCGACCAGGCGCGTCGCGGTGTCGGGCCGCAGCACCTGGGTGAACAGAGCACGATAGGGGAGCGAGAACTTCAGGTGCGCGGTCACCAGCGCGGCGGGAAGCGCCTCGCCCGAGGCATCCGTGCGTCCCGCGATCACGGCGACGCGGTCGACGCAGGGGACGTCGAGGCGGTGCAGGTTGCCGAGCATCTCGTACTCGCGACGCGCCATCTCGACCGTCGTCTCTTTGACGGCCACGACGCGGCCGGACAGATTGGCGAAACGCACGAGGTGGCGCGAGAGACCCTTGGGGAGCGACACGATCGTGCTGCTCGGCCACTCTGCCAGCGGCACCGACCACGGCAGCGTCAAGAGGCCCGGGTCGACCTCGCTCGCGGTGATGCTCAGGGCATCGCTCACGGTGACTCCTCGGCTCGGTTTCCTAGGGACGTTCCATCGGTGGGCTCGGAGTTCCGAGCCCGAGAATGCGTGCGGCGCGGGCCCCCGAAGAGGACCCGCGCCGCACGAGGGTATTACGCCGAAACGACCGGCTTGTCGCTCAGGCGGTCGCCCGTGACGACGTCGAACACGTGCATGTGTCCGGGGATCGGCGCGAGCGTCACCGTCTCGCCGGCGTTCGGGTGGTTGCGGCCGTCGACGCGGGCCACCAGGTCGGTGCGCTTGCCCAGCACGTCCGCGTGACCGTAGAGGTAGCCGTCGGCGCCGAGCTCTTCGACCAGGTCGACCGTGACCGACAGGCCCTGGCCGTCTGCGGGGCCGAGCACGACGTCCTCGGGCCGGACGCCGATCGTGACCTCGCTGCCGTGGGCGCGGCTGAGGGTGTCGGCCTCGATACCGACGACCGAGCTGCCGAACTGCACGCCGCCCTCGACGAGGGGAACCGTGAACAGGTTCATGGCGGGCGATCCGATGAATCCGGCGACGAAGACGTTCTTGGGCGTCTCGTACAGGTCGCGCGGCGTGCCGACCTGCTGCAGGATGCCGTCCTTGAGTACGGCGATGCGGTCGCCCATCGTGAGGGCCTCGGTCTGGTCGTGCGTGACGTAGACCGTGGTGACGCCGAGGCGGCGCTGGAGCGACGCGATCTGGGTGCGGGTCTGGACGCGGAGCTTGGCGTCGAGGTTCGACAGCGGCTCGTCCATGAGGAACACCTGGGGCTGACGGACGATGGCACGGCCCATCGCGACGCGCTGGCGCTGACCACCCGAGAGGGCCTTGGGCTTGCGGGTCAGGTACTGCTCGAGGTCGAGCAGCTTCGCGGCCTCGAGCACGCGGGCGGCGCGCTCTTCCTTGCCGACGCCGGCGATCTTCAGGGCGAAGCCCATGTTCTCGGCCACCGTCATGTGCGGGTAGAGGGCGTAGTTCTGGAAGACCATCGCGATGTCGCGATCCTTCGGAGGGACATCGGTGACGTCGCGGTCACCGATCAGGATGCGTCCCGAGTTGACCTCTTCGAGGCCCGCGAGCATACGCAGCGACGTGGACTTACCGCAGCCCGAGGGGCCGACGAGAACGAGGAACTCGCCATCGGCGACATCCAGGCTCAGCTTGTCGACGGCGGGTCGCTCACCGCCGGGGTACAGGCGGGTGGCGTTGTCGAACGTGACAGACGACATTGTTTTCTCCTTCACCGGCAGGTACGTGCCGGACGATCCGTAGTGAATGGAAGCGGCGGGGGTGAGCCGCCGCGGGCGCTTCATCGGGCCCGCGGAAAGTATGACACAGCAAACGCGCGCCCGTCTGGGTGTTTCCCAGCCTGGCTGGCCAGCATCGGATACGGATGTCGCCCTACCCGCGCGTGTCCTACCCGGGAGCGCCCGATGCCCCCGGCCGGGCGATTCAGAGGTTCCCCGTCGCGCGTTAGCCCGGCCAACGTCCCCGCCAACAACGGCGGCAGACTGCCCGGATCGCGAAACGCCGCCATGAAGCCGACGAACTGCACCACCATGATGAGCGGCCCCGGCGTGGTTTCCGCCATGCCCAGCCCGTCCAGCATCTCGCCGGGCCGCAGCCAACCATAATTGTCCACCGCCTGTTGCGCGACATAGGCGGGCACGGCGTAGGCGCCGCCGAACGTCACCACCGCCATTTGCGGGAAGAAGACGGCGATCCGGCTGTAGGTGTCCGCCGGGCCGAAGGCGACCAGCAGCGCGGCGACTGGCAGCAGCCACAGCGCCAGACAAACGCCCGACACCCGCAGCGACCAGCCCAGATTGGGCCGCGCGTGGGCGGGGGTTTCCGATCCCAGCAAGGATTGGGAATCCTCCACCCTGTGGGCGAATGTGGCGTGGCCGCCGCCGCCCTGAAAGACCGACAGGCCAAGCCGACCGCCGACAAGACCAATCAGACCCGCCGCCGCGATGATGAGGGGAAAGGGC
>CAYZEL010000019.1:0-16527 GCA_964477515.1 uncultured Microbacterium sp.
TGACCATCACCCATCAAGGAACAACCGCAGTGACACCACAAGACGGGACTTGACCGCGTCCACGTCATGCACTCGCGCGCAAGTCGTGCGCTCGCGGGATTTGGGAGAACCGAGAGGCGGGGCGTAGAGTGTCCGTAACCACAGACCGCCGGTCATCGGTGCGCGCGCAAGCGCATGTCGATCGAAGCTCTGCACATGCAGGGGCCCGCGCAGGTGACACGAACGACATAGCCCGTGAGGGTCGTCCAGCTCCGTGCGCTTGCGCCGGAGCTTTTTTCATGTGCGGAACCGGTTTCTGTGGCCGGTGTCCCGCCATCGTGGGGCGCCTCGTACACACAAGGAGTGGCCATGGCGCAGAAGGACGCATCGGTTGCCGAGCTCACGAAGAACTTCGAGGACTCGACCGCCGTACTGCTGACCGAATACCGCGGGCTCACGGTTGCCGAGCTCAAGCAGCTCCGCAACAACATCCGTGAGCACGCCAGCTACGCCGTGGTGAAGAACACGCTGACCAAGATCGCGGCCAACAAGGCCGGGATCTCTTCGCTGGATGACGAGCTTCAGGGCCCGTCCGCCATCGCGTTCGTGCACGGCGACCCGGTCGCCGTCGCGAAGGGCCTGCGCGACTTCGCCAAGGCACACCCTCTTCTGGTCGTCAAGGGCGGTTACTTCGACGGTAACCCCCTGACTGCGGAAGAGGTCGGCAAGCTCGCCGACCTCGAGAGCCGTGAAGTCCTGCTGGCGAAGCTCGCCGGCGCGATGAAGGCCTCGCTGTTCGGAGCCGCCTATCTGTTCAACGCACCGCTGTCGAAGGCCGTTCGCACGGTCGACGCGCTGCGCGAGAAGCAGGAATCCGCCGCCTAGCCCCCGGCTCGGCAGCGCAGCACGTAAACCAAAACAAGGAGAAACATCATGGCAAAGCTCACCACCGAGGAGATGCTCGACGCGTTCAAGGAGCTCACGCTCATCGAGCTCAGCGAGTTCGTGAAGAAGTTCGAGGAGACCTTCGAGGTCACCGCCGCCGCTCCCGTCGCCGTGGCCGGCCCCGCCGCCGGTGGCGCGGGTGCCGCCGCTGAAGAGGTCGAGGAGAAGGATTCCTTCGACGTCGTCCTCGAGGCTGCCGGCGAGAAGAAGATCCAGGTCATCAAGGTCGTTCGCGAGCTGACCAGCCTGGGTCTCGGCGAGGCGAAGGCCGTCGTCGACGGTGCCCCCAAGGCCGTGCTCGAGGGCGCGACCAAGGAAGCGGCCGAGAAGGCCAAGGCTTCGCTCGAAGAGGCCGGCGCGACCGTCACCCTCAAGTAATTCGGAACGGTCGACGGGCGCCCAGCGCCCCGAGACCGAATCCCGTCAAAAGGCCCCGGATGTCCGCATCCGGGGCCTTCTGCGCGCACCCGTATTCAGGCGGGCGCCGGGGCGGTCGTCGACGCCCGCATGACCATGCGCGCAGGTGCCGTCGTGCGACCGACGACCGGTGCGCCGTCGATCATCGACATGAGCATCGCGACGGCGAGCTCGCCCTGATTGCACGGGTCCTGCTCGACCGTGGTGAGGGCGAACATCTCGGCGTAGTCGTGCCCGTCCACCCCGATGACGCTCAGCTGCGAGGGGACGGCGATGCCCAACCGCTGGGCCGCGATGATCGCGCCGATCGCCACCTCGTCACACGCCCCGACGATCGCCGTGGGCCGCGAGTCGGTGTCCGCCAGCAGCGGGGTCGCGGCCGCGTATGCATCCGTGATCGTCAGCGCGGCCGCGTGGACGGTCGGCTCGAGGTTCGCGGCCCGCATCGCCTGCACGTATCCCGACTCACGATCATCGACGTCGCGGGCGGGCGGATCGTCGCTCGGCGTGGCACCGAGGAACGCGATCCGGGTGTGGCCGAGAGCCAGCAGATGCTGCGTGATCATCCGTCCGATCGCGACGTTGTCGATGCCCAGGGTGACGACCCCGGACAGCTCGTTGCCGATGCAGACGGTGGGTTTGGCGAAGCCGACCAGTCGCTCGAGATCGCTGTCGTCGGGTTCGAGCGCGACCGCGATCACCCCGTCGAATCGCTTGCGCGCCAGGAAGTGCCGGTACAGGCGATCCCGGTCGCGCGAATCGGGCTCGGCCACGTACAGCGTCAGGTCATACCCCAACTGCATGAGCGAGCGTTCGATGCCCTCGATGATCTCGCCGAAATACCATCGCCCCACGCGGGGCACGACGAGGGCGACAGTGTGGGTGCGGCCGGTCACCAGGCTCGCCGCGCTGCTGGATGCGACGTAGCCGAGCTCGTGGGCCGCCTGCTCGACGCGTGCGCGTGTCCCGGGCGCGACATAGCCGTGGCCGGTCAGGGCGCGGCTCGCCGTAGCCTTCGAGACGCCGGCCCGACGCGCAACCTCGGCGATCCCGCTCATCGCATCTCCCTTGATGTGGCTCCGTGCGAGGGGTTCACGATGGCCGTGAAGAAAACGTTTCCATACCGCGATGCGTTCCGCCGCTGTGGGCATCGTCGATAAACGGGACACTATCACGCCGCATTTTAGGAGATTCTTCACGGTTACCGAGTTGTGACTTCGCATCAATTGTGGGCCGCTCGAGAGTCCTCTACGGTGATCATGGAATCGGTTCCAAGGCTGCAGAAGGCCCGGCCGATTCTTCGGCGCGATAACCCGCGCACTCAACGAGGAGGACCACATGAAGACATCGCGACGGGGCAGGATCCTCGTCCTCGGATCGCTGCTGACGGTCGGTGGGCTCACGCTCGCGGGCTGCACGGGCGGTCCCGGCGGCTCGACCGGAAGTGGCGGTGAGGACGACAACGTCGTCACGATCTACGGAACGATCGCCGACACCGAAGCCGAACTGCTCGAAGAATCCTGGGCGGACTGGGAGGAAGAGAACGGCATCGACATCGAATACGAATCGTCGAAGGAGTTCGAAGCTCAGATCGCGGTCCGTGCGCAGGGTGGCAACGCCCCCGACCTGGCCATCTTCCCGCAGCCGGGTCTGCTCGCCGACATGGCCGATCGCGGATATCTCGTCCCCGCACCCGAGGGTGTCGTGAAGAACGTCGAAGACAACTGGTCCGAGGACTGGGCCGCCTACGGCACGGTCGACGGAACGCTTTACGGCGCGCCCCTCATGGCCAGCGTCAAGGGCTGGATCTGGTACTCACCGTCGATGTTCGCCGAGAACGGCTGGGAGATCCCGACCGACTGGCAGGGTCTGCTCGACCTCACCGCGCAGATCCAGTCGACGACCGGCAAGGCGCCGTGGTGCGTCGGGTTCGGGTCGGACGCTGCCACGGGATGGCCCGGCACCGACTGGGTGGAGGACGTCGTCCTGCGCCAATCGGGTACCGAGGTCTACGACCAGTGGGTCGCGAACGAGATCCCGTTCACCGACCCCCAGATCGCCTCGGCGTTCGATGAGGTCGGCAAGATCATGCTCAACCCGCAGTACGTCAACGCGGGCTTCGGCGACGTCGCCTCGATCGTGACGACACCGTTCGGCGACCCGGCCAACGCGCTCGTCTCCGGCGAGTGCGCACTGCACCACCAGGCGTCGTTCTACGACGGCTTCATCACGGATGCCGGTGGCACCGTCGCCGAGGACGGCGACATCTGGGCCTTCCTGATGCCCCCGTTCGAGGCCGGGGCCGAAGGCTCGGTCGTCACGGGCGGTGGCGAGATCGTCGGAGCCTTCGACGACAGCGAGTCGACCGTCAAGGTGCAGGAGTACCTCTCGAGCGCCGATTGGGCCAACTCCCGCGTCGCGCTCGGTGGCGTGATCTCGGCCAACAACGGTCTCGACCCGGCGAACGCGTCGAGCGAGATCCTGTCGGCGGCGATCGAGATCCTGCAGGACCCGACGACGACGTTCCGCTTCGACGCATCCGACCTCATGCCCTCGAGCGTGGGTGCCGGAACGTTCTGGAAGGGAATGATCGACTGGGTGAACGGCACGCCGACCGCCACGGTGCTCGAGCAGATCGAGTCCGGCTGGCCGTCGAGCTGACGCACGGCAGGTAAGAGGGGCCGCCTCTATCGCGGGGCGGCCCCTTTCCCTACTCTGGGTGGCAGGCAGAGCGACCCGTGCCGAGCCCCGAGTCCAGTGACGTACTCGAAAGGACCCCATGTCCGCATTCTTTCAATGGCTGAGCACGCTCTCGCCGTGGTTGGAAATCCCGATCATCATCGGCGCATTCGTCGCAGTCGTGGCGATCGTCCTGTTCTTCGTGGAGATCGCCCCGCGTAAGGGACGTCTCTACACGATCCTCCGCCTCGCCGCGTGCGTCCTCTTCCCGCTGCTGCTCCTGTGGGCGCTCCAGTCCTACACCTGGGCGATCATCGCGGCCGGCGTCCTCGGCCTGCTCTTCTTCTGGCTGGACTACCGCAGCCGCGCGGGTGCCGGGTACCTGTTCCAACTGTTCGGATTCCTGAGCCCGGCCATCCTGCTGCTCATCATCGGGCTGGTCGTGCCGACCATCCAGACGTTCTTCCAGGCCTTCATGAACTCTCGGGGCACCGCGTTCATCGGGCTCGACAACTTCATCTGGATCTTCACGCAGCCCCAGGGCATCCGAACCGTGCTCAACACGATCGTGTGGGTGCTGATCGCCCCGACCGTCTCGACGATCGCCGGCCTCGCGTACGCGTACTTCATCGACAAGACCCGGGGCGAGAAGTACTACAAGATCCTGGTCTTCCTGCCGATGGCGATCTCGTTCGTCGGCGCGTCGATCATCTGGCGCTTCATGTATACGGCGCGCCCGTCGGATCAGAACCAGATCGGCTTCCTGAACCAGGTCATCGTCTGGTTCGGGGGCGAGCCGATCTCGTTCCTGGCGGTCGAGCCCTGGAACACCCTGTTCCTCATCGTCGTGCTCATCTGGGTCCAGACCGGTTTCGCGATGGTCGTGCTGTCTGCGGCGATCAAGGGCGTGCCGACCGAGCAGCTCGAGGCCGCGGAACTCGACGGGACGAACGCCTGGCAGCGTTTCATCAACGTCATCGTTCCCGGCATCCGCTCATCGCTCATCGTCGTGTTGACGACGATCTCGATCGCCTCGCTGAAGGTCTTCGACATCGTCCGCACGATGACCGCCGGCGCGAACAACACCTCGGTCATCGCCAACGAGATGTACACGCAGTTCCGCAGCTTCGAGGCGGGGCGGTCCGCGGCATTCGCCGTCGTGCTGTTCGTGCTCGTCCTGCCGATCGTGATCTACAACGCGAGACAGCTCCAAAAACAGAGGGAGGTGCGCTGATGAGTGCAGTCATGCCGGTCGATCTTCCCATCGACGAAGACACCAAGAAGGAGCTGCGCCGCGGAGAGAAGAAGGCCGAGCGTCAGGCGCTCGGCCGGGCGAAGAGACGGCTCACGTCGCGCTGGGCCACGCTCGCCGCGCTCGTCATCGCGATCCTGTGGACGATCCCGACGTTCGGGCTGTTCATCTCGTCGTTCCGCCCCCGCGAGCTCATCCAGACCACCGGGTGGTGGACGGTCTTCGAGAACTGGGGATGGACGCTCGACAACTACTCGACGGCCCTGACGACGGGCAACAGCCAGCTGGATATGGCGGGCGCGTTCGTCAACTCCATCGCGATCACCCTGCCGGCGACGGTCATCCCGATCGTCATCGCCTCGCTGGCCGCCTACGCGTTCGCGTGGATGGACTTCAAGGGCAAGAACCTGATCTTCGTGTTCGTCTTCGCGCTCCAGATCGTCCCGATCCAGATGGCGTTGATCCCGCTCCTGCAGCTGTTCTCGCAGGGGACGATCTTCGGGTTCCCGGTGATCGAGGCGATCGGTTCCTCCGGATACACGCAGGTCTGGATCGCGCACACGATCTTCGCGCTCCCGCTCGCGATCTTCCTGCTGCACAACTTCACCTCGGAGATTCCCGCCGACGTGATCGAGGCGGCGCGCGTCGACGGCGCGGGACACGGGCAGATCTACTTCCGCATCATCCTGCCGCTGACGGTTCCCGCGCTCGCCTCGATCGGCATCTTCCAGTTCCTGTGGGTGTGGAACGACCTGCTCGTGTCGTTGATCTTCGCCGACGGCAACGTCGCGCCGATCACGAAGCT
This sequence comes from uncultured Microbacterium sp., assembly GCA_964477515.1. Lineage (GTDB taxonomy): Bacteria > Actinomycetota > Actinomycetes > Actinomycetales > Microbacteriaceae > Microbacterium. The sequence goes on from CAYZEL010000019.1 coordinate 6,078, forward strand.
GCTGGCCGAGATGACCGGTAGCCGCGGACAGGACTGGCATCTGCTCACGGCGGGAGCGTTCATCGCGATCATCGTGCCGTTGATCGTGTTCATCGCGCTGCAGAGGTTCTTCGTGCGGGGCCTGTTGGCCGGGTCGACGAAGGGCTGATCGTGCGGACGGGACGGGCGGCGCAACGGGGGGCCGCTCGTCCCGTCGTCGTTACGGGCGGGGACTGACGCCGCCGCTAGGGTGAGTGGCATGGATGCACCGGATGCGCCGCCCGCCGTCGCGGCCGTCGGAAGCGCGACGACTGCGGCCTCGGGACTCAGCACGGCGGACGTTGCGGAGCGCGTCGCGTCCGGACGCACCAACGCGTTCAGCGCAGACACGAGCCGGACCTGGTGGAGCATCATCCGGGCCAACGTGTTCACGCTGTTCAACGCCATCGTGTTCGCCTGCTTCGCGGCGCTTCTCGCGCTCGGGCGCTGGCAGGACGCGCTGTTCGGTCTCGCGGCCATCTTCAACGCGCTGATCGGGTGCTACCAGGAGATCCGCGCGAAGGTCGCCCTCGACCGGCTCGCGCTGCTGAACGCCCCTCGCGCGCGCGTCCGGCGGGACGGAGTCGAAGCCGAGATCGCCCCCGCGGAGGTCGTGCAGGACGACGTCCTCGTCCTGCGCGCCGGCGACCAAGTCCCCGCGGATGCCGAGGTCCTGACCGAGCAGGGTCTGCAGGTCGACGAATCGATGCTGACCGGCGAATCGGACCCCATCGACAAGCACCCGGGAGGTCAGCTGCTGAGCGCCTCGATCGTCGTCTCGGGTCGAGCGGACGCCCGGGCGACACGCGTGGGGGCCGACTCGTACGCGAACAGATTCGCGGGCGAGGCGAAGCGCTTCTCGCTCGTCCAGTCCGAGCTTCGGCGCGGCGTCAACAGGGTGCTCGCGTGGGTCGCGTGGGGCATCGGACCCGTTGCGCTGCTCGTCACCAACGCCCAGGTGCAGGTGCAGGGCGGCTGGGAGGAGGCGTTCGCGGACGGCTCGTGGCGCCAGGCCGCGGTCGACTCGATCGCCGTCATCACCGCGATGATCCCGCTCGGCCTCGTCCTGTTGACGAGCATCGCGTTCGCGGTCGGGGCGGCGCGCCTCGCACAGGAGAAGGTTCTGGTGCAGGAGCTGCCCGCTGTCGAGGGGCTCGCCCGCGTCGACATCGTGTGCCTCGACAAGACCGGCACCCTCACCTACGGCGACATCGCGTTCGACGCCGTGTATCCGTTCGATGAGCGCGTCGAAGGCTGGCGCGGTGCGCTGGGATGGTTCGGTCGCGCGCCCGACGCGAACGCCACGGCGCGGAGCCTGGCCGGGGGATTCCCCGAGGGGGAGGGGCTGGTCGCGGAGCGCACGATCCCCTTCTCGTCGAAGCGCAAGTGGAGCGCGGTCTCGTTCGGCGGAACGGATGCTCCCGGCACCTGGGTTCTCGGAGCCCCGACGATGGTTCTGCCCGACGCGGCGACGCGGTCGGTCCCGTGGAGCGGACCCTGCGCCGAGAACGACGAGGCATCCCTCGCCGACGCGACGAACGAACTCGCCTCGACGGGACGACGGACGATCCTGCTCGCGTACTGCCGCGCGCCGCTCGAGGACGCCCACGTGAAGGCGGAATCCCTGCCGGCGCATCTCGAGCCGATCGCCGCCATCACGTTGCAGGAGCACGTGCGCGAGGACGCCGCGCAGACGCTGGCGTACTTCGCCGAGCAGGGCGTCGAGGTCAAGATCATCTCGGGCGACAGCCCGCAGACGGTCGCGGCGATCGCCCGCGATCTGGGCCTGGACGTGCCGTACGGGTTCGACGCTCGCGAGCTCCCCGAAGGAAACGATGCTCTCGCGGATGTGCTCGACCAGCACACGGTGTTCGGACGGGTCTCGCCCGAGCAGAAGAAGGGGATCGTCATCGCCCTGCAGTCCCGAGGACACGTCGTCGCGATGACCGGAGACGGCGTCAACGACGCCCTCGCCATCAAGCAGGCCGACATCGGCATCGCGATGAACTCGGGGTCCGCGGCGACGAAGGCCGTGGCGCGTCTGGTCCTGTTGGATGGTCGCTTCTCGCACCTGCCGACCGTCGTCGCCGAGGGGCGCCGCGTGATCGCGAACATGGAACGCGTCTCGATGGTCTTCCTGACGAAGACCGCCTATGCCACCACGATCGCGGTCCTCTTCGGCATCCTGATCATGCAGATCCCGTTCCTGCCCCGCCAGTTGTCGATCACCGACGGCCTGACCATCGGCATCCCGGCCTTCTTCCTGGCGCTGCTGCCGAACACGCAGCGCTACATCCCGGGGTTCCTGCGTCGTTCACTGAGCTTCGCATTCCCCGCGGGTCTCGTCGTCGGACTCGCGCTGACGGTCTTCTCGCGCATCGCCGGGCACCTCTGGCAGATCCCCATCGCGGAGGTGCGCACGGGATCGACGGTCATCGTCGGCATCCTGGGCATCTGGGTGCTGGCCCTGATCTCGCTGCCGCTCAGCTGGATCAAGGCCGCGATCCTGGTCGCGATGGTGGGCGGTCTCGTGCTCGTCCTGAACGTCCCGTTCGCGATCGACTTCTTCCAGCTGGACTGGCCGCGTGAGGACGCCGTCATTCTGATCGCGGGACTCTGCGCGGTCGGTATCGTGCTGATCGGCATCATCCGTGCCGTGCAGCAGAGCTACGTCCGGCGGCAGCTCACGAGCATCCCAGCCGCGACGCCGCGGCGGCCATAGCGTCGAGCTCGAACTGCTGCACGTCCTTCATCGACTGCGCGACCTGGAGGACTCGCTGCTCGGACCCGAGAGCCAGAACGGCATCGACCATATCGATGGCGCCCTCGTGGTGACGCGTCATGAGTGCCAGGAACCGGCAATCGGCCTCGACGCCCGAGGCCGCCTCGAAAGCGTCGAGTTCTTGCTCGGTAGCCATGCCCATGTCGCGCAGCAGGTCGGCTTCGGTGGCTGGTTCGGCGGAAGCCCCGTGGTCGAGGTGTCCCGGTTGCCCGGCCATCCACGCCATGAGCGTGCCGCCACGCTGTGGCAGGCCCCACGAGACCAGCCACGAGTACATCTCGCCCGACTGAGCCGACTGCGCCGTGGCGATGTCGTACGCGAGGGCGCGCAGGTCCGGGTCCTCGGTCTCGCGGTACAGGGTCATCGCCATGTCGACGGCCTGCGCGTGATGTATCTGCATGTCGCGCGCAAATCCCGCCTCGGCCGAGTCGGTCGCGGGAGCGGATGACTCGGCCGCCACGCCGAACGTCGAGAAACGTCCGATCGCGAAGGCGAGCGCGGCCACCGCGACGGCCGCCAGCGTGACGAGCAGCCAGCGCGGGGGGCCCGTCCTCTCCTGCGTCGTCCGATCCGCCGTCACGCGTTACTGCTTACCGGGGCCGTCGATCGCACCCGTGCAGGCCGCGTTCGGCTCGGGAGCGTTCTGGTTGCGCCAGAACTCCTCGAAGAACTCCGGGATGCGCTCGTCATCGGCCGCGTCGAGCTTCAGCTGCGCGTTCCAGGCGCTGAGGACGATCGGGCTGTCGAGGCCCTCGTAGGGCGAGAGGACGACATAGCTCGAGGGCAGGTGGCTCTTCAGGGCGGCGAGTTCGTCGCCCTGCACCCGGGTTGCGTCGTAGGTCACCCACACGGCGCCGTGCTCGAGGGAGTGCACCGCGTACTCGTTCTGTTGCGGCTCGGTGTAGATGCCGCAGTTCAGCCAGACCTGGTTGTGCGGGCCGCCCGCGGGCGGCGACTGGTCGTAGTCGACGACACCCTCGACGTGGGTCGTCTCGTTCGTGAACGTCTCGACACCCGCGATCTCGGCACCGGTGCCGCCCGCGTCGTACGACGGCGGAGGTTCGGGGGCGAAGACGATGGATGCGACGACCACGCCGGCGATCGTGAGGGCGGCGACTCCGCCCACGATCCACCACATGAGTCCGCGGCGGCGGCGCTTGGCGACCTGTCGCTGGTATTCGGCGAGCTTCTCTGTCCGCCGCTGGTCTCGCTGCTGCTTGATCGTGAGGTCGGCCTGGGCCTGATTGGCGGGGTTTCCGCTCTTGCGCTGGGGAGTCATGCGAAGGTCTCTCGGCTCGGGGTGCGTCGGGAGTCGCGCTCGCGCGCGGGTACCCTGCAAGTGTATTCGGACGCATCCGTGAGGGGGCTGGGCGCCTCACGGAGCCGGTAGTATTGAATCACCGAATCGATTCGATGCGCGACATCCGTCTTCGGCTTCCGCGACCGCTCCGCTACTCCCGAGGTTTCTTCGTGCCCGAACACTCCGCCACTGGCGCCATCCGGACCCTCGGGCCGAACCCCGCGACGGCGCCGATCATGCTGCACCCCGGCGATCGCATCTCGACCGGCCGCCGCATCGTCTACGTGATCCTGCTGGGCGCGCTGACGGCGCTCGGCCCGTTCACGATCGACCTCTATCTGCCCGCGTTCCCCGTGCTCGAGGCAGACTTCGACACCACCGCCGCGGCGATCCAGTTGACGCTGACGGGCACGATGATCGGCTTCGGCATCGGTCAGCTCCTCGTCGGTCCGCTGAGCGACAAGGTCGGACGGCGCCTGCCGTTGATCGGCGTCACGGCGCTGCACGTGATCGCGAGCGCCGCCGCCGCCCTCGCCCCCACGCTCATGCTGCTCGGAGTCTCCCGCGTCGTGATGGGCGCGGGTGCGGCGGCCGGAGGCGTCGTGGCCATGGCGATCGTCCGTGACCTGTTCGGCGGTCGCCGACTCGTCGTGATGCTCTCGCGGCTCGCGCTCGTCAGCGGTGCGGCGCCCGTCATCGCCCCGCTCATCGGCTCGGCGCTGCTGCTCGTCATGTCGTGGCGCGGGATCTTCGTCGTCCTGGCGATCTACGGCGCGGTGATGCTCATCGCGGCGATCGCACTCGTGCCCGAGACGCTCCCGCGCGCGCGGCGCAACGAGCTCGGAGCGACCACGGTGGGCCAGCGGTACCGCAGCGTGCTCACCGACCGCGTCTTCCTCGGCGTGCTGATCATCGGCGGGATGACCTTCAGCGGTCTGTTCTCGTACCTCTCCGCATCGTCGTTCCTCTTCCAACAGTCGTTCGGCTTCGACGCGCAGCAGTACGGACTGCTGTTCGCCGTCAACTCGCTCGGCCTGGTCGCCGGGGTGCAGGTCGCGTCCCGCCTCGCGGCGCGATTCGGACCGCAGTGGGTGCTCGCCTGGTCGACATCGACCCTCGTCGTCGCGGGCGTCGGGATCATCGTGGCCGACCAGCTCGACCTCGGGCTGTGGGGCATCCTGGTGCCGCTCTTCGTCTTCATGACCGCCTGCGGGTTCACGTTCCCGTGTGTGCAGGTGCTGGCACTCGACCGGCATGGCAAGGCCGCGGGAACCGCCGCATCCATCCTCGGAGCGGTCAACTTCGGTGTCGCCGGGTTCGTGTCGCCGCTGGTGGGCTGGATCGCCGGTGAGAGCGGCATCACCGCGACCACGATGGCCGCCGTGATGGCCGGATGCGCCGTGATCGGCGTCCTCGGACTGTGGCTGGTCGTACGGCCACGCTCGGTGCAGGCGCTCACTCCCTGACAGAATCGACGGATGTCGACCGCCATCCGCTCGCACCGAACGACCGTCGCCCTTCTGGTCGCGGGAATCGTGCTGCTCGCTCTGGCGGCCGGCCTCGGGGCATGGATCGCGATCGGACGTGGCAACGCCCCCTTCACGATCGACGCGATCTGGGCGAGCTGGCTGGCCGCGGGGCGCACCCCCGTGCTGCTGTGGATCTCGTTCGCGATGAACTGGCTGGGCGCCGGATGGTTCGGGGTGTTGGTCGTTCCGCTCGCGATCGCGGGGGTGTTGGCGCTCCGGGGGCGCTGGTGGGCCGCGGCCTACTTCTTGTCGGCCGAAGCCGCGACGGCCGTGATCGTCCAGCTCCTGAAGCACCTGTTCGGGCGCGCGCGTCCCGAAGAGATCATCGTGCTGTCGGACTTCGGCTCGTTCCCCTCGGGGCACGTCGCGAACGCCGCCGCCATCGCCGTGGCGCTGGCCGTGATCTTCCCGCGGCTCTGGGTCATCCTCGCCGGCGTGGCGTGGGTGCTGCTGATGGCGTTCTCGCGCACATACCTCGGTGCGCACTGGCTGAGCGACACGCTCGGAGGCGCGCTCGCCGGTGCGGGTGCAGCGCTGGTCCTGGCGGCCGTGTTCTCCCGGAACATCCCCCTCGTTCCCTATCGCCATAGGTATTCGGCGCCTCGCGGCGTACGATGAGGGTATGGCGACGAAGCCCCCCGCATCAGACATCGACGAGTCCCGCCTGCATGTCACGCAGCCCAAGAAGGTTGCGGTCGGCATCCCGGCGGTGCTGCACGCCCTCCAGATCTCGGTGGACCAGATGGGGGTCGCGCGCACCGCGCAGACCCTGCTGAAGGTCAACCAGAAGGACGGTTTCGACTGCCCCGGATGCGCGTGGCCCGAAGAGGACAAACGGCACATCGCCGAGTTCTGCGAGAACGGCGCCAAGGCCGTCGCCGAAGAGGCGACGATCCGCCGTATCGGCCCCGCGTTCTTCGCCGAGCACTCGATCGCCGAGCTGTACGGTCACGACGACTGGTGGCTCGGGCAGCAGGGGCGGTTGACGCATCCGATGATCCTCGACGAGGGTGCCACGCACTACCGGCCGCTCTCGTGGGACGACGCGCTGCGGACGATCGCGGACGAGCTGTCGAGTCTGGACGATCCCGATCAGGCGGTCTTCTACACCTCGGGCCGAACGTCGAACGAGGCGGCCTTCCTGTACCAGCTGCTCGTGCGCGGACTCGGCACGAACAACCTGCCCGACTGCTCGAACATGTGCCATGAGTCCAGCGGCTCCGCCCTGACCCAGACGCTCGGAATCGGCAAGGGCACCGTCTCGATCACCGACATGCACGAGGCGGACCTGCTGATCGTGGCGGGCCAGAACCCGGGCACGAATCATCCGCGCATGCTGAGCGCTCTCGAGAAGGCGAAGGAGCGCGGCGCCAAGATCATCGCGGTCAACCCGCTGCCCGAGGCGGGCCTGATGCGCTTCGAGAACCCGCAGACGCCGAAGGGCATGGTCCTCGGCGGCACCAAACTCGCCGACCAGTTCGTGCAGATCCGCCTCGGCGGTGACCAGGCCCTGTTCCAGGCCATCGCGAAGCACCTCATCGAGGCCGACGATCTCTCCAGGGACGATGCGTCGGACGAGGCCGAGGGCGTCATCGATCGGGAGTTCATCGCGGCGCACACGAGCGGTTTCGCCGAGTTCGACGCCTTCATCCGTCAGGTGCCGTGGAGCGAGCTCGTCACAGCGACCGGCGTGTCGGAGAAAGAACTGCGTGAGGTCGGCGAGAGCGTCCGCCTGTCGAAGGCCACGATCGTCTGCTGGGCGATGGGGCTGACCCAGCACAAGCATTCGGTCGCCACGCTCCGCGACGTCGTCAACGTGCTGCTCCTGCAGGGCAACATCGGACGCCCCGGTGCCGGGGTGTGTCCCGTGCGCGGCCACTCGAACGTGCAGGGCGACCGCACGATGGGCATCTACGAGAAGCCATCCGAAGCCTTCCTCGACGCACTCGATGCGGAGTTCGGATTCAGCGCACCGCGCGAGCACGGCTACGACACCGTCGAGGCGATCCGCGCGATGCGGGACGGCAAGGTGCGCGTCTTCATGGGCATGGGCGGCAACTTCGTCAGCGCCACGCCTGACACGGCTGTCACCGAGGCGGGATTGCGCCGGACCGATCTGACCGTCCAGGTCTCGACCAAGCTCAACCGTTCGCACCTCGTGACGGGGCGACGCGCCATCATCCTGCCGACACTCGGACGCACCGACCGTGATGTCCGCGGCGGTGTCGAGCAGCGCGTCACGGTCGAGGACTCCATGGGAGCCGTGCACGGTTCGCGCGGGCGTCTCGTTCCCCCGGCCGAGGACATGCTCAGCGAGGTCGCGATCATCACGCGCCTGTCGGGCCTGCTGTTCCCCCGGGATCCGTCAGCACAGCCGTTCGGCCAGCCCCCCGTCCACAACGGCGACCACGATCGCGGGTACCCCGAGCGCTCGCCGCAAGAGGAGCGCGAGCCGAAGACGGACCCCCCCGAGACCGGGACGCCGGCCAACTACCCGCGTGCCGACTGGGATGCGCTCGAGCGCGACTACTCCCAGATCCGCCTGCACATCGAGCACGTGATCCCCGGGTTCGAGGAGTACGACCGCCGCATCGCCAAGGGCCGCACGTTCTACCTGCCCAACGGTCCCCGCGACGAGCTGTCGTTCGCGACCGAGACCGGCAAGGCGATGTTCACGGTCAACGAGCTCGAGTATCCGGTCATCCCCGAGGGGCGCCTGCTGCTGCAGACGCTACGCTCGCACGACCAGTACAACACCACGATCTACGGCAAGGACGACCGTTACCGCGGCATTCACGGCGGGCGACGTGTCGTTCTCGTGAACGCGGAGGACATCGCGCAGCTCGGGTTCGCGGAGGACGAGATCGTCGACCTGGTCTCGGAGTGGCGTCGCCCGGACGGCACGATCGAGGAACGGCGCGCCGAGGAGTTCCGGATCATCGCGTACAGCACCCCGCGTGCCAACGCGGCGGCGTACTACCCCGAGACCAACGTGCTCGTGCCCCTGGATTCGACGGCGGATGTCTCGGGCACGCCGACCTCGAAGTCCGTCGTCATCCGGCTCGAGCACCGGGACGTCTCGTGAACGATCCGTCTCCGATCGCCGCGTTGTGAGTGAGCTCGCCGCCCCGACGGGGCGCGAAGCAGCGCTGCTGGCGCAGTCGCGCGCAGACGGCGAGCCGCCCCGTGCCCTCGTCATCGGCTCGACGGGCTATATCGGCGCCCGCCTCGTGCCGCGCCTCATTTCGGCGGGCTATCGCGTGCGGGTCCTCGCGCGGCGGGCTTCACGGGTCGCGGCCTACGAGTGGGGTGCCGACGTCGAGGTGGTCGTGGGCGACGCCGCGGATCCCGCGGCGGTCGCCCGCGCCGTCGAGGATGTCGACGTGCTCTACTACCTGGTGCACTCGATGGCTGCGGGCAGGAGTTTCGCCGATGTCGATCTCGCCGCGGCGCGAGCGGTCGCGAATGCATCGGCCGCGGCGGGCATCCGTCGCATCGTCTACCTCGGTGGTCTCCACCCCGACGGTGTCGAGCTCTCGCGCCACCTGCGTTCTCGCGTCGAGGTCGGAGAGGCCCTGCTGGACAGCGGCGTGCCGACGCTCGTGCTGCAGGCCGGCGTCGTCATCGGGTCGGGCTCGGCGTCGTTCGAGATGGTGCGTCACCTGACCGAGGTGCTGCCCTATATGCCAGCACCGAAGTGGGTGCGCAACCACATCCAGCCGATCGCCGTGCGCGACGTGCTGCATTACCTGCTCGGCGCGGCCCGCGTGGATCCCGCGGTCTCGCGGACCGTCGACATCGGGGGACCGGACGTGCTCCGGTACGGACAGATGATGAACGGCTACGCGGTCGAAGCCGGCCTGCCGCAGCGCCCGATCGCCCCGCTGCCGGTTCTCACGCCCCGCCTCGCCTCGCACTGGGTCGGGGTCGTCACACCCATTCCGGCGGCTCTCGCGCGGCCGCTCGTCGAGTCGCTGCAGAACGACTGCGTCATGGCGAACCACGATGTCGATGCCTTGATTCCTCGGCCCGAGGGCGGCCTGACCCCCTATCGCCGCGCGGTCGCGCTGGCGCTCGGTCGCGTCCGCGAGGGGGTCATCGAGACCAGCTGGCAGGACGCGGCGGTCCACGACGCGCCGAGCGATCCTCTCCCCGCCGACCCGGACTGGGCGGGCCGCACCGTCTTCACCGACGCGCGCATCGCCCGGACCTCCGCATCGTCCGAGTCGCTCTGGCGCGTCATCGAGGGCATCGGTGGCAGTCGCGGCTGGTACTCGTGGCCGCTCGCATGGGCGCTGCGCGGCTGGATGGACCGGTTCGTCGGGGGAGTGGGGCTCCGTCGCGGACGTCGCAACCCCGACCGCCTCGCCGTCGGCGATGCGCTCGACTTCTGGCGCGTCGAGCATCTCGAGCGCGGGGGCGCCGACGAGCCATCCGTTCTGCGCCTGCGGGCCGAGATGAAGGTCCCGGGCCTGGCATGGCTCGAGATGAAGGCCGTGCCGGAGGGGGCGGGATCTCGCTACGAGCAGCGCGCCGTGTTCTTCCCTCGGGGTCTCTCGGGTCGGCTGTATTGGTTCGCGGTGCTGCCGTTCCACGGGTTCATCTTCGCGGGGATGGCCTCCCGCATCGTCGCGGCCGCCGAACAGGCGACCGGCGCCGCCGTGCAAGACGCCCCATAGGCTGGGTTCGTGAACGCCAACCCCTGTCGAGCCGTCGTCATCACGGTCTCGGATCGATCCTCAGCGGGGCTGCGCGCGGACCGCAGCGGCCCCGCGGCCGTCGAGGGCTTGCGCGCGGGTGGTTTCGACTGCGCCGACCCCG
>CAYZEL010000019.1:16627-23034 GCA_964477515.1 uncultured Microbacterium sp.
AACCTGCCCGGCTCGACCGCGGCCGTCGGCTCGGGCATCCCGCTCATCCTGTCGGTCGCCCGGCACGTCATCGACCAGCTCGGCGGAGGGGACCACGCGTGACGGATTCACCCGCGACGACGACCGCGCGGGGCGCGGTGCGCCTCGCCCGCATCAGCACCGAGGCGCTCGATCCGGACGCGCACCTGGCCGCGGTCGACGACGCCGCGGCGGGCGCGGTCACGACGTTCGTCGGCCGCGTGCGCGATCACGATCCGGATGCCTCGGGTGCCGTCGTGGCGCTCGAGTACACCGCGCATCCCGATGCGGAGGAGGCCCTGCACCGGATCGCGTCGGAGGCGATCGGATCGTCCGAGGCGATCGTCGCCGTCAGCCACCGCATCGGGCGTCTGGGTGTCGGGGACGCGGCGGTCGTGATCGCGGTCGCCTCACCCCATCGTGCCGAGGCCTACGAGGTGAGCCGCACGGTGATCGAGGCGATCAAGGCCGAGCTTCCGGTCTGGAAGCGCCAGGTCGAGGCCGACGGAACCACTGCGTGGAAGGGCCTGGGCGGCTAGGAGTTCACGACGGCGGACCGGGCTTCGAGAGCGGCCGCGATGCGCTCGACGGCCTCGCGGAGGAGCGGGCGGGGCAGGGCGAAGACGAGGCGTGCGTGCCCGATGCCCGCGACACCGCATGCGGCGCCGTCCGTCATCGCGACGCCCGCATTCGTGCGGAACCACTCGCCGAGGTCGCCCTCGAGCCCGTAGGCACGGAAGTCGATGAGGGCGATGTAGGTCCCCTCGGGCGTCACGAGCCGTGCCGCCGGCAGCAGCTCGGCAACGAGTTCGGTCAGCAGGCGGCGGTTGCCGTCGAGGTACTCGATGACCTCGTCGAGCCACGGCCCTCCCTCCGCGTAGGCGGCCGTGTTGGCGATGACGCCGACCGTCGCGGTGCCGTGCCCCGCCCACATCCCGAACTCCTGCCAGGCCGCTTCGTCGGCCTCGTTCGACAGGATCAGCTGAGCGCATTTCAGGCCCGCCAGATTCCAGGCCTTCGACGCCGACGTCGCGGTGATCGTGTGGGCGGCCGTGACGTCCGAGAGCGATGCGTAGGGCAGATGGGTCGCGGGCGCGTAGACGATCGGCGCGTGGATCTCGTCCGAGAACACGCGCCCATCGTGAGCCGCGACGACCTCCGACACCGCCTGCAGCTCCGACCGGGTGAAGACCGTGCCGAGGGGGTTGTGCGGATTGCAGAGGACGAGCAGCCCGCCGCCGTCGTCGAAGGCGCGATCGATGCCCTCGAGGTCCATGACCATTCGTCCGTCTCGTTCGATGCTCGGAACCTCGATGACCCGGCGGCCGAGCATCTGGGGCACCATCAAGAACGGCATGTATGCCGGTGTGGGGACGATGACCGCGGAGCCGGGCGGTGTGAAGCGCTCGATCGTCACCTCGAAGGCGGTGATGACATCGGGCAGGTGGTGCACCCGGCCGGCGGGCACGTGCCATCCGTAGCGCTCGGCGCACCATGCGGCCGTCGCCGCGGCGAGTTCGTCCGCGAGCGCGGTCGGCAGGTAGCCCGTCACACCGCGGTCGAGCGCCGAGGTGAGAGCGGTGTTGATGGCCGGGGCGAGACCGAAGTCCATCTCGGCGACCCAGGCGCCGATCGTGTCGGGGAACATCGTCCACTTCACGCTTCCGGCTTCGCGCAGCCGCTCCTGCGTGATGTCGTCGAACTCGCTCGCACTCATGCTCAGCCGCCCGCGAAGGGCGGAAGGACATCGACCAGGACGTCGCCCGAGAGCGATTCATCGTCGCCCGCGCGCGAGCCGCCGACCAGCACGGCGCACCGGGGCAGGATGCTGCCCAGCTCGGGGTAGTCGTTCGTCAGCGCGGCGAGGAGCGCGCCGAGCGTCGGCTCGGAGCGCACCTCTTCTTCGCGCCCGGCGGCTTCTTCTGCGGCGGCGAAATAGCGGACGCGGGCCACTAGCGCTTCTCCGCCCACTTCTCGGCGAGTTCGGTGATCGCGCGCACGGCTTCGCGCACGGATTCCGGCGAGCCGCCGGCGCGACCCGCGACGAGTCCCGCCACGAAAGCGCTCACGGGTGCCGCGGGGCGGGCGACGCCGTTCGCCACATCTCGGGCGAGGTCGAGGATCAGAGCGACGTGTACGTCGTCGTTCGCGAGTTCGAAACGCTCGCCGAGCGCGTTCGCCCATTCGTCGAGCGCCTCGGGCGGAAGGGTGCGATCCGACACGATGATGTCCTCTCCGGGCACGTCCGCATGACGGCGCGCCCACTCAAGATCCTCCCACGTGTCGACATCGCGGGTCGCGGTTTCCGGGGCGTGCACGGGCGACAGTCGCAGCGCGCCGACGAGGGACCGGACCGGGGCGTCGCGTCCCGACGCGGGCACGGATGCCGCCGCCTCGCGGAGAGCGGCCGTGCGGTACAGGGCGGTCAGCCACTGCGACCGACCCGAGGCATCCGTCAGGTGGGCCCCGTCTTCGCGCGGATCTGTCAGCGGAAGCAGGGCGAGCGCCGGCTCGATTCCGGGCAGGTCGCACGCGAGCACGAGGGTCCACTCCGCGTCGACCCGCGGGAGCGCCGCGACGATCGCGGCGACGGGGCCGCCGAACGGCGGATCTTCGCGCACCCACTCCACCCGGGCGTCGTCGAGCATCCGCTCTCCGACGACGATGATCCTGTTCGCGCCCGCGTCGCGGGCGGCTGCCACCGTGCGGGCGAGGAGGGTTTCACCATCGACCTCGAGGAGGGGCTTCGCGGCGCCGCCCAGACGAGAGGCGCGCCCGCCCGCGAGGACGATCGCGTCGAACCCGGTGCCCCGCGGCGCGTTCACTCCTCGCCGGGGCGCTTCCACGATCCCGAACGTCCGCCTTCTTTGGCGGTGATCCGGACGTTCTCGATCGAACTCGACTTGTCGAGCCCCTTCACCATGTCGACGATCGCGAGCGCGGCGATCGAGACGGCCGTGAGGGCCTCCATCTCGACCCCCGTGCGGTCCGCGGTGCGGACGGTCGCCTCGATCGCGACCCCCTCGTCCTCGACCACGAGGTCGACGGATGCGCCGTGCACCCCGATGATGTGCGCGAGGGGGAGCAGCTCGGCGCAGCGCTTCGCGCCCTGGATGCCGGCGATCCGTGCCACGGCGAGCACATCGCCCTTCGGCACCGAGCCGTCGCGCAGCGACGCGACGACCTCGGGCGCGCAGCGCACGAACCCGCGGGCGGTCGCGGAGCGAATGGTCGGTTGCTTGTCGGTGACGTCGACCATGCGCGCGTGGCCGGATTCGTCCAGGTGGGTGAAGCTCATGAGACCAGCATGACATCGACGGGGTCGCCGGGCTCGACCCGCGAGAGCTCGGCCGCCACGACCGCGTAGGCCTCGGCGCGGGCCAGCCCGCCGGCCAGGTGCGAGCCCGAGCCTCCGGCCGTCGCGGGGCGCACCGTCCACCGGGCGGGGTCGGTGCGGTCGATCGCGGCCGGGAGGTACTGGCGCCGACCGGGCGGGGTCGACCAGCCCTCCGATGCGGGCAGCCGCAGGAGCGGGCGGTGGATGGCGGTCCGCCCCTGCAGCGCGAGGAGCGTGGGGCGCACGAACGTTTCGAACGACACGGCCGAGCTGACGGGATTGCCGGGTAGCCCGAAGAACAGCGCGCCGCCGGGCAGCACCCCGAACCCCTGCGGCTTACCGGGCTGCATCGCCACCTTCACGAACGAGATCGCCGCGTCGGATCCGAGGGCGTTCTTCACGACCTCGTAGGCGCCGGCGCTGACGCCGCCCGACGTGATCACGACATCCGCGCCGACGGCGGACGACAGGACGGCGCGGAAGTCGGCCTCGTCATCCCCGACGCTGCCGACGTGAACCACATCGGCGCCCGTCTCGCGGGCGAGTTCGGACAGCAGCACCGAGTTGGACTCGGGGATCTGCCCGCGACGGAGCGCCGTGCCGGGTTCGGCCAGCTCGGTGCCCGTCGACAGGACGACCACGCGGGGGCGCCGGGCGACCGTCACGCGGGGAACGCCCGCCGCCGCGGCGGCCGCGAGCTGCAGCGGGCCCAGCAACGTCCCGGCCGGGACGATCTCGTCTCCGGCGTGCGCGTCCCCGCCGCGACGCCGCACGTGGGCGCCGAGGGCGCGGGGCGCGACGACCACGACCGCCTCGTGCAGTGAATCTTCGAGTCCGCCGACCGTGTCCTCGAAGGGCACCACGGTGTCGGCCGCTGTCGGCAGCGGCGATCCCGTCATGATGCGGGCCGTCTCGCCCTCCGCCAGCGCGGGATCGAGCTCCGTGCCCGCAGGCAGGTCGGCGACGACGCGCAGGATCACGGGGGCATCCGCCGGGGCCGCCTCGACGTCGGCGAAGCGGACGGCGAAGCCGTCCATCGCCGAGTTGTCGAAGACGGGGATGTCGACGCGTGCGAGCACGGGCGCCGCGAGGGTGTGCCCGGCCGCCGCCGCGAGCGAAACCTCGACGGGGTGGAGCGGACGGGCCGCGGCGAGGATCTCGGCGAGGTGCCCTTCGACCGTGCGGAGGCTCATGCGCCGACCGTCGAGAGGTCCGCCGTGGGCTGGTGGGTGGCCCAGGCATCCATTCCGCCCGTCAGCACGATGGCGTCGACGCCGACGGAAGCGAGGGCTCGAGCGGCGCGGGTCGCCCGCACGCCCGCCTGGCAGATCACGACGACGGGGCCGCCGATCGATTCCGCGAACGCGGTCGGGTCCGCCAGCACCGCACCCAGCGGAAGGTGGTGCGAACCCGCGATCGTGCCGCTCGCGAGTTCGTGCTGCTCGCGCACGTCGATCATCGTCGGAGCCGTGCCGGCGGCCAGGGCCGCCGCCAGCTCCGCGGGTGAGACCTGGGGGAGGGGAGAGGTCGTGGCGGGGGCGGTGGCGGCGGAGGGAACGGATGCGCGGGCCCCGGCGCCGCGCAGCGGCACTTCGCGCTGTCGGGCACGCAGGCTGTCGATGACCAGGACGCGGCCGAGCAGCGGGTCGCCGATGCCCGCGATGAGCTTGATCGCCTCGATCGCCATGAGGCCCCCGACCTGCAGGCAGAGCGCCCCCAGCACCCCGACATCGGCGCAGGTCGGCACGAAGCCGACGCTGCCCGTGGGGTAGAGATCGCCGAGGCGGACGGGGTCGGCGCCCGCGGGCGGCGCGCTCCAGAAGACCGTGATCTGCGCGGCGAACTCCTGCACCGTGCCCCACACGAGCGGTACGCCGAGCGCCTCGCAGGCGGCGGCGACGGACTCACGTGTGTCGAAGGTGTCGCTCCCGTCGATCACCAGGTCGGCTCCCGCGAGCAGATCCCGTGCGTTCGCGGCGTCGATCCGGGTCTGGCGGACGCGCACCTCGGTCTCGGGTGAGATCCCCGCGACACGTCGGGCGGCACTGTCGACCTTCGGTTCGCCGACGTCCGCGACGGAGTGGATCACCTGGCGCTGCAGATTGGATGCCTCGACCGTGTCGTCGTCGATGACGGTGAGCGTGCCCACCCCCGCCGCGGCGAGGGCGAGCAGCACGGGTGACCCGAGCCCCCCGGCGCCCACGACCGCGACGTGCGCGGCGCGCAGGCGGCGTTGCCCGAGTTCGCCGAATCCGGCGAGGCTCGCGTGCCGAACCGTGCGGGCTCTTTCGCTCTCGCTGAGGGCGGCGACGGGCTCGACGAGGGGTGGCAAAGGCATGAGCCCAGGGTAATCCGGTGCCGGGTGCGGTGGCCCGGATGAGCCATCCGCACGATCGGACGGCGACACGCGACGGCATCCGGAGTTCCGGCGGGGTGTCGGGGGAATGCTCGTGTGGATGGCGCGGGCAGCACGGGCCCAGTCACGGTGTTATCCGCTGATGCGGAGAAAAATAGGAAGTGGAGGCGCAGGTGCGGATATAGGATCGGAGGATGCGCAGCTACAAGATCGCCGACGCAGCCCGGCTGCTCGGCGTGAGCGACGACACCGTGCGTCGCTGGATCGAACAGGACCTCTTGCCCACCACCGGCGCCACGCCCGCCGAGATCCCGGGCGATGCGCTCGCCGCCCGCGCGGTCGAACTCGCCCACGCGGCGGCCGACCCCACGGACGTCCTCTCGAGCGCGCGCAACCGCTTCGTCGGGCTCGTCACCCGCGTGCAGCTCGACGGGGTCATGGCGCAGCTCGACATCCAGGCGGGTCCGCACCGTGTCGTCTCGCTGCTGTCGGCCGAGGCCGTGCGCGAGATGAACCTCGAGGTCGGCTCGCTCGCCGTCGCGGTCGTCAAGGCGACCAACGTCATCGTCGAGACACCGAAGGGGTGAACGTGACCGCTCGCCGCATCTCGAGGCACTCTCGCTGGGCCGCCGCGGCCGCCTTCGTCGGCGCTCTCGCGCTCGCGGGCTGCTCGTCGGCACCGGCCGCGGCCCCCGA
>CAYZEL010000020.1:0-21161 GCA_964477515.1 uncultured Microbacterium sp.
CCGTCGGGGGGAGCTGTCCGCCCTCGCCGGGTTTGGCACCCTGGGCCAGCTTGATCTGGCGGTCTGCGGCATGGGTCGGGTACAGGCTCGTCACGCCGAACCGTCCCGAAGCGACCTGCTTGATGGCGCTCGGGCGTTCGGGGGCGGGCAGGCGGTCGACATCCTCGCCGCCCGCGCCGGTGTTGGACTTGCCGCCGATGCGATTCATCGCGATCGCGAGGGTCTCGTGCGCCTCTTTCGAGATCGAGCCGTAGCTCATCGCACCCGTCGAGAAACGCTTCAGGATCGCCGAGATCGGCTCCACCTGATCGATCGGCACGGGGGGCCGGACTCCCGAGCGCAGGCGGAACATGCCGCGCAGCGTCTTGAGTTCGGCGCCCTGATCGTCGACGAGTTTGGTGTACTCGCGGAACAGGTCGTAGCGGCGCGAACGGGTCGCGTGCTGCAGCTTGAAGACGGTGTCGGGGTTGAAGAGGTGCGGCGAGCCGTCCCGCCGCCACTGGTACTCCCCGCCGGTCCACAGCCGTTCGTGCGCGTGCACCGCCGCGTCCTCGGGGTACGCGTAAGCGTGGCGCGAGGCATTCTCGGTCGCGATGACATCGATGCCGACACCGCCGAGCTTCGTCTCCGTGCCGGTGAAGTACGCGTCGACGAAGGACTGCGAGAGTCCGACGGCCTCGAACACCTGTGCGCCGGCGTAGGACGACACGGTCGAGATGCCCATCTTGGACATGATCTTGAGCACGCCCTTGCCGAGCGCGTAGATCAGATTCTTGACGGCCTTCTCCGGCGTGACGTTCGTGATGAACCCGGCGCGAACGAGGTACTCGACGGTCTCCATCGCCAGATACGGGTTGACGGCGGACGCACCGTACCCGATCAGCGTCGCGACGTGGTGCACCTCGCGCACGTCGCCCGCTTCGACGACCAGACCGACCTTCATGCGCGTCTCTTCGCGGATGAGGTGGTGGTGGATCGCGGCGACCATGAGGAGCGACGGGATCGGAGCGAGGTCCTTGTTCGAGTCGCGGTCGGACAGGACGATGAACTCCGCGCCATCCTCGATCGCCTGGTCGACCTCGGCGCACATCTGGGCGATGCGCTTCTCGAGTCCCTTGCGTCCGGCTTCGACGCGGTACAGGCCGCGGATCGTCACGGATGAGCGGCCCGGCAGGGCCGTGTCGACGTGTTGGATCTTGGCGAGCTCGTCATTGTCGATCACCGGGAAGTCCAACGTCACGGTGCGTGCGTGGTCGGCACCCCATGACAGCAGGTTCGGCTCGGGGCCGAGGCCGATGCGCAGACTCGTGACGACCTCTTCGCGGATGGAGTCGAGCGGCGGGTTCGTGACCTGCGCGAACTGCTGCACGAAGTAGTCGAAGAGCAGGCGCGGCCGCTCGCTCAGCACGGCGATCGGCGTGTCCGATCCCATCGCGCCGAGCGGCTCGGCACCGTTCTGACCCATCGGCGTCAGAAGGATCCGCACCTCTTCTTCCGTGTATCCGAACGTGCGCTGACGACGGGTGATCGAGGCGATCGGATGCACGATGTGCTCGCGCTCGGGAAGGTCTGACAGGCGCACGGTGCCCTTGTCGAGCCATTCCTGCCACGGGTGCAGGTCGGCCAGCTGCTGCTTGACCTCTTCTTCCTCGATGATCCGGCCGGCGGCCGTGTCCACGAGGAACATGCGTCCCGGACGCAGGCGTCCGCGACGCTTGATGCGCTCGGGTTCGAAGTCGAGCACGCCCGTCTCGCTGCCGATGACGATGAGACCGTCGGTCGTCTCGGTCCAGCGCCCGGGGCGCAGACCGTTGCGGTCGAGGGTCGCACCGACGAGCGTGCCGTCGGTGAAGATCAGGGCGGCGGGGCCATCCCACGGCTCCATCTGCATGGAGTGGTAGTCGTAGAAGGCGCGCAGCTTCGGGTCGATGTCGGCCTGCTTCTCGTAAGCCTCGGGCACCATCATCATGACCGCGTGGGGCAGGCTGCGACCCGTCAGGGTGAGCAGCTCGAGCACCTCGTCGAAGGAAGCGGAGTCGGATGCCCCGACCGTGCAGATCGGGAGCAGGGGCTTGATGTCACCGAGCAACTCGGACTCGAGCTGCGACTGACGCGCACGCATCCAGTTGCGGTTGCCGTTCACGGTGTTGATCTCGCCGTTGTGCGCGAGCATCCGCAGCGGCTGCGCGAGCGGCCACGACGGGAACGTGTTCGTGGAGTAGCGCGAGTGCACGACGGCCAGCTCGGACGCGAAACGCTCGTCCTGCAGGTCGGGATAGAAGGGCTCGAGCTGGAGAGTCGTGACCATGCCCTTGTAGCCGAGCGTTCGCGCAGACAGCGACACGAAGTACGCTCCGAGCTCGTGCCGTGCGCGCTTGCGCAGACGATACACACGCCGGTCCAGGTCGATGCCGGAGAGCGCCGGTGCGTCGCCGACGGCGGGACGCGAGATGAAGAGCTGCTCGAACGCCGGGCGTGCCGCGTGCGCGAGCTTGCCGAGGTGACGTTCGTCGGTGGGAACCTCGCGCCATCCGAGCACGATGAGGTTCTCGCTCACCGCGATCTCGGCGATTCCGTCCTTGAGCTTCGTCCGCTCGTCCTCGTCCAGGGGCAGGAAGGCCATACCGACGGCGTACTCGCCGACCGGCGGCAGGTCGAACTCGACGACCGCGCGGAGGAACTCGTCCGGGATCTGAGTCAGGATTCCGGCGCCGTCGCCCGTACCCGCGTCGGAGCCGATGGCGCCGCGGTGCTCGAGGTTGCGCAGCGCCGTCAGAGCTTGGGCGACGATGTCGTGCCCGGGCGTGCCTCGGAGCGTAGCGACCATCGCCAGACCACAGGCATCCTTCTCGAATGCCGGGTTGTACATCCCCTGCTTTGCCGGGAATGAAGCGTTGTCGCCGTAGTTCGGGCTCACGGCCATGTCAACCGTCCTCACTGGTGGATCTCATGGGACGACGTCGGCCCGGAAGCATTACTTCGTGGCGGTCTATTTACTGGCGACTGTGCTTGTGGCCGTTGCCCCGCCCTGGAGTTCGTTCGCGGGCGGCTCGCTCACGTCCACGAACTCAGTGGTGTCCTGCGATTGTACCCCAGCACCTTCGCCCGGCTCCGCGACGACCGGGCCGCGGCCGGGCATGTACGGGCTCGGCTCCATGCCGGTGTGGCGACGCTTCTGGACGATCATGATGGACAGACCGACCACGACGCCGAGGATCGCGGCCCACACGTTCGTGCGCAGGCCCAGGATGATCTCACTCGGGTCGATGCGGATCGATTCCCACACGATCCGGCCGGCGCTGTACCAGATGAGGTACAGACCGAACAGGCGACCCCACTGCAGCTGCAGCTTGCGGCCGGCCCAAAGCAAGACGATGACACCCGCGACGTTCCAGATGACCTCGTACAGGAACGTGGGGTGGAAGAGCGTGTCGGGCGCCAGGCCCGGGGGGAACGCCGCGTTGTCGGGGTCGATCTCCAGACCCCACGGCACATTCGTGGGAAGACCGAACAGTTCCTGGTTGAACCAGTTGCCGAAGCGTCCCATCGCCTGAGCGAGCAGCAGGCCCGGTGCCAGGGCATCCGCGTACGTCCAGAACCGGATGCCGCTCCAGCGACACCCGAGCCAGGCACCTATCGCGCCCCCGATGAGGGCGCCGTAGATCGCGATGCCGCCCTCCCAGATGTAGAACACGGCGAGCGGGTCGGTGCCCTCGCCGAAGTAGAAACCGGGGTGCGTGAGCACGTGATACGCCCGCGCGACGATGATTCCGAGCACGACCGCCGGGAGTGTGACATCGAGCACGACCCACGGCTCGGCACCCTGTTTGGTGAGTCGGTGGTTCGTCATGATCGTCGCGACGATGATGCCCGCGATGATGCAGAGCGCGTAGAAATGGATGCGCAGCGGGCCGAGCTCGATGAAGCTGATCGACGGGCTCGGGATGCTCGCGACAACACTCGCGTGCACGCTCAGGGCGAAAGAAGGCATGAGCGGAAGTCTAGATCAGCGCGGCGACGTGCCCGAGTCGGACCGGGCGGCACGACGCCGGGTATGCGCCTGCATCGGGGTCAGGGGCTCGCGATCGGCTCAGCGACGAGGCCCTGCGTCAGGTACCCCCCGACACCACGTTGGCGCCAGTTCGCGGCATCCGCTACGTCTATGGGTGGCGCGCATGCAGGGAACAGCCGCCGACGTAGGGCTCGCCGAGCTGACGGCCGACGGGACGGGCCCGAGGGCACCGGTCGTGCGGCGCGACACGGGCCAATGTGCGGCGGTGCGGACCGGGCCAATGTGGGGCGGTGCGGAACGGCGAAGTGCGGCGCGGCGCGGCCGGCTACGCGGTCTGGGGGCGTGACGTCCCCGCCGAGAGCGCGCGAACGACTTCGCCGAGGCCCTCGACGCCGCCGTCGCGGAGCGCGCGCACGAGAGCCGTGCCCACGATCGCGCCGTCCGCGTACTCGATGACGCCCGTCACCTGATCGGGGGTGGAGATTCCGATGCCGACGCAGGCGTACTTCGCGCCGCGTTCGCGGAGCCGCGCGACGAGTGTGCGGGCCGCGGCATCCAGCTCCGTGCGCTCGCCCGTGATGCCCATCGTCGAGACCGTGTACACGAAACCGGTGGAGTTCTGAACGACAAGGTCGAGCCGCTCGTCCGTCGAAGTCGGTGCGGCGAGGAAGATGCGGTCGAGCCCGGTGCGGGTGCTCGCGGCGATCCACTCCCCCGCGGCCTCGGGCGTGATGTCGGGCGTGATGATGCCCGCACCGCCCGCGGCGAGCAGGTCATCGGCGTAGCGGTCGACGCCGTACTGCCAGATCGGGTTCCAGTACGACATGACGAGCACCGGGATGTCGATGCGCTCGGTGATCGCACGGATCGCCGGGAAGAGGTGCTTTAGCCGGAATCCGGCGGCGAGGGCCGCCTGTGTCGCTTCCTGAATGACGACGCCGTCCATCACCGGATCGCTGTACGGGGGGCCGAGTTCGATGATGTCGGCACCGTTCTCGGCCAGCGCGACGGCGGCCTCGATGCTCGTCTCGAGATCGGGGAAGCCCACGGGCAGATAGCCGACGAGTACACCGCGGCCCTCGGCGTGCGCGCGCGCGATCGCCTGTTCGACGCGTGAACTCACAGCTGGATCCCCTCGCCCGACGCGGCGTCGTCGGTGCCGATGACCTCGTCCGGGATGACGGGAGCTGCCGCATCCGCGTCGTACAACTCGAAGTAGCGTGCCGCGGTGTCCATGTCCTTATCGCCGCGTCCCGAGAGGCAGATCGCGATGATGCCGTCGGGTCCGAGCTCCTGGCCAATGCGCAGAGCACCGGCGAGGGCGTGCGCCGATTCGATGGCCGGGATGATGCCCTCCGTGCGGCTCAGCAGGCGCAGCGCCTGCATCGCCTCGTCATCGGTCGCGGGGATGTACTCCGCACGACCGATCGCCGACAGCCAGGCGTGCTCGGGACCGACACCCGGGTAGTCGAGTCCGGCAGAGATCGAGTGCGACTCGGTCGTCTGGCCGTCTTCGTCCATCAGCACGTAGGTCTTGGCGCCGTGCAGGATGCCGGGGCGTCCGCGTTCGATGGACGCCGCGTGGAACGGGGTGTCGACGCCGTCGCCGGCCGCCTCGACGCCGTACAGGCGCACGTCGGCGTCGTCGAGGAACGCATCGAACATCCCGATCGCGTTGGATCCGCCGCCCACGCAGGCGACGACCGCGTCGGGCAGGCGTCCGAGCTCATCGAGCAGCTGCGCGCGGGCCTCGTCGCCGATGACCTTCTGGAAATCGCGGACCATCGCCGGGAACGGGTGGGGGCCGGCGGCCGTGCCGAAGATGTAGTTGGTCGTCTCGACGCTCGACACCCAGTCGCGGTACGCCTCGTTGATCGCATCCTTGAGGGTGCGCGAGCCGGTGGTGACGGGGATGACCTCGGCGCCGAGCAGACGCATCCGCGCGACGTTGAGCGCCTGGCGCTCGGTGTCGACCTCGCCCATGTAGATCGTGCACTCGAAGCCGAACAGCGCGGCGGCGGTCGCGGTGGCGACGCCGTGCTGACCCGCGCCCGTCTCGGCGATGACGCGCGTCTTGCCGAGCCGCTTGGTGAGCAGCGCCTGGCCGAGCACGTTGTTGATCTTGTGCGAACCGGTGTGGTTGAGGTCCTCGCGCTTGAGGAACACACGCCCACCGCCCGCGTGCTCGGCGAAACGGGGCACCTCGGTGATGATCGAGGGGCGCCCCGCGTACGTCGCGAGCAGGTGGTGGAACTCGCGGATGAACTCGGGGTCGGCCATCGCGGCCTCATAGACACCCGTCAACTCGTCGATCGCGGCGATGAGCGACTCGGGCATGTATCGCCCGCCGAACTCGCCGAAGAACGGCCCCGTGGCCGCGCGCAGGCTCACGCCGGCACCGCCAGGAACTCCCGGAGCGTTGCGACGGGGTCACCCGTCACCAGCGCTTCGCCGACGAGGACGACGTCGGCGCCATCGTTCCGGTAGTGCGCGACATCCTCGGGGCGGAGCACCGCCGACTCGGCGATCTTGATCGCATCGGCGGGGATGTGCTCGGCCAGGCGACCGAAGAGGTCGCGGTCGAGTTCGAACGTCGTCAGGTCACGTGCGTTGACACCCACGAGGCGTGCTCCGATCTCGCTTGCGCGGCGGACCTCGTCGAGATTGTGGGTCTCGACGAGGGGGGTCATGCCCAGCTCGATCACGAGTTCGTGCAGCGTCTCGAGAGTGGGCTGGTCGAGTGCCGCGGCGATCAGCAGGACCAGGTCGGCGCCCGCGGCGCGCGCTTCGAACACCTGGTAGGCCGTGGCGATGAAGTCCTTGCGGAGAACGGGCAGCGAGACGGCCGCGCGCACCGCTTCGAGGTCCGCGAGGCTGCCCTTGAACCGGCGTCCCTCGGTCAGGACGCTGATCGCCGACGCGCCGCCCTGTTCGTAGAGACGAGCCTGCAGGGCGGGATCGGGGATGTCTGCGAGGTCACCCCGCGAGGGACTCGCGCGCTTGACCTCGGCGATGATCCGCACGGTGTCGCTCGGGGCGAGCACAGCGAGGGCGTCGATCGCGGGTGCCACAGCGAGGGCCTTGCGCTCCAGCGCGGCAAGAGGGAGCTCGGCCTCACGAGCGCGTGCGTCTTCGACCGCGCCGGACGTGAGGTCGGCGAGCATGCTCAATGCGCTTTCGGGGCCGACTTGGCGCCGCCGACGCCGTATCCGGCGCGCTTCATCACCCAGCCGACGAGCAGACCGACCACGAGGAGAACCACGGAGGCCCAGACGATCCACGGCACGTCGAGAACGAAAGCGACCGTGCCGATGGTGACGGCGAGCAGCATGATCACCACTGCTGTCCAGGCGGCCGGCGAGTGTCCGTGACCGGGGTCGTCGATGTCGTGGCTCATGGGGGCTCCTTCGATGGAATGCGCACCCCAGTCTATCGGGCGCGCGCGGGGGCCCAAGTCCGATTCCCGGCTCTCGGCGGGCAGGGTCGGCGGTCAGCGAGTGGGGTCGGATCCGTGGCTGAGGTCGTCCCACGAATCGATCGCGTCCAGCGGGACGGAGGAGGCGACGGATGTCTCCCCCGGTGCCCGCACGGACGGCCCCGGCTGGTCGCCTCGATCTGCGGTGTCGGAACCGCGCGGGCGAGAGTTCGTCCGGTAGCGGCGCCCCGTTCGGGGCCACGCGTGGGCCGTCACGGCCGCGAACAGCCCGATGACGAGCAGCGCAACCGACAGGACGAGCGCGATGAACGGCCACGGGGTGGTGTCGACGCGCCGGACGAGGGCGGCGACCGCATCCGTTCCGGCGATCCCCGTCGCCTCGGTGACGGTGGGGGCGATCGCGGCCGCCGTGTCGCCCGTCGAGGGCGCCCAGAGCAGGACCGTGAGCGCGAGGCCCAGCAGGACCGCGAGGACCGCGGCGGCATAGGACAGGAAGCGGCCCGCGATGGAGGTCGCCGCTGCGACGGCCAGCGCAGCCAGGGCGAGCGGTGCGAGGACCGGCATCGCGGCCGATCCGCTGACTTCGAGCGGTGTGTCCGGGCTCTCTCGCAGCACGACGACGAACCACGTCTGCGTCGACGCGATCAGGAGCAGGGCGCCCGCCGCGAGGAGCAGGAGGACCGTCGTGGACCGCGCCCGACGGATCCTCACGCGCCGTCCGCCGCAGCCGTGTCGGTGACCACCGGCGCGAGGTCGTCTGCGTCGAAGCACGTGCGCGTGCCGGTGTGGCACGCGGGTCCGATCTGCTCGACGCTCAACAGAACGGCATCGCCGTCGCAGTCGAGCCGAGCCCCGCGAACCAGCTGGATGTGACCCGAGGTGTCGCCCTTCCGCCAGTACTCACGGCGCGAGCGCGACCAGAACGTCACGCGACCGCTCGTGAGTGTCCGGCGGAGTGCCTCCGCATCCATCCAGCCGAGCATCAGGACCTCGCGGGTGTCGTGCTGCTGCACGATGGCCGCGACCAGTCCGTCATCGTTGAAGGCGACCCGCGCGATGCGCTCGTCGGTGTCGGCAGTGGATGACTCTGCGTCGCTCATGCGCGCACCTCGATCCCGTCCGCGGCCATGGCAGCCTTGACGTCCCCGACCGTGAGCTGCCCCGAGTGGAACACGCTCGCGGCGAGGACCGCATCTGCCCCGGCGCGTATCGCGGGTGCGAAATCCGCCGCCGACCCCGCGCCGCCGGACGCGATGACGGGAACACTGGCGATCTCGCGCATCAGCCTGACGAGCTCCAGGTCGAAGCCTTCTTTCGTGCCGTCCGCGTCGATCGAGTTGACGAGCAGCTCGCCCGCGCCGCGCTCGATGGCCTCGCGCGCCCACTCGAGGGCGTCGAGCGTCGTCTCGGTGCGGCCCCCGTGCGTCGTCACGACGAAGCCCGAAGCACTCGCGTCGGAGCGCTTGACGTCGAGCGAGAGCACGAGCACCTGCGCGCCGAAGCGATCGGCGATCTCGTCGAGCAGCGCGGGACGCGCAATCGCAGCCGAATTGACCCCGATCTTGTCGGCGCCGACGGCGAGCAGGCGGGCGACATCCTCGGCGGTGCGCACTCCCCCGCCGACCGTCAGCGGAATGAAGACCTCTTCGGCCGTTCGACGCACGACATCGTAGGTCGTCGCGCGCTCGTCGACGGTCGCGGTCACGTCGAGGAACGTGATCTCGTCGGCGCCCTGCGCGAAGTAGAGCCGTGCGAGTTCGACCGGATCGCCCATGTCCCGCAGGTTCGCGAAGTTGACGCCCTTGACGACGCGACCGGCGGCCACGTCGAGGCACGGGATGACGCGGCAGACCAGAGCCACGTCGTCACAACCTCGCGGCGTGGATGGCGGTCACGAGGATGGCGCGGGCTCCGATCGCGTAGAGCTCGTCCATCACGCGGTTCACACCGTGACGCGCCACCATGACGCGCACGGCAACCCACTCCGGGTCCCTGAGCGGCGAGATCGTCGGGGACTCGATGCCGGGAGCGACGGCGGCCGCCTTGTCGAGCAGGGCCGTGGGCAGGTCGTAGTCGACGAGGACGAATCGACGGGCGACCATGACGCCGCGCAGGCGCCGGAGGAGCGTCTCGGTGCCCTCCTTCTCGTCCGGACCGGCGATGAGCACCGCCTCGGATTCGAGGATGATCGGGCCGAAGATCTCCAGACCCGCCTGACGGAGAGTCGTGCCGGTCGACACGACGTCCGCAACGGCATCCGCAACACCGAGGCGGACCGCGGACTCGACCGCACCATCGAGGGGAACGAGGTCGACGGCCACCCCGTGTTCGTCGAGGAATCCGTCGACGAGGCCCGGGTACGCCGTGGCGACCCGCATACCCTCGAGGTCTTTGACCGAGTCGAAGCGACCGGGAGGACCCGCGAACCGGAACGTCGATCCGCCGAAGCCCAGCGCCTCGACCTCACGGGCACCCGGCATCCGCGCGTCGAGCAGCAGGTCCCGACCCGTGATGCCGACGTCGAGAGCGCCCGAGCCGACGTACGTCGCGATGTCTTTGGGGCGCAGGTAGAAGAACTCGACGTCGTTCTGCGGGTCGATGACGTGCAGATCTTTCGGATCGCGGCGACCGGTGTACCCGGCTTCGGCGAGCATGTCGGCGGCGGTGTCGGCGAGCGAGCCCTTGTTGGGCACGGCGATTCGCAACATGGTGATGCGGGCTTTCGGGTCGAGGGTCGGCGGACGGGAGCGATCAGAGATGTCGGTAGACGTCGCCGGTCGTCAGGCCCTTCGCCAGCATGAGCACCTGCAGGTGGTAGAGCAGCTGCGAGATCTCTTCCGCCGTTGCGTCGTCGGACTCGTACTCGGCGGCCATCCAGACCTCAGCGGCCTGTTCGACGATCTTCTTGCCGATCGCGTGCACACCACGATCGAGTTGCGCCACGGTACCCGAGCCTTCGGGACGCTCGGCGGCCGTGACCGTCAGCTCCGCGAACAGCTCGTCGAAAGTCTTCACCCTGTCAGGGTACCGGCTTCGCAGAGCCCGGCGGCATCAGCCTCCGCTCGGCGGCTCGGGGCGCCAGTCGCATCGGTCAATGCATGTGACGGGCAGCGCCGGCGCGCAACGATGCGATCGCCGCATCCGGACGCTCCGCACCGAACACGGCGGAACCCGCGACGAAGGTGTCGGCGCCGGCCTCGGCGGCCTGCGCGATCGTGGACTCCGCGATGCCGCCGTCGACCTGGAGCCACACCTGCGAGCCGCGACGGCGTGCCTCTTCCGAGAGCAGCCGGAGCTTCGGCATCGTGTCCGCGCGGAAGGACTGACCGCCGAAGCCGGGCTCGACGGTCATGACCAGGATCTGGTCGAACTCGTCGAGCACCTCGAACAGACCATCGACCGGCGTATCCGGTTTGACCGCCACACCGGCCCGCGCCCCGATCTGACGGAGCTTTCGTGCCAGCGCGACCGGATCGGTGGCCGCCTCGAGATGGAAGGTGACGGATGCGGCGCCGAGCTCGGCGTACCCGGGCGCCCAGCGGTCGGGCTCGTCGATCATCAGGTGCACATCGAGCGGGATCGGGCTCGTCGCCTGGATTCGTTCCACCATCTGGGGCCCGAACGTCAGGTTCGGGACGAAGTGGTTGTCCATGACGTCGACGTGGACGAAATCGGCAGCGGCGATCCGCTCGAGGTCCGCCTGCAGGTTGACGAAATCCGCGGCGAGGATGCTGGGGTTGATCCGCGGGGCGGGGGGAAGCTCTGTCTGGGGCACCCGTTCATTATGCCGAGGGGCCCGGGCGGACCGTGCGCGGGCCGATAGGGTCGGGGCGTGGATCCCATTGTGCGCATGCTCGAGACCGTGCTGGACGACGTGCGCGGGCGGGATGACGGGCAGGTCGCCGACTACATCCCCTCCCTCGCTTCGGCCGATCCCGACCGGCTCGCGTTCGCCGTCGTCGGCCCGCGGGGCCGCGTCACATCCGTCGGAGACGACCACGTCGCGTTCACGATCCAGTCGGTCTCGAAACCCTTCGTACTCGCTCTCGCCCTCGAAGAACTCGGCCGAGACGCCGTCTTCGCGCGGGTCGGCGTCGAGCCGAGCGGGGAGCCCTTCAACGCGATCAGCCTCGAGGCGGGCACCGGCCGCCCGGCGAACCCCATGGTCAATGCGGGTGCGATCGTGACGTCGTCGCTGCTCGGTGAAACGGGACGGGCCGGTGACGAGATCTCGCATTCCGAGACGATCGTCGCGGGCCTCTCGCGATTCGCGGGCCGCGCGCTCACGGTGGACGAAGAGGTCTACCGCGGCGAATCCGAGACGGGACACCGCAACCGCGCGCTGGCCTACCTGACACGCTCGCACGACATCATCCGCGGCGACGTGCCGACGGTCGTCGAGACGTACTTCCGCCAGTGCTCGATCCTCGTCACCGTGCGGGACCTCGCCGTCATGGGCGCGACGCTCGCGTTCGGCGGTGTGAACCCCGTCACGGGCGAACGCGTCGTTCGCGAAGACGTGGCGCGCGATGTCGTGTCCGTCATGGCGAGCTGCGGCATGTACGACTACTCGGGCGAATGGCTGCTGCGCGTGGGGCTTCCGGCCAAGAGCGGCGTGAGCGGTGCGCTGCTCGCGATCGCTCCGTCGCAGTTCGGGGTCGCGACGTTCAGCCCGCGCTTGGACCGGCACGGCAACAGCGTCCGAGGCATCCAGATCCTCGAACGCATGTCGGGCGAGTTCGGGATGCACGTCTTCGAGCCGCACGAGGCGATCGCGGAACCGGGCATCCGCATCGACCGCGAGAAGGGTCGCGTCATCGTGCATCTGGGCGGCGAGCTCGCGTTCAGCGGCGCCGAGCGGGTCATCGGGGTGCTGAGCGACCTGGCCGACGGAGCGGTGACCGACGACGCGATCCTGGTGGATGCGAGTGCGCTGGCGCGTGCCCATCCGGCTGCCCTCGAGTTGCTTCGGCGTCAGCTCGAGGTGCACGGCGGACGCCTGCACTTCCTCGACTGAGCGCCTCCAGCCCCGCCGACGCCGCAGACGCCGCCGGTCAGGCGGTGCGCTCGAACAGCGCGATGAACATCCCGTCGGTGCCGTGTCGGTGCGGCCACAGCTGGACGTGCAGGGCGTCCTCGGATGCCTCGGGCAGATCGATCGGTGCGCGCGCGACGTCGCGCACCACCGCACGGGCGTCGAGCTGAGTGATACCGCCAGCCCACCGCCGCGCGCCCTCGCGGGTCACGCCGACCGTCTCGGCGAGGTGGGGCGAACACGTCACGTACGCCAGGATGCCGCCCGGCCGCAGCGCCCGCACTCCCGCATCGAACAGCTCGCCCTGCAGCGACGTGAGCTGGGGGACGTCCTCGGGTCCCTTGCGCCACCGCGCCTCGGGCCGCCGGCGAAGTGCACCGAGCCCCGTGCACGGGGCATCGACCAGCACGCGGTCGTAACCGCCCAGATCGCGCTCGACGCGCGTGCGACCATCCTCTTCCGTCACGTCGACCGTCGCCGGCACGCCCTCGAGCGCACGGCGCACGAGTCCCGCGCGGGCGGGTGAGACCTCGTTGGCGTCGACGGATGCCGCGCCCCGAGCCTCCGCGGCGAGCACCGCGGTCTTGCCCCCGGGGCCGGCACACAGATCGAGCCAGCGCTCCCCCGCTGAAATCTCCCGCGCGCGGGTCAGCGCGAGTGCCGCGAGCTGCGAGCCCTCGTCCTGCACGCGCAGACGACCGCCGGAACCGATGACCAGGGGCTCGGGATCGCCGCCCCCCGCACGGAATCCGAGAGGCGAGTACAGCGTTCGCACGGCATCCACCGGGACGTCGGCGAGGCCGGTGAGGGCCGCCATCGTGACCGCCGGAGAGGCGTTGTCTGCGGCGAGCAGCGCCTCGAGTTCGTCTCCGCGACCTTCCGCGGCAAGGGCCCGACGGAATGCGCGGACGATCCACGTCGGATGCGCGTGCTCGAGCGAGAGGCGCTCGTCCGTGTTGCGCGCGGTCGCCAGGACACGCTCGCGCCACGTTCCCGGATCCTCGCGCGCGATCGCGCGCAGCACCCCGTTCGCGAAACCCGTGGCCCCGCTGCCGCCGTACACCCGGACGAGCTCCACGCCCCCGTGCACGGCCGCGTGCGAGGCAACGCGGGTCGACAGCAGCTGATGCACCGTCATCCGGAGCGCGTCGAGTACGGGGGCATCGATCGCGGCGACCCTGCGGCGCGAGGCCAACTCGATCACGGCGTCGTAGTAGCCGCGGCGTCGGAGCGTTCCGTAGGTCAGTTCGGTCGCGAGCCCGGCGTCGGCGGGTCCCAGTCCCGCTCGACCGATGCCGACGGGGAGCAGCAGGTTGGCATAGGCATCCGAATCCGAGACGGCACGCAGGACTTCGTACGCCACGCGGCGTGCCGGTTGGATCTTCACTCGCCCGCCCTCAGTTCCGCGGTGCGGAGCCCACGCCACCAGTCGCCCGCTGCCATCGCCTGTCGTCCCGCCGGTTGGACGCGATCGATCAGAATCGCATCCGTACCGGTCCCGATCAGGATGTCTCGGCCCGCCGCCGCGATCTCGCCCGGTCGCAATCCGATGTGGGCCTCGTGTGAACGCGCCGTGAGCACCTTCAGCCGTTGCCCGTTGACCGTCGTGAACGCTCCCGGCTCGGGGGTCGTCCCGTGGATTCGGCCGAGAACCTGCCGCGCGGACTCTTCCCACCGGATGCGTCCGTCATCGAGCGTGAGCTTGGGCGCGAACGTGGGCTCACCCACCTGAGGCGCGGCCGTCATCCGTCCGGATTCGATGCCCGCGACGACATCGCGCAGCAATTCGGCACCGAGGCCCGCCAGATCGACGAGGACATCGCCCGCCGTGGCGTCGGCGGGGACGCTGTAGCTGCGCTCGGCGAAGACGTCACCGGCGTCGAGCTCGGCGACGAGGCGGAAGACGCTCGCGCCGGTCAGTTCGTCTCCCGCGATGAGTGCGTGTTGCACGGGCGCGGCGCCCCGCCAGCGTGGGAGGAGCGAGAAGTGCAGGTTGATCCATCCGTGGGTCGGCGTGCTCAGCAGCGGCTCGCGTACGAGACCGCCGTACGCCACGATGACGCCCAGTTCGGGCTCGAGAGCGCGGATGTCGGCCGTTGCCGCGTCGTCGAGGCGAGCGGCACGGATGACGCGCAGGCCCTGACTCTCGGCGGCCGCCGCGACCGGAGATGGCGTGAGAGTACGCACGCGTCCCTGAGGCGCGTCGGGTCGCGTCACGACACCGACGATCTCGTGCCCTTCCGCCGCGAGCACCCCGAGCGAAGGCACCGCGACGTCGGGCGTCCCGGCGAATACGAGCCGCATGACGCCTCCTAGAGCTCCGGGTCGGCCAGATCGACCCGCACTCTGAGTGTATTCCGCGATGCACCCGTCCCCGGTGCACCTGCCCTCGGTCTCCGGCGGCCGCGCAGGGCCGCCGCCACGACCGCTGCACGCAGGCTCGTCGTCACGGCAGGACCCTGCGCGTAGTCGAAACGCACCAGGACGCGTGCCGCCGGACCCGGACGTGTGGCGAGCGGATCGGCGGGGATCTCGACGGGACCGATGACCGCGTCGGGGTCCAGCGCCACCGCGGCCCGCAGCTCGGTGACCGCACGTTCCACCGCGACCAGGTCGCCCTCGAGGGAGGCGACGCGGTACGTCGGTGGCATCCGCAGCGGGGCGCGATCCTCGAGCTCGGCGCGTGCGTACGCCGCCTGAGTCCAGGTCGCGAGCGCACGGCCCACGGCACCCGCCACTCCGACGAGATGAACCGGAGCACCGGGGGCCGCCAACGCCGCCGCGTCCGACCACCAGCGCAGGCACGCCTCGCCGATCCGCAGGGCATCCGACATGAGCATGCGGTCGCCGTCGAGCAGCACGACCGCGCGGTAGCCTCCGGCCGCGAAAGGCTCGGCCCCGCGCGTGGCAATGACCAGCGCCGGTCGATCGTCGACTTCGAGTACGGGATGTGTGCCATCGGCGACGATGACCCGCGTTTCGGGGAATGCCCGGCCGAGTTCGTCGGCGGTGCGGATGCTCCCCGCCGAAGCGAGCCGGAACTTCGTCTGCTCGCAGTGCGGGCAGTGCCATCCGGTGGCGCCGCGCCCGCACCAGCGGCAGTTCGGCATCGCGCCTCGACGTTCGGCCTGGAGCGGTCCCGCACAGTGCGCGCAACGGGCGGCGCGGCGGCAGCCGTCGCAGATCAGCACGGGCGCGTATCCGGGGCGTGAGACCTGCACGAGCACGGGCCCATGCGTCAAGGCCTCTCGCGCCGCCGCGAAGGCCGCCGACGGCACGCGCACACCGGGTCGCTCGCCCTCGCGTGTCGCGCTCAGCACGACACGCGGTGCGGTCCGGCGCGCTGCGGGGATGTCTCGAACCCACCCGATTCCGACGAGACGCTCGACATCCGTCGTGCGGGTGTGTCCCGCGAAGAGCAACGCGCCGCCCTCGAGGCCCTGCCGCACGAGCGCCGCGTCACGCGCGTGGACGTAGGGCGCGAGCGGCTCTTCCAGCAGCGGATCGCCGTCGTTCCAGATCGCGAC
The DNA here is from genome assembly GCA_964477515.1 of uncultured Microbacterium sp. Taxonomy (GTDB): domain Bacteria; phylum Actinomycetota; class Actinomycetes; order Actinomycetales; family Microbacteriaceae; genus Microbacterium. Next base: position 16,011 of record CAYZEL010000020.1, read on the forward strand.
GAGACCGAGCCGCGACGCCGGGGCGTACACGGCGGAACGGTTGCCGATGACGATCACCGGAGCATCCTCGAGAAGTCGCAGATACCCGCGGTATCGTTCCGCCGCGCTGCGGGCCGAGTCGTCGCGCAGGATCGCATCCGCCGGCACGGTGTCTTCCAGCGCCCGCGCGAGCTGGTCGAGGTCTCGGTGATCCGGCGCGACGATGATCGCGCTGCGGCCCGCGGCCAGGGTGCGCGTCGCAGCGGCCGCGAGCAGGAGTGCCCACTCGCCCACGGGTTCACCCGCCGCGGTACGCGTGGGTCGCGGCGGCGCGTCGAGCGCTATCCGCCCGCCCTCGTCGATCGCGGGCCACAGCCCCGGGTAGAAGCCCAGGGTGCGTTCGGCCGCAGCCACGCGATCCTCGGCGACCTTCGGCGCGGTCGGTCGCTCCCCCGCCACCCACGTCTTTTCGACACGCACCTGCCGTTTGGGGATCGCGAGGCGCAGGATGTCCGAGGCCGACCCCGCCGCGCGGTCCGCCACGCGTCGGGCGAGCGCATAGAGGCGTTCGGGCAGCAGACGCACATTCGAGACGACCGCGTCGATCTCAGACAGCGGGCGATCAGGGTCGACCGCCTCGCCGCGCTCGACGACATAGGCATCGACCAGGCGTCCGACGGTGCGGAGCGGTACCCGCACGCGTACGCCCGGCACGACGGTGCCGTCCATAGCGGGAGGAACCGCGTAGTCGAGCAGGCGGTCGAGCTGCGGCAGCGGCGAATCCAGCAGCACGCGAGCCACCGGACGTCCTGCCATGTTCAGAGTCCGGCTGCTGCGCGCAGTTCTTCGACGCGGTCGAGGCGCTCCCACGTGAAGTCGGGCAAATCGCGTCCGAAATGCCCGTAGGCGGCCGTCTGCGCGTAGATCGGGCGGAGCAGATCGAGCTGCTCGATGATCGCGGCGGGGCGCAGGTCGAATACCTCGGTGATCGCGCGGGTGATCTCGGCGTCGTCGACGCGCCCGGTGCCGAAAGACTCGACGTAGATGCCGACGGGGCGCGCCTTGCCGATCGCGTACGCGACCTGAACCTCGAGGCGGTCGGCGAGTCCGGCGGCCACCGCGTTCTTCGCCACCCAGCGCGCTGCGTACGCGCCGGAGCGGTCGACCTTCGTCGGGTCCTTGCCGCTGAAGGCACCGCCACCGTGTCGCGACGCTCCGCCGTAGGTGTCGATGATGATCTTGCGGCCCGTCAGACCCGCGTCACCCTTGGGCCCGCCGACCAGGAACGGTCCCGCGGGGTTGATGTAGTACTTCACATCCGCCATGTCGAGGCCCGTGCTGGCCAGCACGGGGTCGATGACCTCGGCTCGCACCAGGGCACGCAACTCTTCCTGGGAGATGTCGGGGTGGTGCTGAGTGGACAGCACGACGGAGTCGACGGTCTTCGGCGTCGGTCCGTCGTAGCCGAGCGTGACCTGGGTCTTGCCGTCGGGGCGGAGGAACGGCAGGCGTCCGTCACGACGGACGTCCGCGAGGCGCTCCGCCATGCGGTGCGCCGTCCAGCTGGCCATCGGCATGAGCTGCGGCGTCTCGGTCGTCGCATAGCCGAACATGATGCCCTGGTCGCCGGCGCCCTGCTCGTCGTGCGGGTCGACCGAACGCTGCTCGCGCTGCTCGAACGCCTTGTTCACGCCGGCGGCGATGTCGGACGACTGGGCACCGATCGACACACTCACGCCGCAGGATTCGCCGTCGAATCCGGTCTCGCTCGAGGTGTAGCCGATGCGATTCACGACCTGGCGGACGATCGCCGGGATCTCGACATAGGCAGAGGTGGACACCTCTCCGGCAACGTGCACGAGGCCCGTCGTCACGAGGGTCTCGACCGCCACTCGCCCGAGCGGATCCTCGGTGAGGATCGCGTCCAGGATGCTGTCGCTGATCTGGTCGCAGATCTTGTCGGGGTGGCCCTCGGTGACGGATTCGGACGTGAACAGTCGCAGATCGCTCATCGGTGCTCCAGTCGGGTGCTCGCGCACCAGTGTGCCGCTCAGTATGACGCGGCCCGCCGACATCGTTCGGCGGCGTCCGCCCGGGACGGAAGGGTCTCTGCGGGCGGCCGGGATTGCTGCGGAGTGTTTACGCCTCGGTGCCGCGCAGGCGCAGCTTGTCTTCGTTGATCTCGTGCATCGCGATCGTGAGCGGCTTGTCCTCGACCGACGAGTCGACCAGCGGCCCGACGTTGTCGAACAGGTTGCCCTCGTGCAGGTCCGAGTAGTAGTCGTTGATCTGACGCGCGCGCTTGGCTGCGTAGATCACGAGCTGGTACTTCGAGATCGCGTCGCCGTTCGCGTCCTTCTTCTGCAGCAGCGCGTCCAGGGACGGGTCGATGATGCCTTCGCTCGTTCCAGCCATGGCGGATCCTCTCGATCGGGGCCCGGAAGTCGTCGTTCCGGAAGTCTGTGAGCGCACGCCCGAGCGCACGCATCCGTTCATTCTACGCGAGCACGCTCCGAACCGGCGCCATGCCCGCGCGGGTCAGCGCGACAGGAGCTGTCGCTTGGAGCTGATCACGCCCGTATCGAAACCCGCGAGGTGCAGTCCCCCGTGGAAACGCGCATGCTCGACCTTGATGCACCGGTCCATCACGACCGACAGACCCGCGGCCTCGGCGATCGCCGCCGCCTCTTCGTTCCATGAACCGAGCTGCAGCCAGAGCGTCTCGGCCCCGACGTCCACGGCTTCTTGCGCGACACCGGGCAGATCGTCGTGCCGACGGAAGACGTCGACGATGTCGGGCACGACGGGCAGATCCGCGAGCGATGCATACACGGAGCGACCCAGGATGCTGGTCGCCCGCGGGTTGACGAAATACACGTCGTAGGGCGAGCTGCCGAGCAGATACGTCGAGACGAAGTAGCTCGCGCGTGCGGGGTTCTCGGATGCCCCGACAATGGCGACCGACTTGGCCGTGCGCAGAATCTCGTACCGGGCCTGCGCACCGGGCGCCGCCCACGTGCGCTCGGTCGTGTGCGCCACAATCGTCGCGGCACTGGGGAGCGCGCAGGCTGCACCGGTCGCGGTTTCATCCACGGATTCAGCCACGGCGGGCTGCTGCGGGAGTTCGCACGACGCGCTCATCGCTGCACCCCCGTCGCTGCCGTGAGGGCCTGGTCCAGATCCCACAGGATGTCTTCCGGATCCTCGAGACCGACCGAGATGCGAATCAGGTCGGCGGGTACGCCCGCGTCCACCAGCTGTGAGGCGCTCAGCTGCTGGTGCGTCGTCGACGCCGGGTGGATGACGAGGGTGCGCGCATCCCCGATGTTCGCCAGGTGCGACGCCAGGCGCAGTGCCTCGATGACGGCCTCCCCCGCGCCTCGCGCGGACACGAGCCGCTCCTCCTCCGAGGCGAACTCGCCCGACGGCCGGACGCCGAAGGCGAACACGGAGCCCGGGCCGAGCGGCAGGTACTTCGCCGCGCGGTCGCGGTGCGGGTGCCCGTCGAGCCCCGCCCAGGTCACGAACGAGACGCGCGGGTCGGCGTCGAGCCACTCGGCGACGATGCGGGCGTTTGCGAGGTGCGCATCGATGCGCTGCGGCAGGGTCTCGACGCCCTGCAGCAGCAGGAAGGCGGAGTGAGGGCTGAGCGCGGGCCCGATATCGCGCAGCTGTTCCGACCGGAGCTTGGTGAGGAATCCGTACTCGCCGAAGTTGTCCCACCAGCTGATGCCGCCGTACGACGCGACGGGCTCGGTCATCTGCGGGAACTTGCCGTTGCCCCAGTCGAACGTGCCCTTCTCGATGACGACGCCGCCGAGAGTTGTGCCGTGTCCCCCGAGGAACTTCGTGACCGAGTGGATCACGATGTCGGCGCCATGCTCGAGGGGACGCGCGAGGTACGGAGTCGCGAGCGTCGAGTCGACCACGAGCGGGATGTCCGCGGCGTGTGCGACCTCGGCGAGACCCTCGATGTCGGCGATCTCGCCGGAGGGGTTGCCGATCGTCTCGACGTAGATCACCTTCGTTTCGGGCCGGATCGCGGCGGCGTAGTCGGCCGGATCGCTCGAGGGCACGAACGTCGTCTCGACGCCGAAGCGGCGGAGCGTCACGTCGAGCTGGGTCACCGTCCCGCCGTACAGCTGACCCGAGGCCACGACATGGTCGCCCTGACCGACGAGAGCCGCGAAGGTGATGAACTCGGCGCTCATTCCGGATGCCGTGGCCACCGCACCGATGCCGCCGTCGAGCGACGCGAGCCGCTCCTCGAGCGCCGCGACGGTGGGGTTGCCGATGCGCGAATAGATGTTGCCGTACTTCTGCAGCGCGAACAGGTTCGCGGCATCCGTCGCATCGTCGAAGACGAAGGACGAGGTCTGATAGATCGGGACCGCGCGGGCTCCCGTCGAGGCATCCGGGGTCGCGCCGGCGTGCAGTGCGCGCGTGCGGAATCCGAACCGGTGATCTTCGGTCATGTCGTCTCTCTACTTGCGGTGCGGCTCAGGATTTACGGTGCGGCTCGGGGCCGTGCTGTGTTCCGTGCGACTCACGCCGAGGCGAGCGCGGCCGCGATGTCGTCGACGGCCCAGGGGTTCTGCAGCGACGTGGTGTCGCCGAGGGCGACCGGTGGGCGGCCCGCGCGACGATCCTGCTCAGCCTCCCACAGCTGGGACAGCAGGCGGCGCAGGATCTTGCCCGAACGGGTCTTCGGCAGTTCGGGGACGACGAGCAGGTGCTTGGGCTTCGCGATCGGGCCGATCTCACGGGCGACGTGAGCGCGCAGGTCCACGGTGGACAGCTCGCCCGCGCCGGATACGACGACGAACGCCGCGATGGCATGACCCGTGACCGGATCGGCGACGGCGGTCACACCTGCCTCGCCGACGGTCGGGTGCGACACGAGCGCCGACTCGATCTCGATGGTCGACATGCGATGCCCCGAAACGTTCAGAACATCGTCGAGGCGCCCGAGAATCCAGACATGACCGTCCGAATCGACGGTAGCGCCGTCGCCCGCGACGTAGAAGCCGCCGTGGTCGCCCTTGCCCGCATACTGCGCCCAGTACGAGTCGCGGTACCGCGCGGGGTTGCCCCACACCGTTCGTGCCATCCCGGGCCACGGGCGTCGCACCACCAGCGTTCCCGAACGGCCCGGCTCGACCTGCAGGCCCG
>CAYZEL010000021.1:0-6135 GCA_964477515.1 uncultured Microbacterium sp.
CGGCCTGGGGCAGACCCTGCAGCAGCGGTGTCTCCATGATGCCCGGGGCTATGGTCACCCCGCGGATGCCGTAGCGGGCGAGTTCGCGGGAGATCGGCAACGTCATCGCCGTCACGGCGCCCTTGCTCGCCGCGTAGGCCGGCTGCCCGATCTGCCCGTCGAACGCTGCCACGCTCGCGGTCGTGACGATGACGCCACGCTCACCGGAATCATCCGGTTCTGTCACCGCCATCGCCGCCGCGGCCTGCGCGACGACGTTGTAGGTGCCGACCAGGTTGACCCGCACGACTCTCTCGAAGTCCTCGAGCGGGGTAGGGCTGCCGTCGCGATCGAGCACCTTGCCGGCGGTCGCGATACCGGCACACGCGACGACGACCCGGAGAGGGGCGAGAGCGGATGCCTCGGCCACCGCCGCACGGACCTCGGGCACGCTCGTGACATCCGCCGGCGCGAACACCCCGCCGAGTTCCGCCGCGATCTCAGCACCGCGCGATGTCGGCAGGTCGATGATGGTGACGAGCGCTCCGCCTGCCGCCAGACGGCGAGCGGTGGCAAGACCCAGACCGCTCGCTCCGCCCGTGATGAGGGCTCCCGCTCTCTCGATCTGCATGCGCTCTCCCTCGAACGACTCCACTGACATCCAGTTCCACTTTACGCGACACGCGGTACCCGCACCGCGCTGACGCCCGGCTTTACCGAGCACGAGACGTCACGGACGTCCCGCAAGCACGCTCGATGAGAGACCTGGGTGAAGTCTCGCGCGCCGAGGCGGGGTCAAGCGGGACCGAGGATGAAGTTCCAGCTGCCCGTCGCCACCGCGAGCCCGATGGCCGCGGTCGAGATCGCGGCGCCCGCCGCGATCAGGGCCCACTCGGGCCCGTCCCAGCGCGAGGGACGGGCCCAGGTGCGGGAAACGGGCAGACCTTCGGCATCCACGATGCGGCCACCGAACCCGCGGGCCTCCATCGCCGTCGCAAGCTTGGACCCGCGTCGGATCGAGAGCACGAACAAGGCGAACGCCATGCCGAGCGTGCGCCGCACGCGCCCGACGTCCGCGACACCGCGCGCCCGTCGCGCGAGGGCGAGGGCGCGCCAGTCGTCGCCCAGCAGCCCGAGCAGTCGCATCCCCGCAAGCGCCCCGAGCACGAACCGGGCGGGAAGGCGCACCAGTTGCGCAAGGCCGTCGGCCAGGTCCGTCGGGTCGACCGTGACGAAGAGCACGACGCCGGGCAGAGCGATCGCCAGCACGCGGAAGAAGGTCGCGAGAGCCAGTTCGAGCGATCCGTCGCTCACGCGGATGAAGAGCCACTCGACGTGGATCACCCCGGATGGCGCGCCGTACAGGGCGATCGTGACGGCCGTCAGCGGTGCCGCGATCCAGACGGGAAGCGTGCATACCCAGAACTCGCGCCACCGCAGACCCGACAGGGCGAACAGCACGAGCTCGAGCACCAACGCGGTGGCCGCGGAAACCGGATCGATCGTCAGCACCAGCGGGACGGCGATCAGCAGCGCCGCGGCGAGCTTCGCCACCGGGTTGATGGTCGCGATGGGCCCCGTGCGGACGCGGGCGGCGACGGGCGCACTCATGCCGTCGTCGCCAGATCGAAGCGACGGGCGTGCAGGGCATCGAGAACGGCGGCGTCGTGGGTGACGACGACCACGGCCGTGCCCTCGTCGCGCAACTCGGCGATGATCGCGACGAGCTCGGCCCAGGTGACGGCATCCTGACCGAACGTCGGTTCGTCGAGCACGATCACCCGCGGGCGCGTCGCCAGGGTGGCCGCGACCGTCAGCCGCCGCTTCTCGCCCCCGGAGAGCGTGTACGGGTTCGCGTCGGCCAGTCGGTCGAGCCGCAGCCGCACGAGCAGATCGTCGACCCGGCGAGCGATCTCGTCCTCGGGTAGACCGAGGGAGCGGGGCCCGATCTCGAGTTCACCGCGCACCGTGGTCGCGAGCAGTTGGTGCTCGGGCTCTTGGAACACCGTGCCGATCCGGGTCAGCAGGGCACGCGACGACCACGTCAACGGATCGCGCTGCGGGCCGTCTGCGAGGGCCGAGGATGCCTCGACACGCCCCCCGGCGGCGGGCAGGAGCCCCGCGAGCGACAACGCGAGGGTCGACTTGCCGGCACCGTTCGGCCCGGTGATGCCGAGCACCTCGCCGGCGCGAACGTCCAGGTGCACGGGGCCCGCGACGGGCACCCCCTTCACACGCCCGACCGTCAGCTCTCGGGCCGTGAGGACGACCGGACCGTGCGCGCCCGCGGGCGCGGCGGGATGCCGCGGGGGGATGCCGGGAACCCATACCCCGCCCTCGGCCAGCCGGGGGCCGACCGCGCCGAGCACGTCGCTCGGCGCACCATCGGCGACGACGCCGATCCCACCGTCCGGGTACGCGGCTTCCTCCGACCCGACCGTCTCGCCCAGCACGATCACCCGGTCGACGAGCGGCAGCCACACATCGATCCGGTGCTCGACGATGATCAACGTCGCGCCGGTCCGCTCGGCCACGCGCGCGACCGCGTCGCGCACCTCGCGAACGCCATCCGGGTCGAGGTTCGCTGTCGGTTCGTCGAGCAGGATGAGCCCGGGGCGCATCGCGAGGACCCCCGCGAGCGCGAGGCGCTGCTTCTGCCCGCCCGATAGCGCCGAGGTGGACCGCTCGAGCGGCACGTCCAGGCCCACCGCGTCGAGTGACTCGTGCACGCGACGCCAGATCTCTTCGCGCGGAACGCCGAGGTTCTCGGCACCGAACGCCACGTCGTCACCGACGCGCGCGAGGATCGCCTGGCTGTCGGGGTCCTGCAGGACGAGCCCGGCGCGCCCCGCGGCGCGAGACGCGGGGCGCCCGTCGATCGGGAGCTCGCCGCGCGACTCGCCCTCGTCGTCGCCGCCGGGAACCCCGGCGAGCGCGTGCAACAGGGTGGACTTGCCCGCCCCCGAGGCGCCGAGCAGCAGGACGCGCTCGCCCGGTTCGATGCGGAACGAGGCATCCGCCACCGCCCAACCGAGACGCGAGGCGAAGCGCCAGCCCCAGCCCCGCGCCTCGACCGTCGCGGGGCGGGACCCCGGGGCGGACGTGCTCGAAGGATGCGTCACGTCAGACGCGCCGCGTGACCTCGCGTCCGGAGGCGAAGCGACCGAGGGCACCCGTCGCCGCCAGCCCGCGCGCGACGAACCACGCACCGGCCCCCGCGATCACGGCGCCCGAGACGGTCGTCGCGGCGATGTAGACGAGCGTGAAGGTCGTGTCGGCGCCCGCGTACCAGAGGATGCGGTCGTTGATCCCGCACGCCAGACCCGCGCCGGCACCCGCCAGGATCGCGACCGGCAGGCGCCAGACGGCGTAGGCGAAGACGAGGAAGACGATCTCGGCGCCGAGCCCCTGGACGAGTCCCGACGCGATCGTGAGCGGACCCCACTGGTTGCCGACGAGCGCCGAGATCACGGCCGCGAGCAGCTCGGTGTACAGCGCGGCGCCGGGCTTGCGGATGATGAGCGCCCCCAGCACCCCGGCGATCAACCAGGGACCGGCGAGCAGCCCCTGTAGACCGGGAAGCAGCGGCGAGAGGATCGTACTCGGCCCCTCGTATCCGATGTTCCAGACCAGGAAGATCGCGGCGGATGCGACACCGATGACGCTGGCGACGACGATGTCGACGACCCTCCATCGCCAGGTGATGGCGGAGAATCCGCGGCGCCCGGTGGTTGCGGGGGCAGATGTGGACGTGGACGTACTCATGAGTGCTCCTTCCTGCGCTGGCATGACCCAGATCAGGTTCGACGGTCGAAGCGTGGTCGCTTCCTCTCAGCCCGGCACACCGGACTCCCGTGGTTGACGGGATGAGTATAGCTGTCGCGGTACCGTAGGCGAATGACCTCGAACGACCCGCCTGAGCCCGTGCTCACCCGGCGGGCCCTCCGTCGCCGAGAGACGGGCGCGACTCCGGTCCTCGACGAATCGCCGGCTGCGACGCCCTCGGCACCGACTCTGACCCCCGCGGACCCAGCGCCCGCGGCCGTTCCCGCCCCGACCGCCACCCCGACCCCGACCCCGACCCCGACGCCGACGGAGGTTCCCACGACCACCCGCGCGCTCGCGTGGGTCCGCGAGGACGGCACCTCCGCCGTGGCACAGCCCGAGGTTGCCCCGCAGACGGACCTCATCGAACGGGGGCCGCGACGCTGCCCGGTTCGTCCGGGTGTGCTAATCCCGATCGGAAGCGGCCTCGGGCTGGTCGCCGTGTACGCGGTGGCCATGCTCGTCTGGCCCCTTTACGCCGTCGCCCCGCGCGTCGATGCCGTCGCGCTGCAGACGGTTGCGGCCGCTCCCGCCGCCCCCGCGTGGCCCGCCGAGGGATCCGCCGCCCTCGCCGTCGAAGGTGTCGGCACGACCGCCGCCAGCGCGGACGCGGCCGTTCCGATGGCCAGCATCACCAAGGTCATCACCGCGCTCGTGGTCCTCGACGCGCTCCCCCTTGCCGTGGGAGAGTCGGGGCCCGAGTACGCGTTCACCCGCGCGGATCGCACGAACTACCGCAACACGCTCGCGGCGGACGAGTCCGCGCTCGACGTTCCGGTCGGCGGCACGCTCACGGAGTACCAGCTCCTGCAGGGCATGCTGATCGGTTCGGCCGGTAACTACGCCGACAAGCTCGTGGACGGCCTGTACCCCTCGGACGCGGTCTACGCACGCGCCGCCATGCAGTGGCTCACGCAGCATGGGCTGGCGGGCATCACCGTCGTGGACTCGTCGGGCATCAGCCCGCGCAACACCGCGACGCCTGGGGCCCTCGTCGGCCTCGCCCGCCGCGCCCTCGCGAATCCCGTCATCGCCGAGATCGTCGCGCAGCAATCGGTCGAGCTGCCCGGCGCGGGCCTGGTCGAGAACACCAACGCCCTCCTGGGCGAGCCCGGCATCGTCGGCATCAAGACCGGACTGCTCTTCGGCGACTACAACGTCCTGGCCGCGCGAGACATCACGATCGGCGAGACGACGGTACGCGCCTATGCCTCGGTGCTCGGTCAGCCCGACGGCGAGACGCGGTTCGCCCTCGCGCGCGACCTGCTGAACGGTCTGGACGCGCAGCTCGCACCCACCATCGCCCTGCCCGCGCGCTCCGTGGTCGGCACGGTGTCGACCCTGTGGTCGGATCCCGTCGACATCGTGACGGCGACGGATGGATCGGTCATCCTCTGGAACGGATCGCCCTCGTCGGCCGCCGCGAACCTGTCGCTGGGGGATGATCGGGCAAGCGGCGCATCCGCCGGCACCGTGAGTGTCACGGGGCCGGTCGATGAGGACGAGGTCGAGGCGCTGCTCGCCGACGAGGTCCCGGGTCCGAGCTTCTGGTGGCGCCTCACGCATCCGCTTCAGCTGTTCGGCCTCGTCGCCGGTTGATCCGCCGATCGAGCTGACGGCGCGCCGATCGACTCAGACGAAGCGCACGGTCTGCTGCAGCCTCGTGCGGACGTCGAAGACCTCGTTGCCGCCCATGTCCCGCGCGCCGGGGATCCCGCGGCGGAGCACGGTCGCGAGAGCGGCCCGGCCGCACACCACGACCGGCAGGCCCCGCACACGCCCGACGTCGAGTATCGCCTGTGGCAGATCCTCGTCCGGCAGCACGACGATCGCGCCGCTGAAGCGCACCCCCGCGGCGCGCGACACGACCCGCATCCGCGCGATCAGGTCACCGATCGGCGAACCCTCCACGTCGTCCCCCTGCAACTCGCCGCGGCGGAGCGTGACGGGTCCCCCGAAGTCCTCGGAGAGCACCCCGTACAGGCCGCTCGGCCCAAGAACGATGTGGTCGAGCTTCGCGTCGGGGTCGTCGCCCCGGCGCCCCGACGCGGCGACGTCGTGCCACACCGTGAACCCCATCCCGAGATCCGCGACGACGCGTGCGGTCGCCTCTTCGGCGAGCGCGTCCGCCAGCAGACGGCGGATCTCGTGGGGCGCCGACCGCACGAGCGCCGGGGCGTAGGGGTCTTCGAGGGGGATACCGCGGCCGACCCACTCGCGCATCAGTGTGAGGTAGCGCTCGCGTCGCCAGCCACCGGGCTGACCGTACGTGCGGGCCCGGGGCCGCGTGTCCGCGCTCGCCCGCGCCGGACGCCAGCCGGACGGGCCGGA
>CAYZEL010000021.1:6235-20774 GCA_964477515.1 uncultured Microbacterium sp.
CGGAATCGGAGTCTGGCGCATGGTTCGTGAAGCCATGCCCGCGATCGTATGCCTCGCGCGCGGCGGGTGTGCCCACGAGTTCCCACGCCCGCTGCACCCGACCGAACGATGCCGCGTCGCCGCCGGTGTCGGGATGCGTCGCGCGCAGGCGCTGGCGGTAGGCCCGGCGAAGCTGTTCGTCATCGACATCCGGTTCGACGCCGAGCACACCATAGGCAGACGTCGAGAGGGGACTGTCGAACACCGCACTGCCTCCTCCGCCGCCGAACGGGCGGACTCCAGGCTAGCGCCCGGTTCCTGGGAGAGGCCGCTCAGCGCCGCTGTCTGCGCCGCGCGTACGCCGCCGCCTGCCTGCTCGAAAGCGCGAGCAGCACGAGGATGTCGAGGCTCAGCGTGACGAGAGTCGTCTCGATACGGATGTCCTGGCCACCGACCCACCAGGTCGTGAACGCCACCGAGATCGATACGACCGCGTACAGCATGACGAGAACGCGCGCCCAGTTGTGCCCCCGGTAGATCAGTACCGCGAGCACCCCCTCGAGCAGCGTCGCGACGCCCCCGACCGCCAGGATCAGGGCGAGTCCGATTGTCTTGGCGTCATCCGTCAGCTTCACGTCCTCGCCGAGTTCGACCTCGACGCTGTGCGCGATGTCGTCCCAGTTGAGGGCCAGCGCCGCGAGCCACAGGAGCCCCGCGATGACCCGCAGCATCACCAGGCCGGCTCCGGCGCTGATGGCGGCGGGCCGGGGCATGTCCGGGTCGTATCCGACAGGGCGGACGAGGTCGCCCGGTGGTTCGAATGCGGGGCGCTTCTCGGGGGTCCTTGCAGCGGATCTGGTCACGACGCGCTCCCCTCTTCGACAACGGAATGCCCTGCGACAACGGAACGCTCCGCGACGACGGAACGCGCATCGGCCGGGATCGGAACTCCCGAGACGTCCACGATCGGCAGATCACCGTCGGTGCGGATGGTGTCGCCCCCGCCATTGCGCGCGTGGTAACCGCTCGAGAAATCCTTGATGACGTCGATGCGGATCGTGGGTTCGGCCGCCACGAGCGTCTGGATGATGTGGTCGCGCTCGATATCGGTGTCCGCGTCGATGCGATGCGTGACCTGCAGCGTGAAGAGCGACAACCCGACAGCCGTGTCGAAGGTGCCCGCGGCGAGCCACTCGACGCGGGTTCCGCCCGGCAGCAGCCATCCGTCCGGGCACTTCCAGAAGCGCACGTGATGCCGCTGCGCCGGGTTGCCGTCGACCTCCTGCTGATAGGCGAAATCCTGCTGACGGCCGAACAGGAAAAGGGGGCTCACGGGCGCCTCGTCGTAGCTGCGCCGTCTCAACGTCGACGTGATGATGCGCCACGACGAGGCGAGGGTGACAGGGTCCGCCCGCCGCCACCCCGCGGCCCGCAACGCAGCCTCGATCTCCTCCGCGGTGCCACGGAAGGCCAGGTTGACCGGATCGCCCAGCAGTCCGTCGCTCGTACGGGTGCGGCCGATGAAGTAGTCGGGGACGTAGATGGTGGTCAGGATGCGGTGCAACCGCGGCAGCACGAGGTAGGCGAGCACGACCCAGAACACGATGGCGAACGGGATGCCCCACCATCCGACGCGGAAGGTCTCGGTGAACCCGAGGTAGGCGAGCCAGATCGCGGCGAGGCCCGCGAAGACGAAGAAGAACCAATCGAGCACCACGCCCACCGAGTAGCGGCGTCTGTGGCGCGGGGGATCAGACCGTTCCATAGGGTCACTCTAGGGACACGGCGCGCGGGCGTCCGCACGCAGACCGGGAAATCGTCATGACCAGAGCGGCACCTCGGGACGGAACGCGAGGGCCTGAGCGGCGACATCCGGCGGTAGCGCGGCGAGCGACGCAGGTCGCCAGTGCGGCGTCCCGTCCTTGTCGATCAGACGCGCACGGACGCCCTCGGGCAGGTCCGGTTGCGTGTGGGCGAACCACATCGCCAGCCCGTACTCACGCTCGAGCGAGGCGCGCAGATCCGGGTCCGATCTGGCGGCTCGGACGGAGGCGAGCGTGACGGTCAGCGCGGTCGGCGAGAGCGTCTCGAGCAGTTCGGCGGTGGCGGATGCCTCGGGCTCGGGCCGCTCGCGGAGTGCCGCGATAATCCCCGCGACGTCATCGGCCGCGAACGACGGGTCGATCCAGGCCCGGTGCCGGGCCAGCGTGGACGGCTCGGGCGACTCGTCGAACAGCATCGCGACCTCGGTCGCGCCCCCGGGGTCCGCACGCGACTCGAGCGCCTCGCGCACGGCATCCAGGCGTTCCGAGGGAACCAGCAGATCGGCGAACCCGGCGTCGATCGCATCCGCCGCCGACATCGAGCCACCCGTCAGGGCGAGGTACTCCCCCAATCGGCCCGGGGCGCGGGCCAGCAGCCAGGTGCCCCCCACATCCGGGGTGAAACCGATGCGCGTCTCGGGCATCGCGAGCGCCGAACGCTCGGTCACGATCCGCACGGCCGCGTGCCCCGCGAGCCCGATCCCGCCGCCCATGGTCACCCCGTCTGCGAACACGACGATCGGCTTCGGGTACTCCGCGATGGCCGCGTTCAGCGCATACTCCTCGCGGAAGAAGGACCCGGCGCTCTCGGCGTTGCCCGACACGATGCTCTCGGCCAGTCCCCGCACGTCACCCCCGGCGCACAGCCCGCGATCCCCCGCGCCCTCGAGCAGGATGCGGTCGACGTCCGGTTCGCCCCGCCACGCCTCGAGCGCGTCGCGTAGGCCGCGCACCATTCCCAGGTCGAGCGCGTTGAGAGCCTCGGGGCGCTGCAACACGAGGCGACCGACGCCCCGGGTGAAGCTGGCTGAGACACGCGAGGACTCGATCGACAGCGTTCGCATGTCCCGACCGTACCGCCGGTTCCCCTGCGTGGGTCCGCTCTCACGCCCGGAAATCGGTCAAGATGAGGGGTACGGCGTCCGAGAGAGAGGTACGGCATGCCCCACGGCGAGGTTCTGGAGTTCACCGGAGTCAACAAACTATTCGGTGCGGTTGCGGCCGTTCAGGACTTTTCGGCGCGCGTCGAACCGGGGGTCGTCACGGGATTCCTCGGTCCGAACGGCGCCGGAAAGACCACGACCCTGCGCATCCTGCTCGGGCTCGTTCGCGCGACGAGCGGTCGGGCGACGATCGGCGGCACCGCGTACGCAGACCTCGCGTCTCCCCTTCGCTCGGTCGGTGCCGCGCTCGAGGCCGCGAGCTTCCACCCCGGCCGATCGGCCGCGAACCACCTGAAGGTCTACGCGCAGGCCGCGCGCCTGCCGAGCACACGCGTCGACGACGTGCTCACCACGGTGGGACTGGCGGATGTCGCGGGCCGACGTGTCGGCGGCTACTCGCTCGGTATGCGTCAGCGGCTCGGACTCGCCTTCGCCCTGCTCGGCGACCCCGGTGTGCTCGTGCTCGACGAGCCGACGAACGGGTTGGATCCCGAGGGCATCATCTGGATGCGCGGGCTGCTGCGCGAACTCGCCCGCCAGGGACGCACCGTCCTGATGTCGTCGCACCTGCTCACCGAGGTGCAGCAGACCGCCGACCGCCTGTTGATCATCTCGCACGGATCGCTCGTCTTCGAGGGTTCGGTCGAGGATCTCGCCGAACCCGCCGAGCAGGCCGTGGTCGTCGACTCTCCCGACCGGCAGGGCCTCGCCGACGCGCTCACGGCGGCCGGCGTCGCCTACGAGAACCTGCGCACCGGTTTCTCGGTGCGCGGCGCCGATCCCACCGACATCGGGGCCATCGCTCTCGCGGCGGGCGTCGTCCTCTCGGGCCTCCAGAAGCGGGGCCCCTCGCTCGAAGAGGTCTTCCTCGAGCTGGTCAACGGGTCCCGCGTGCACACGACCGCGGTGGCATCTCCCCCGTCCTCACCCACGGTCGCCGCGCCGGCCGCAGAAGCGATCACCGCGGAAGACTCGACGGAAGAGACCGGCGGTGAAGAGCCGGCAGCCGAGGTGCCACCCGCGACCGAGGTGCCACCCGCAACCGAGAAACGACCCGCCGTCACGGACGACGACGCCGAAGATGCGCAGCCGACCTACGCGCCCGTCTCGTCGTTCGCGGTCGCCGCGACGGGCATCATCGAAGTCGTGCCGCGCGGAGAGGACATCGGGGACGGGAGCATCGGGGACGATGCTCCCGAACATCGCCGGGAAGGCGACGACAGCGAGGAGCGATCGTGAACCTCGTCGCCGCAACCCGGTCCGAGACCACCAAGGTCTTCTCGACGACCGCCTGGTGGATCCTCGCCATCGTGCTCGTCGTCTACGTGGGCAGCACGGCCGCCGGTCTCGCTTTCGTGTTCGGCGCCTCGGCCTCCGGCGACCTGCCGGCCAGCGCGGGCACGCCGCCCATCCCCGCCGACGGTCTCTCCTCGGTGCTGTACAGCATCGGAGGCTCGGTCGGCTACGTCTTCCCGCTGCTCATCGGCACCCTGATGGTGACCAGCGAGTTCCGCCACCAGACCCTCACCCCCACCTTCCTGGCGACGCCCAAGCGCGGCACCGTGCTGTGGGCGAAGCTCCTCGCGGGCATCCTGATCGGCGCGATGTACGGCGCCATCGCCGTCGTCTCCGCCGCGGCACCCGCGGCGGGTCTGCTCGCGGGCCTCGGGCTGGACACGGACCTCGGCTCGAGCGACACCTGGGCGCTGTTCGGACGGTCCCTGCTCGCCCTGATGCTGTGGACGCTGATCGGCATCGGCGTCGGCACGCTCGTGCGCAACCAGGTCGTGGCGATCGTGCTCGTCCTGGCCTTCACCCAATTCGTGGAGCCGCTGCTGCGGGTCGCGGGCAGCCTCGTGGAGTGGATCTCCGAGGTCACCCGGTTCCTGCCCGGCGCGGCGAGCGATGCTCTGATCGGCGCCAGCATCTACAACATGATGGGCGCGGGTGGGGGGAACAGCCTCGAATGGTGGCAGGGGGGACTCGTTCTGCTGGCGTACGCCCTGGTCCTGCTGCTGATCGGGCACATCGCCAGCTGGACCCGCGACGTCACCTGAGCCGACCGCACGGGCCGGTCACGTTCAGGCGGTGGTGTCGGTCGCGCCCGCGTCGTCCGTCTGCCCGTCGAGGCGCAGGGCGCGAACGAGCTCGAGACCGTGGCGCGTCGTGACGAGCAGCCGTTCGTAGTCTTCGTGACCCTCGAGGTCGATGACGACGCTCGGCCGACGGCCGCGAATCACGGCGAAGTCGAGACCGGCCCCGGACTTCCACGTGCCGATGGCCATCACGCTCGGCACGGTCGTGGCGGGGCTCGGAACCCCGCGCAGCCAGATCCACGCATCATCCGTGAGCATGACCTTCGCGATCTGCTCGCGCCGCACCTGGATATTCCCCCGCCGGAATGCGAGCGCGCGCTCGATCGGCGACAGAACGACCTCGAGACGTTCCGAGTCGAGGAGCAGGGTCACCATGCCTCTAGTCTGCCAGCGCAGACCTGGCGATGCGCCGAGCGTTGCTCACGGTGCGGCAACGATCGACCCCGCACGAACGGGCACAACACACCGTTCGTGCGGGACAAGGACGGTGTGTTGCGTCCGTTCGGCGAGGGTCGGCGGCGCGATCAGCCGGGGGCGGCGGCGGATGCGGCGGCACGGGCCGCACCGGGCAGAGCTTCCACGATCCGCGCCAGAGCCGCTTCGTCGTGCGCCGCCGTGAGGAACCACGCCTCGAATACGCTCGGGGGCAGCGCGACCCCGGCGTCGAGCATCGCGTGGAAGAAGTCCGGGTAGCGCCAGGCCTCCTGCGCGTGCACGCTGTCGTCGTCGTGCGGCGCGTCCGGGGTGAATGCCATGCCGAACAGGCTGCCCGCGCGCGGGACGGAGTGCGCGACGCCCGCCCGCGTGAGCGCCGCATCGAGGGCGTCGGCGACGAAGGATGCCGCGGCATCCACCCGCGCGTAGACGTCGGCGGTTGCCGCGCGCAGCGTCGCCAGCCCGGCCGCCACCGAGAGTGGATTGCCCGAGAGCGTGCCCGCCTGGTACACCGGCCCGGTGGGCGCGAGCAACTGCATGACGTCGGCGCGCCCGCCGAGGGCCGCGAGGGGCATGCCGCCGCCCACGACCTTGCCGAAGGTGAACAGGTCGGGGGTGTACGCCTCACCCGCGGCCTGCTGCAGACCCCAGTAGCCTGCGGGGTGGACGCGGAATCCGGTGAGCACCTCGTCGAGGATCAACAGCGAGCCGTTGGCGTGGACGATCTCGGTGAGGCCGGCGTTGAAGCCGGGAAGCGGTGCGACCACACCCATGTTGGCGGCCGCCGCCTCGACGATGACGGCGGCGATGCGATCGCCGTGCACCGCGAAGACCTCGCGCACGGCGTCGAGATCGTTGTAGGGGATGACGAGCGTCTGAGCGGCGATCGGTGCCGGGACGCCGGCAGACCCCGGCAGGCCCAGCGTCGCCAGGCCGGAACCGGCGGATGCCAGCAAACCGTCCGAGTGACCGTGGTAATGCCCCGCGAACTTCACCAGCAGGTCTCGCCCGGTCGCACCCCGCGCCAGGCGGATCGCCGTCATGGTCGCCTCGGTACCCGTCGAGACCAGGCGCACCCGCTCGACGGGTCGGTGCTCGCCCGCGGTCACGCGCGCGGCGATCAGCTCGGCGAGCTCCACCTCGGCCTCGGTGGGAGCACCGAAGGACAGGCCCCGGCCCGCCGCATCCCGTACCGCTTCGACGACCTCGGGGGCCGCGTGACCGAGCAGCGCCGGGCCCCAGGACGCGACCAGGTCCACATACTCACGACCGGCCGCGTCCGTGATGTACGCACCGCGCGCGGATGCCACGAATCGCGGCGCACCGCCGACAGCCCCATAGGCGCGGACGGGCGAGTTGACACCGCCCGGGATCACCGTGCGGGCGCGGTCGAACAACCGGGTGTTGCGATCGTCCATGGACCAACCCTCGTCGTTCACTCGACGTCGCGCAGCCAGGCGGCGGCCTCGATGGCGGCATAGGTCAGGATCGCGCCGGCACCGGCGCGACGGATGGCGAGCAGCGCCTCCATCGTCGCGCCACGGCCGTCGATCCAGCCCTGGGCTGCCGCGGCGGCGATCATCGCGTACTCGCCCGACACCTGGTATGCCCAGACGGGCACGTCGACGGCGGCCCGCACGGATGCGAGCACGTCGAGATAGGGCAGCGCGGGCTTGACCATGACGACGTCGGCGCCCTCTTCGACATCGATGATCGCCTCGCGAACGCCCTCGCGGGCGTTTCCGGGATCGAGCTGGTACGTGCGACGGTCGCCCTTCAGCTGCGAGTCGACGGCCTCACGGAAGGGCCCGTAGAACGAGCCCGCGTACTTGGCGGCGTACGCGAGCAGCGTCGTGTCCGTGAACCCGGCGGTGTCCAGACCCGCGCGGACCGCGGCGACCTGGCCGTCCATCATGCCCGAGAGCCCGAGCATCTCGGACCCCGCGCGTGCCTGCGCCAGCGCCATCGAAACGTAGCGCTCGAGCGTGGCGTCGTTGTCGACCCGTCCTCGGGCGTCGAGGACTCCGCAGTGGCCGTGGTCGGTGAACTCGTCGAGACAGAGATCGGTCTGGACGACGATCGCGTCGCCCACCTCTTCCACGACGGCTCGCGTCGCGAGGTTGAGGATGCCGTGCTCGGCGTCGGCCCCGGACCCCACGGCATCCCGCGTCTCGGGAACACCGAAGAGCATGATGCCGCCGATGCCCGCGGATGCCGCACCCACGGCGGCCTGGCGCAAAGAATCGAGGGTGTGCTGCACGACCCCCGGCATCGACTCGATCGCCCGCGGTTCGGCGATGCCTTCGCGCACGAAGACCGGCAGGATCAGCTGCTCCGGCGCGAGACGGGTCTCGCGGACGAGGCGTCGCAGGGCGGGCGACTGGCGGGTACGGCGAGGGCGACGTTCGGGAAAGCTCACCGCGAAGACCCGTCGGCGGCATGCGGCAGTGGCAGCCGCCGGACCGCATCGATCAGGGCAGAGACGGTCTGCTGCTCGGCCACGACGTCGACGTCGAGTCCGGCGCGACGCGCGTCCTTCGCCGTGCGAGGACCGATCGCGGCGATGACCGTGCCCTCGGGAATCTCGGGGAACTGCAGGTGCACCTGCTCGGCGACCGAACCGCTCGTCACCAGGATCGCGTTGATGCGGCCGTTGGCGACATCGTGCGCGATGCGCTCGGTCACCGGTACGCCGATCGTGCGATAGGCCACGACGCTGCGGACGTGGTGGCCGGCTTCGCTCAGGCGGCGGGTGAGGACGGGCTTCGCGATCTCGCTACGGAGAGTCAGGATGCGTCGCGGCTCCGGCTCGAGGGCGATCAGCTGGTCCGCCATACCGGCTGCGGAGTTGTCCTGCGTCGGAACGAGGTCGACCCGGTAACCGACGGCCTGGAGGGCAGCCGCGGTCGTCTCGCCGACGGCCGCGACGCGCGTGGTCACCGGGATGCTCACGCGGTGGGCGTAGAGAACGTCGACCGTGGTGGCGCTCGTCACGGTCAGCCAGTCGAACTCGCCCGCCACCAGATCCGCGAGGGCCGCGTCGAGCGAAGCCTGGTCACTCGTCGGGGCGAAGTTGATCAACGGCGCCACGACCGGGGTCGCGCCCTGCGAGCGCAGACTCGCCGCGACGCCGTCGCCCCAGGGTCCTCCCCGAGGGACGAGCACACGCCATCCGCTCAGGGGTTTGACCGCTTTCGCGGGATGCTCGGCTGCTGAATTCATGTAGAAGACTCTCGTGACACCAAGTCGGCTGCCCCACCATCAAGGAGTCGACGTGCGATCGCAGACCCGATCAGCGCTGCTCGCACGGTCGGGTCCGCGCTGTCGGCGGCGTTCGCGCCATCGCCGCCGCCCGTTTGTCGAATATACCCCTTAGCCAGGGACTCGGCGTGATCGAGGCCCACCCGGCGCCCGCCGTCCAGCGCGTAGACGACGGTTCGAACCCGCACATCGTCGTCGGTCACGCTGGCGTGCACACCGACCGGAGCGTGGCAACCCGCCTCGATCCCGGCGAGGATCGAGCGCTCGATCGTCACGGCGAACCGCGTGGCCGGATCCTCGAGCGGAGCGATGGCCGCGAGGAGTTCCGGTGAAGCATCCGCTCGCACCTCGATCGCGAGGGCACCCTGGCCCGCCGCCGTGGGCCACTCGGCCAAACCGAGCGGCTCGAGAAGCAGCCCGTCGGCAGATCCGGTACCCCAGACGGCCTCCACGCCGTCCGCGTGAGCGCTGCCGTCCACCAACCCCAACCGCGTGAGCCCTGCGGCGGCCAGGACGACGCCGTCGAGCTCTCCCTCGCGGACGCGGGCGAGCCGCGAGTCGACGTTGCCCCGCAGCTCGGCGACCCGAGCGCGCGGTGCGCGGCGACGCAGCTGAGCCTGGCGACGGGGCGAGCCGGTGCCGATGACTGCCTCCCCGATCTCGGCGAGGAGCGTGCCCCGGGTGACGGAGACATCCCTCGGATCCGCACGGCGTGGCATCGCGGCGATGCGCAGGCCCGGTGCCTCGGCCGTCGGCAGGTCTTTCAGCGAATGGACGAGCAGATCGCATTCACCGGCGGCGAGCGCCTCACGCAGACGCGTTGCGAAGACACCCGTCCCACCCAGCTGCGAGAGAGGGGCACGCGTGACGTCGCCCTCGGAAACGATGGGGACGAGTTCGACGGGGACGCCGGTCGCCGCCGTGATGGCTTCGGCGACGTGGCCGGACTGGGCGAGCGCGAGCGCGCTGCGTCGCGTACCCAGCCGCAGCGTTCCGATGCCCTCGGTTCCGGACAGGGCGATCACCCTGCATCCGTCACTGCAGGACCTCGGGCACCTCGCTGAGCGACAGCCGACGACCCGTGTAGAAGGGCACCTCTTCGCGGACGTGCCTGCGAGCCTCGGTCGAGCGGAGGTCTCGCATGAGGTCCACGAGTTCGACCACGTCGTCCGCCTCGAGCGGCAGCAACCATTCGTAGTCGCCCAGGGCGAACGACGCGACCGTGTTCGCGAGAACGCCCGTGAACGCGGCGCCCTGCCGGCCGTGCTCGGCCAGCATCCGTCGCCGATCGGCCTCGGGCAGGAGGTACCACTCGTAGCTGCGGACGAACGGGTACAGGCAGAGCCACCCCTTGGGGTCGACACCGCGCAAGAATCCGGGCACGTGCTGACGGTTGAACTCGGCGTCCCGGTGCACACCCATCGCGTTCCAGGTCGGAAGCAGGTTGCGCAGCAGCTCGGTACGCCGGAGGCGACGCAGATCGCGCTGGAGATCCTCGGCGGTGTCGCCGTGCAGCCAGACCATCAGGTCGGCATCCGCACGCAGGCCGCTGACGTCGTAGAAGCCGCGCACCGTCACGCCACCCTCTTCGATGAGCGAGACGATGTCTTCCAGCTCGGTCTCGTCCACCGCCGCGACGGGTCGATCGGGGTCACGTCGCCACACGGCCCAGAGGGTGAAGCCCGAGGGAGTCTCGGTCGCTTCGGCGGAGGCTGTGTCGTCGGCGGAGGGGGACGGGTGCGCGTGACTCTCGGTCATGCTTCCAGTCTCACCCAGCGCCCCGGATCGGCCAAACCTGGCCGATCAGCGACGGGGCGCCGTATAGAGGCGCACGCCCTCCCAGACGGCGAGCCCCACGACGGCTGCCGCGCCGACGGCGATGGCGGCCGCCTGTATGGGACGTGCCCGGGCGAAAGTCCGCGCGCGGTGCACGGCCTTGTCCGTCCAGCGCGCGGCGCGCTTGGGCAGGTTGGCCTTCTCTTCGATCGCGGCGAGCGCGGCCTTCAGCTCGGCCCGCGCCTGCGCGACGGGATCGCCGAGCTGGGGGACGAGCGTGCGGGGCAGCGGGACGAGCAGACTGTCGGGGCGCGGCGAGCGACCCCGGTTCGATTCCAGGGCGTCAGAACTCATCACGAACCTCCCGGACGATGTCGAAGTCCTCTTTCACGGCGCCGATCGGACTCTGCCGTCGAGACGCGCGTTTGAACCGCGCGACGCCGAGCAGGGCCAGCACGGCGACGATGACGAGCAAGCCGACGCCGATGACCAGCGCCGAGAGCCAGACCGGCCACACCGTGGCGAGTCCGGCGATAGCCGCCGTGCCGAATACGGGGATGCTCCAGAACAGCACCGCCAGGGCGACCACGAGCCACCCCGCACCGATCCCATAGTCCTTCGCGGTCTTCGCGAGCCACGATTTGGCCTGATCGACCTCGGCGATGACCAGGTTGCGGACGAGCTCGGGAACGTCGCCGACGAGAGTCAGCAGACTGTCGTCCGCACGGTCTTTCAAGAAACCGTCTCGCGTTCCTCGCGGGGATGACATCGTCAGCTCTTCTTGGCGTCGTCGGTGGACGCCGCGTCGTCGATCTTCTTCTCGATGTTGGCGACCGACCGCTCAGCGGCCTTGGCCACGTCTTCCGAGCCGTCCTTGCCGGCTTTGATCGCCGCGTCGAGCCGCTGACCCGGGGTGGCGTCCTTGCCCTGCACCGCGCGCGTCACCTTGACAGCACCGTTCCACACTGCCCCGGGGACCGCCATGGCTGTGGACGTCGCGAAGTCCTTGGCCCGGTCGACCTGCTTCTGCACGGGGTCGAGGTTCCACACCTTGAGGGCCTGTTCCTTGATCTGTTCGTACCGCTCACGTCCCGCGCGGGCGCCGAGGACGTACCCCGCCGCCAAGCCGATCACGAGTCCCACTTTGCCCCGCATAGGGGTCTCCTCACACTCGTCGCTACGCTGTTAGATCTTCGGTTCGAATCTCTAGGTTAGCCCCGTATGCCGATTTCGGCATCCGGGTTGACATCAGGGCCGTCGGTCCCACAAGAGAGCGGTCCGGAGGCGCTCGCCCTCGTTCAACGCGTCGGGCACGACCTGCGCCAGCCCCGTCCCCGACACCCACGCGCCGACGACTCCCAGGCCCACCACCGCCGCGACGCGTTCGCGCGCAGCCGCGGTCCGGGCCTCGCGCCCGATGACCGATGCGGGCTGACTCTGGGTGTAGCGCTCACGATGTGCGTCGACCAGCTGGCTCCGGCTCAACGGAACGCCGAGAAGAGCGGATGCCTCGGTCAGGGCGAGCGCAGAGGCCTCCTCGTCGGTGAGTTCCGCGGTAGCCGCGGGTTCCCCCTGACTGCCGAACGACACGCGCACGACGTGGCGATGGGGGGCGATGGCGCGCGCCGCTTCGGCCAGCCAGGCCCACTTCGCGGTCGCGTGTGTGAGTGCTTTCGCCGTGTACGAACCGGGCACCGTGAGTACGCCGGAACCGCGCGGGCCGGCGTCGAGGGCCGGGTCATCCACGACGAGCGACACGACCTCGATCTCAGGGGCGACGCCCTCGCTCGGCGTTGCGTTCGGGTCGGTCGCGTCGCCGGGGCTGGTGACGAGGGGACGATCGAGGTCGGGAACGGATGCGCGCAGCAACGCCCGTGCCGTCCGCTCGTCGGTCGCGACGATCACGGCGTCCGCCGCGAGGCTTCCGGGTCCGCCTTCGCGCGCGTCGGTGCCCCGGATGAACTCGACCTGCCAGTCATCCGTCCCCCGGCTGAACGCGGCCACAGGCGCGTCCGTCAGGATCGTCGCCCCCAGCTCGTTCAGGCGCGCCAGGAGCGCCTCGACGATACGAGTCATGCCGCCGCGGATCCCCTCGACCGCTCCACCCGGGGCCTTCCTCGCGCGTTCGGCGCTCATCACCGAGACGGCACCGCTCAGCGATCCCGTGCGGGTGAGCGCGGCATTCAGGCCGGGCGCCGCGAGATCGACGTCGATGTCAGCGGGCAACGCGGAATAGACGCCCTGCACGACGGGCGCGACGAGACGATCGAGCACACGAGCGCCCATCCGGGTCGAGACCAGCGCACCGAGGCTGTGCGTGTGCCCGATCGTCAGAACGGGGCGCAGGCGGTCGAGATACGCCCGCCAGGTGCCGCCCCATCCGATGATGCGGCGGACATCCGGATCGAACGGGTTCGCGGGGATGCCCAGAACCCCGCCAGCGGGCAGCGGCGCCGCGCCTCCCGGCACACCGGGGATCCCCGCGAGCCATGCCCGCCCGCCCGACGGCGCGACCACGTCCGCGCCCAGACCCAGCTCGTCGATCAGGCGTCGCACGTGCCCGCCGCGTGTGGCATAGCTCTCCGCTCCGACGTCGAGCGTCAGGCCCCCGACCGCCGCGCCGCGGATGGCTCCGCCGGGACGCGAGGAGGCCTCGAGCACCGTGACGTCCATCCCGATCCGTGCGCACTCCCATGCCGCCAGCAGTCCCGAGATTCCGCCGCCGACGACGGCTACCCGCGTACCGCGGGCCCGTTCGATCAGTTCGGCCGAAAACGGTGCCGAGGCGCCTGGGCTCACACGTCCTCCCCGTGAGCCAGCCGCACGATGCGGGTCAGCACGTCGGGATCGGTGTCGGCCGTGACCCCGTGGCCCAGGTTGAGGACGTGCGCGCGGGCGGCACGGCCGCGCTCGAGCACATCGCGGACGTGCGCCTCGAGCACCGGCCACGGCGCCTGCAGCAGGGCCGGATCGATGTTGCCCTGCACGGTGACGTCGGGCCCGAGCACTCGGGCGGCGTCGTCGAGGGTCGTGCGCCAGTCCACCCCGACCGCGTCCGCGAGGCCGCCCAGTCGCATGTCGTCGAGGATCGGCCCGGTGCCGACGCCGAAGTGGATGATGGGCACGCGGCCGGCGACGGCCGAGACCGCGGTGCGCGAGTGGGGCGCCGCGAACGCGCGGTAGTCGGCTCGGGACAGCGATCCCGCCCACGAGTCGAAGAGCTGAACGGCGGATGCGCCGGCGCGAACCTGCACGTCGAGGAACACTCCGGCGACCCGGCCGAGCCAGTCCGCGAGCGCGTGCCACGAGGACGGGTCCGCGTGCATCATGGCACGCGCCCGCATGTGCTCTTTCGATGGGCCGCCCTCGACCAGATAGGCGGCCAGGGTGAAGGGCGCGCCCGCGAACCCGATCAGCGGTGTTGCACCCAGTTCGTCGGTGACACGGCCGATCGCCTCGGTCACGGAACCGGATGCCGCGGCCACCTCGGCCGGGTCGATCGCCGTCAGACGGGCGACATCCGCGGCGCTGCGAACGGGGTTCGCGAAAACAGGGCCCCGGCCCGGTTCGATCTCGACCTCGACCCCGGCCAGACGCAGGGGCACGACGATGTCGCTGAAGAAGATCGCGGCGTCGACGTGGTGCCGGCGGACGGGCTGGAGCGTGATCTCGGAGGCGAGCTCGGGGTCGAGGCAGGCGTCCAGCATCCGCGTGCCGACGCGCAGTTCTCGGTACTCGGGCAGGGATCGACCCGCCTGGCGCATGAACCAGACCGGGGCACGATCGGGTCGGTCGCCTCGGAGGGCGCGCAGCAGCGGGGCATCGGAGAGGAGCATGGTTCCATCCTCCCCCGCGCTGCTGGATTCCGGCGACTCGGGCCGACGGGCGGTGCGGTTGCGCATGGACGGTAGGCTGGGCGGGTGCTGCTGTGTATCTCGGCGAGTCACAAGACCGCCGCATTCGATCTGCTCGAGCGGCTCAGCGTCCACACGACCGACATCGCTCC
>CAYZEL010000022.1:0-18335 GCA_964477515.1 uncultured Microbacterium sp.
TCAAGCGCGAGCTGTGGTGGATCGCCCAGGACGGCAAGAAGGCCAAGAACCACCTCCTCGAGGCCAACCTGCGCCTGGTGGTCTCGCTGGCCAAGCGCTACACCGGTCGCGGCATGCAGTTCCTGGACCTGATCCAGGAGGGCAACCTCGGTCTGATCCGCGCGGTCGAGAAGTTCGACTACACCAAGGGCTTCAAGTTCTCGACGTATGCCACCTGGTGGATCCGTCAGGCGATCACGCGCGCGATCGCCGACCAGGCCCGCACGATCCGCATCCCGGTGCACATGGTCGAGGTCATCAACAAGCTCGCCCGCGTGCAGCGCCAGATGCTTCAGGACCTGGGTCGCGAACCCACACCCGAAGAACTCAGCCGCGAACTCGACATGACCCCCGAAAAGGTCATCGAGGTGCAGAAGTACGGCCGCGAGCCCATCTCGCTGCACACTCCTCTCGGCGAGGACGGTGACAGCGAGTTCGGTGACCTCATCGAGGACACCGAGGCCGTCGTGCCGGCAGATGCCGTGGGCTTCACGATGCTGCAGCGTCAGCTCGAGTCGCTCCTGGATTCGCTCAGCGAGCGTGAGGCCGGCGTCATCCGGATGCGCTTCGGCCTGGGCGACGGCATGCCCAAGACCCTCGATCAGATCGGCGACACCTTCGGTGTCACGCGCGAGCGGATCCGCCAGATCGAATCGAAGACGATGGCGAAGCTGCGGCACCCGTCGCGGTCGCAGTCGCTGCGGGACTACCTGGAGTAGGCCGTGCGCAGCGCGATCGGCATCGCCGCCGGGCGGGCCGTGCAGTGGTTGCTGCGCGTGCGCGGGGGCAAGGGCAGCGGCGCGCCGGGGCTCGTGACGAACAAGATCGCTCCGGCGCTCCTGCCACGAGTTCTGGCGTCGTTCCCCGAAGGGCTCGTCGTCGTCAGCGGCACGGCCGGCAAGTCGACCACCACGAAGATGGTGGCAGCTCTGCTGCGCGCGCACGGGATGCGGGTCTTCACGAACTCGTCGACCGCCAACCTGCCGCAGGGCATCACCTCCGCGGTCCTCGATCAGGGTGACTGGCGCGGCCGTGTCGACGCAGACATCGCGGTGCTCGAGATGGACGAGGCATTCGGTGCGCTGATGTCGTCGAGCTTCGCCGCTCGCGTCGTCACGCTGACGAACATCAACCTCGACGACATCGCCCGGTTCGAGTCATCCGACCGGGTCACCCGCCTGCTCACCGCGATCGCGCTGAGGGCCCGATCGGCCGTCGTGCTGAACGCGGACGATGCCTCGCTCTGCACCGTGGCCGGGGCCGTGACGGAGGCGGCGCCGACCGTGTCCGTGCGTCGGTTCGGTGTTTCCGCGGGCGTCATGGACGCACACCCCCACGGGCTGGGTTCCGTCCGCACCACTCCGCACCGGCTGGGTGACGGGCTCGGAACCCGTGTCGAGAGCGTGTCGGGCCGCGATGCCGTGATCGACATCGACCGGTCGCCTCGGGATGTCGTGCTTCCCGCGCGCGGGGTGCACTTCGCCGTCGACGCGGCGGCGGCGCTCGAGACCGCGCAGGCCGTGCTCGGCGCAGGTTTCGACGCATCCCTCGCCGCCTCGACGCTCTCGACGCTCGACCCCGTCTTCGGGCGCGGCGAGACAGTCGAGATCGCGGGCCAGCAGATCGAGTGCGTGCTCGTGCAGAACACCGCGAGTTTCCAGCTGAACATCGACGCGCTCCGTCCCGATCTGGAGCGCGTCTTCGTCGGGATCGGTGACGAAGAAGAAGACACCTCGTGGCTCTGGACGGTACGGACGCACGCGCTCGGCCGCGTAGACATCGTCGCCGGCCCGAAGGCCGACGCGATGGCGAACCGGCTCGCGTACGACGGTGTGCCCTTCGAGGCCGTCGACGTCGACCTCATCCGCGGGTTCGAGACGTTTCTGGCGCTGCCCGCGCCCTCGAACGGGGTCAAGACGGTCGTCTTCACCTCGCGCAGCATGCGCAAGATCCGCGGCCACTACGGACTGACCTCCGAAGAGGTCAAGAAGGCTGGCGCCCGATGAGCACCGTGCTCTCGATTGCATCCCTCTTTCCCGAGCGCCTCAACATCCACGGTGATGCCGAGAACGCGGACGTGCTTCGCGTGCGCGCTCGGTGGCGCGGCCTGGACGCCACCGTCACGACGATCACGAGCGCAGCGGATGCTGTGGGCCTGGTCCCGGACGCGATCACCATCGGCGCGGGCTTCGACGCGGATGCACCCGAGGTCCTCGCCCCGCTGCTCGAGATGCAGGAGCAGCTACGCGCCTGGGTCGATTCCGGAGCCGTCCTGCTCGCGGTCGGGCTCGGCTGGGAAATGATGTCGCGCTCGCTCGAGCTGCATCCGGCTCGCCCGCTCACGGGGGTCGGAATCTTCAGCGGGCGCACGATCGTGTCGGAGCGGCATGTGGGCCGGATCTCGGTCGACAGCGAATGGGGCGCGCTCACCGGGTACGAGTACCACCTGCGCGACTACGTCCCCGGCTCGGACGAGCGGCCGCTCGGGACGGTCGCGTCCGGAACGGGCAACGTCGCAGCGGCCGGGAGCGGTGCCGGCGCGGCGGAAGGCGCCGTGCGAGGAACGGCATATGGAACGGGCATCCGTGGCCCCGTCCTGGCGCGCAATCCAGCTTTCGCCGACCATCTGCTGGGCTTGGCTGCCG
Organism: uncultured Microbacterium sp.; assembly: GCA_964477515.1. Classification (GTDB taxonomy): domain Bacteria; phylum Actinomycetota; class Actinomycetes; order Actinomycetales; family Microbacteriaceae; genus Microbacterium. The sequence goes on from CAYZEL010000022.1 coordinate 2,685, forward strand.
CGCACGCGGGTCTGCAGCTCTCGAACGCCGCGCCCGACGAGCGGTTAACGACAGCGGACGACCATGCCGCCAAAGCGAACATGATCGTCCGTCGCGCGCTCGGCCTGTCGGCCTGAGCGTCGGAGAACTGTTTAGGCCTCGACCAGACGCGCCGTCTCGTCGTGCCACGACGTGGCGATGCTGCGGAGCTTGTCTTCGTACTTGCGGCCGTGGTGGGCGCAGAAGAGAAGCTCACTACCGTTGACCTCGGCGGCGATGTACGCCTGCGCTCCGCATGAGTCGCAGCGGTCCGCGGCCGAAAGACGGTAGGCGATCGTGGCTTCTTCGGTGGGTGTCATGAGCGTGTTCATCGCAGTGCCTCCTCGTGATCGCCAATGTCGTGCAAGTCCTTCATACAACCACGGGTTTGTTTCGACGAGGGCCTGATTCGATGACATTTCGCTGACCGCGTACGACGGCCCCCGCACGACGAAGAGGTGTCCGTGTGTCGGGGGAGGAGCGGCTCTGCCCGCTTGTACGCTGGGAGATTGTGACGTCCGAGTATTCTGCGCATCATCTCCAAGTCCTCGAAGGGCTGGAAGCCGTGCGCAAACGGCCCGGCATGTACATCGGCTCGAACGGTTCGCCCGGGCTCATGCACTGCCTGTGGGAGATCATCGACAACGCGGTCGACGAAACGCTCGGTGGCAACGGATCCAAGATCGATGTGGTGCTGCACGGCGACGGCAGCGTCGAGGTGCGAGACAAGGGCCGAGGCATCCCGGTCGACGTCGAGCCCCGCACGGGGCTGTCGGGCGTCGAGGTCGTCTTCACGAAGCTGCACGCCGGTGGCAAGTTCGGCGGCGGATCGTACGCCGCCTCGGGCGGCCTGCACGGTGTCGGAGCATCCGTCGTCAACGCCCTCTCGGAGCGTCTCGATGTCGAGGTGGATCGCGGCGGCAAAACCTGGGCGATGTCGTTCCACCGGGGCGAGCCCGGTCTGTTCGCGGACAAGGGCGAGCCGAGTCCGTCGGCACCCTTCACGCCGTTCGAGGACCGCAGCGAGCTGCGGGTCGTCGGCAAGGCGCCCCGTGGCGTCACGGGAACGCGCGTGCGCTATTGGGCCGACAAGCAGATCTTCACGCCGGACGCGGCCTTCCAGGTCGATGAGCTCGCGACGCGTGCGCGCCAGACCGCATTCCTGGTCCCGGGACTCGAGATCGCGGTGCGCGACGAGCGTGCCGGCGTCGAGCCGACGGATGTCTCCTACCGCTTCGACGGCGGTATCTCGGAGTTCGTCGAGTTCCTCGCCCCGGACGCGCCCATCACCGACACCTGGCGACTGACCGGCACGGGCACGTTCACCGAGACGGTACCGGTGCTCCAGGCATCCGGCACCATGGTCGCAACCGAGATCGAGCGCACCTGCTCCGTCGACATCGCCCTGCGCTGGGGGACCGGATACGAGACGGTCACCCGCTCGTTCGTCAACATCATCTCGACGCCCAAGGGCGGAACGCACCAGCAGGGCTTCGAGCAGGAGATTCTGCGCGTCATGCGGCAGCAGGTCGAGGCGAACGCGCGGCGTCTGAAGGTCGGCAACGACAAACTCGACAAGGACGACGCTCTCGCGGGAATGACCGCGGTGCTCACGGTGAGCCTGCCCGAGCCGCAGTTCGAGGGTCAGACCAAGGAAGTCCTCGGTACGCCGGCGGTCCGTCAGATCGTCGCCCAGGTCGTCCGCAAGGAGCTGGGTGCGCTGTTCTCGTCGACCAAGCGCGACGACAAGGCTCAGACGTCGATGCTGCTCGACAAGGTCGTGTCCGAGATGAAAGCCCGCCTCTCCGCGCGGGCGCACAAAGAGACGCAACGGCGCAAGAACGCGCTCGAGTCCTCGTCGCTTCCGGCCAAGCTGGTGGACTGCCGATCGAACGATGTGGCCCAGTCCGAACTGTTCATCGTCGAGGGTGACTCGGCGCTCGGGACGGCGAAGCTCGCCCGCAACAGCGAGTTCCAGGCCTTGCTGCCCATCCGCGGCAAGATCCTCAACGTGCAGAAGGCCTCGATCAGCGACATGCTGAGCAACGCCGAGTGCGCGTCGATCATCCAGGTGATCGGCGCGGGGTCCGGGCGCTCGTTCGACCTGTCGCAGGCCCGCTACGGCAAGATCATCCTGATGAGCGACGCGGATGTCGACGGCGCACACATCCGGACGCTCCTGCTCACGCTGTTCTTCCGCTACATGCGGCCCCTGATCGAGGACGGCCGGGTGTTCGCGGCCGTTCCGCCCCTGCACCGTGTGATCGTGAAGCATCCCGGCACCAAACCGAACGAGATGATCTACACGTACAGCGAGGCGGAGCTGAATGCGCTGCTGGCCAAGCTCGCGAAGGCCGGTCGCACGTGGCAGGAGCCGATCCAGCGCTACAAGGGCCTCGGTGAGATGGACGCGGATCAGCTCGCGACCACGACGATGGATCGCGGGGGACGGATGCTCCGCCGCGTCCGGATCGAGGATGCCGAGGCCGCCGAGTCGGCGGGACGCACCTTCGAGTTGCTCATGGGCAACGAGGTCGCCCCCCGGCGCGAGTTCATCATCGACTCGTCCGCACGGCTCGAACGCGACCGCATCGACGCCTGACGCTCCGGCCCTGCGCGCGCCCGCACCGGAACAGGCGAACGCACGAGAACAGGCGTGATCGTCGTTGATCCGCCTGTTCTGGCACGTTTGCCTGTACTCGTGCGGTTAGAGGGCGCGGCCGACCGAGCCCACGGCGGCGTCGAGCAGCTGGCCCGAGGCATCCCGCTTCGCCGCGGTCTCCGGGAGCGCGCGAGCTGAACCATCCGTGCCCACGGCGCGCGGGGGAGCGGTGCCCACCCACGCGAGCGTCAACTCGTCCTCGCCCTTCAGGAACGCGTGTGCGCGGACCCCGCCGGTCGCACGACCCTTGGCCGGGAACTCCGCGAAGGCCGACACCTTGGCCCGCCCCGCGTCGGTACCCGGGAGTGCCCCGGCGGTTCCCGAGATCGTGACGACGACGGCCTCGGGGTCCGTGATCGCCCCGAAGAAGATCGCGTCGGCCGATCCGATGTTCATGCCGGCCATGCCGCCCGCCGAAGCGCCCTGGGGGCGGACGGCCGCGGCGCTGAATCGCAGCAGGCGCGCATCGGCGGCGATGAAGACGAGCTCTGCGTCGTCCGGAGCGGAGGCCGCGCCCACGACACCGTCGCCGGGCTTCAGCGCGATCACCTCGAGCTCGGGCTTCGGCGGCAGGCTCGACGGAACGATCCGTTTGACGACGCCCTGGCGCGTCCCGATCGCGAGCGGGGTGTCGACGTCCAACTGTGTGAGGGCGACGATCCGTTCCGCCTTGTCGGTCAGCCCGAGGTAGTCGCGCAGCGCGACACCGGCGGCGAGCTGAACGGATGCCGGCGGCACCGATGGCAGGTCGACAGGGCTGAAGCGCAGGAGCCGCCCGCGGTTGGTGAGTGCGCCGAGTTCGCCCCGCACCGTCGTCCGTACCTCGGCCAGCAGCGCATCGTGCTTGCTGCGTCGGGTCGGCGAGACGATCTCGGTGCCCTCGGACAGATCGACACGGACGGCCCGGCCCGTCGTCGAGAGAACGACGATCGTCGGAGCGTCCACGATCTCGAGCACGGGCGCGTTGCGCGAGGGACGCGCGACGGCGGGCGCCGCGTTCGTCAGCAGCGTCCGGCGCGGGGTTCCGAGCTTCTCGGCGATCGCGTCGAGCTCGGTCGCGACCTGCTTGCGCAGGAGTGCGTCGCTGCCGAGTAGCTCTTCGAGCTGGGCGATCTCGGCGAGCAGCTGATCGCGTTCGGCCTCGAGCTCGATGCGCGAGAACTTGGTCAAGCGACGCAGCCGCAGCTCGAGGATGTACTCGGCCTGCAGCTGGCTGAGATCGAACACCTCCATCAGCCGCGTGCGGGCCTGCTCGCCGTCATCGGACGCGCGGATCACCTGGATGACCTCGTCGATGTCGAGGATGGCGATCAGCAATCCCTCCACTAGGTGCAGTCGCTCGCGGCGGCGGTCGAGCCGGAACCGGCTGCGGCGGGTGACGACGGAGAGCCGGTGGTCGACGTAGACGCGCAGGAGTTCGCGCAGGCCGAGCGTGCGGGGCTGACCCTCGACGAGGGCGACGTTGTTGATGCTGAACGAGTCCTCGAGCGGGGTGAGCCGGTACAGCTGCTCGAGCACGGCCTGCGGGTCGAACCCGGTCTTGATGCCGATGACGAGACGCGTGCCGTGGGTGCGGTCCGTCAGGTCGGCGACGTCGCTGATGCCCTGTAGCTTCTTGGACTGGACGGCATCCTTGATCTTCTCGATCACACGTTCGGGGCCGACCAGGTACGGCAACTCCGTGACGATGATGCCGGTCTTGCGCGGACCGAGGCTTTCGATCGACGTCCGCGCACGCGTCCTGAACGACCCGCGACCGGTCTCGTAGGCGTCTCGGATGCCGTCGAGCCCGACGATCACGCCGCCCGAGGGCAGGTCGGGCCCCGGCACGTAGGCCATGAGGTCCTCGAGGGTCGCGTCGGGGTTCTCGAGCAGGTGGATGGCGGCGCCCACGACCTCGATCAGGTTGTGGGGTGCCATGTTCGTGGCCATACCGACGGCGATGCCGCTCGCGCCGTTGACCAGCAGGTTCGGATAGGCCGCGGGCAGGACCTCGGGCTGCTGGAACTGGTTGTCGTAGTTCGGGATGAAGTCGACGACGTCCTCGTCGAGCCCTTCGGCCATGGCGAGCGCCGCGGGTGCGAGCCGGGCTTCCGTGTAGCGGGATGCGGCGGGACCGTCATCGAGTGAGCCGAAGTTGCCGTGGCCGTCGACCATGGGCACTCGCTGCGAGAACGGCTGGGCGAGACGGACGAGGGCGTCGTAGATGGGCGCGTCGCCGTGGGGGTGGAGCTTTCCCATGACCTCGCCGACGACGCGAGCACTCTTGACATGGCCGCGGTCGGGCCTCAGCCCCATTTCGGACATCTGATAGACGATGCGGCGCTGAACGGGCTTCATTCCGTCGCGTGCGTCCGGGAGAGCCCGAGAGTAGATCACCGAATAGGCGTACTCGAGGAAAGACCCCTGCATTTCGCTGGAGACGTCGACATCCTCGATGCGCTCGGCGGGGGGCTCGGATACAGGTGCGGGCATGGGGTCCTTCGGGCGAGAACGAGGGCCGTCCGCACGTGTGCGAGACTGGCCCCGATGTCACCCATGCTACCGGCGGAGCCCGCTCACGCCCGGAGCCTCACCGCTCTGGTGCCGGATGCGATCGCCTCTCTGAGTCGGTCGTCCGCGTCCGGTGCGCTCCCGCCCGCACGCAGCGCCATCGTCGTCGTCATCGACGGTCTCGGTGTCTCGAACCTTGCAGCGCGGGCCGGACACGGCAGGTTCCTGACCTCCGTGATGCGCAAGAAGGATGTCGCGCGCTCCGTCTTCCCGACGACGACGGCGTCGGCTCTGACGAGCCTCATGACCGGGAGCGATCCGGGCGCCCACGGCATCGTCGGCTATCGCGTCCGCGTGCCCGAGACGGGCGCGCTCTCGAATCAGCTGACGGGCTGGGAATCGGACGGCCTGGATCCTGCCACGTGGCAGCGGCGTCCGACCCTCTTCGAGACCGCCGCCTCCGTCGGCGTCGAGGGGTTCGTCGTCAGCCGCGAGGAGTACCGGCACTCGGGATTCACGCGGGCCGCATTTCGTGGCTCGACGTTCGACTCGGCGGCTTCCTTTACGGACCGGCTCGCGCTGGCCCTCGAGTACGCCACGGCGCGCGAGAACCGCCTCGTCTACGCATACGCCCCCGAGCTCGATTCGGCCGGTCATCGATACGGGTGGGAGTCCGACGAGTGGGTCGCGGCGCTCGAAGACGCGGACGCAGCGGTCCGGTCCCTGGCATCCGCGCTTCCCTCGGACATCGGTGTGCTGGTCACGGCCGATCATGGGATGGTCGATGTGCCACGGACCGGCCACGTTCTGTTGGGCGAAGGCGATGCGCTGGTCGAGGGTGTTGCGGCGGTCGCGGGTGAACCACGGATGCTGCACCTCTACGCCGAACAGGGCCAGGCGGCCGGCGTGCTCGATCGTTGGCGCGCATCCGAGTCGGGTCGCTCCTGGGTGTTCGCGCGCGACGAAGCCATCGCCGCGGGACTCTTCGGCGACGTCGACCCCGCGGTACGGGATCGGATCGGCGACGTCCTCGTTGCGGCACGGGGTCGCGTGGCGTACTACGACGACCGTCTGACCGATAAAGCCTCGCAGCGGATGATCGGGCAGCACGGATCGCTGACGTCGGACGAGAGGATCGTTCCTCTCATCCGCCTCGGCGCGTACTCCGCGGGCTGACCCGTCGAGAGCGCGCGCGCGAGCGCTGCCCTCGGCGCGCGCTGACCTCGGTGCGCGCTACGGACGAGTGCTACTGGTCGCCGTCGCCGCGGGCGCCGAAGACGATCTCGTCCCACGACGGCATGGCGTTACGGCCGCGTCGACGCCCCTGAGCATCCGCGACGACCGTCTCTTCGCGCGTCTCGGCCGGAGCGGATTGATCGTCGTATCCGGGCTCCAGCGCATCGAAGATCGCGACCGGCGCAGCCGGGGTGGCGTTCTCTTCCGCCATGCCCGGGGCGCTCTCACGCTGGCCTCTACGACGCCGTAGCGCCTCGAGCAGGTCAGCGGTCTCGGCACTCGTGCTCGACGTCTCGGTGGCGCGATTGACCGCGGCCTCGGCGGCCGCGGGATGGGCGGTGGGGTCGAGGTCGCGCCGGGGTCCGAACGCGCCGCTGTCGAAGCGGGTGTCGTCCTTGATCGACGGCGCGGAGTCGAGTGCGCGCAGGCGCGGGATCAGGCCCTCAGGGAGCGAACCCTGGCGGGAGAGCTGCTGGGCATCCGCGTTGGCGGGCGAGAGCGCGCTCCGCCGCGGATCGAAGCTCCAGCGTGCGTCGTGCTCGATGTCGCCGACCTGGAACTGGAGCTTGATGATCCATCCGGACGGGTCTTTCCAGCTTGTCCAACGCTCACCGGCCGCGGCGACCTCGCCGAGCTTCGCGCGCATGGCCGCACCGAACGTCGGCTGTGCCTCAGCGTCGTCCACGGCTCCGAGAAGGACGGGCACCGCGAGTGCGAGCCCGACGATGTGCTCGCGCTCGGCCAGCACGGGGCCCTCGTAGCGGACGACGTCTTCGAGCCGTGCGCCGAGCAACTGCGCCACCTCCTGCGCCGAAAGTCCCGAGCGAATCTGCGCCTGGATCTCTCGCGGGCTGGGTCGGGCGGCACCCGTCTCGGGCGCCGTTTGGGCACGACGAACCTCAGCGCGCAGGACATCGTCGATCACGAGGGCGAATGTCTCGCCCGAGTCCGTCGCTACGATCAGTCGCTCATCCTCGGTGCGGATGACCTTGAGCTCTTTCATGCGACACGCCTTCTTCCGCGTTTCCGGTTCCGCCATGGTTACACGGGCGCGGGGTGGTCCCGGGAATATCCCGCGCGCGCCGCCCGTTTGCCTCCGAGCGGATGTCGAAACGCAGCATTTGCTAAATGCGCTGCGGTCGTGCAAACTAGCGCCGCCTGTTCGGCACCCGCTCCACTGCACGCAATGAAAGAAGTGACCTCTACCCCATGGCTACGGACTACGACGCTCCCCGCAAGACCGACGACGACAGCGAGTCGATCGAGGCCCTGAAGGAGCGCGTTCCCGACAAGCTTTCCGGTGCCGTCGACGTCGAGGATGCGGACAACCCCTCGGGCTTCGAACTGCCCGGTGCCGACCTGTCGGATCTCGAGCTGGATGTCGTCGTTCTGCCGCCCCAGGAAGACGAGTTCACCTGCGTGAGCTGCTTCCTCGTGAAGCACCGCTCACAGGTCGATCACGAGGATTCGCTCGGACTCATCTGCCGCGACTGCGCGTAGACCCGCGCGCGGTTGATCGCCGCCGCCAGTCGATCGGGAGTGCGGGTCGAAACGACCCACGAGACGACCGGATCGTCGTCATCGGCGAGAGGGACGACGACGATCCCGTCGATTCCTCCGCGGATGACGAGCCAGGAGTTGCGATCGAGGCCCGGGCCGCGCGCTTGCCGTGCCTCCTCGCCCACCAGGGCGAGAGGCTCGCGGAGCCACTCTGCTCCGATGCGCGCACGCCCCGCCCGCAGCACTCCGTCGCGCACCTCGACGACCGGCGACAGCGCCACGAGCGCCGCGATGAGCAGCGCTCCGACGGCGGCTCCCACGATCAACGCGACAGTCGCGTCGAGCGGTGCGAGCACGAGCGCGGCCATCGGCCCGACGACCGCAGCGGACACCAGAATCCAGAGCGAGGGCGTGAGCCGCTCGCGATACTCCGTGCGTTGCTTCTGCATTACCCTCGATGAGTGACCGATTCCGTGGACGTTCTCATTATCGCTCCAGAACCTCCGACCTACGCTCACCCCGGTGATGCCGGTGCCGACCTGGTCTCCGCGGAGTCGCTGCGTCTCGAGCCGGGCCAGCGCGCGCTCGTCGGAACGGGCGTCTCGATCGCGCTTCCCGACGGCTACGTCGCCTTCGTCGTCCCGCGCAGCGGCCTGGCGACCAAGCACGGCATCACGATCGTGAACTCACCCGGCACCGTCGACGCGGGCTACCGCGGCGAGATCAAGGTGACACTCTTGAACACGGATGCCTCCGAGCCCTACGACATCGCCGTCGGCGACCGCATCGCGCAATTGATCGTGATGCCCGTGAGCCGGGCGAACTTCGTCCCGGTCGAGTCGCTGCCGGACAGTGTGCGCGGCGAGGGCGGCTTCGGATCGACCGGATACCAGGCACCCCGAACACAGGAGGTCGGCGCATGAGCGATGACAGCACGACCGTAGATCCCGCGGGAAAGTCCGCGCCCCTCGACCGTGCGACCGGTGGCCCGTTCGACGAGTCCGAGGCCAATCCGGTGCGTCCCTACATCGACCTCGGCGGTATCAAGGTGCTGCCGCGCGAGGGCCTGAACCTGCGTCTCGAGATCGAAGAGCAGTCGAAGCGCATCGTCGCGGTCGGACTCGATTACGCGGGCTCGACGTTGCAGGTGCAACCCTTCGCCGCGCCGCGAAGCGGTGGCCTCTGGCACGAGACGCGCGCACAGATCCGCGAGCAGGTCCGCCAGCAGGGCGGGCGTGTGGAGGAGCGCGAGGGGCCGCTCGGGCCCGAGCTGCTCGCCGAGGTGCCCGTCATCGCGGGGGCCGAGGGGACCTCGGGCAAGCGTCTCGCGCGTTTCGTCGGCGTCGACGGGCCGCGCTGGTTCCTGCGTGGCGTGATCGGCGGGGCCGGCGCATCCGACATCGAGGCCGCGGCGCAGGTGGAGGACCTCTTCCGCTCGATCGTCGTCGTTCGCGGCGGCACGCCGATGCCCCCTCGCGAGTTCATCCCCCTGAAGATGCCCGCGACCCCGGGTTCGGCGTGACCGATCAGCAGTCTTCCGGGCAGGACCCGGATCCGGCGCTGACTCCGCCCTCGGCGTCCGAGGCGTTGAGCGCCGCTCTCGCGGGTGCCGCCCGCCGTGCTGGCCTCGATCCGAACGCCGATCGCTCGACCGGACATGTCGTCTGGCACGCCATGGGCGGATGGCGGGGGATGGCCGAAGCCGTCGTGCCCGGCATCGTGTTCATCGCCGTGTACACGCTGACCATGGATGCGTCGACGGGTGACGGCAACCTCGGCTGGTCGCTGGGGCTGTCCGTCGGCATCGCCGCCGTGTTCACGATCGCGCGACTCATCGCCCGTCAGCCGGTCACGTCCGCCGTGAGCGGGCTCCTCGCGGTCGCGGTCGCCGCCGCTTTCGCCGTATTCACGGGAGAGGCGAGCAATAACTTCGTCCCCGGTTTCATCACGAACGCCGTCTACGGCGCAGCCTTCCTGGTCTCTGCCCTCTCCGGCTGGTCGATCATCGGCCTTGCCGTCGGATTCCTGATGGGGGAGGGCACGGCATGGCGGCGCGACCGACGCAAGCGGCGCGCCTTCTTCTGGCTCGCCATCGCCTGGGCCGCGCTCTTCGCGGCACGCCTCCTCGTGCAGTTCCCACTGTACCTCGCCGACAACGTCACGGCGCTCGGCACGCTCAAGCTCGTGATGGGGATTCCGCTCTTCGCGCCACTGCTCGCCGTCACGTACCTGGCCGTACGGGCGCTCTATCCCCCCGCCGCGAAAACGGACGGCGAAATCTCTGAGTGAGGCCCGGCCGGTGGTACGATTTATCTCGACATCAAGATAAATTGACCCCCTTCCCCCTCGCCCCGGAGCGGCGCACACTGGTTAGGGTCGCCTTGCTAGCCTCACCCGGAACGCCCCGGGAAGATGGAGGCCGGTGAGTGGTCAGCTACCTGAAGGAGACGGCATCGTGGCATCGGTCAACAGCTTCGGAGCGCAGAGCACTCTGACAGTCGGGGGAACCGACTACGAGATCTTCCGGCTCGACGCGGTCGAGGGATACGACAAGCTTCCGTTCAGCCTCAAGGTGCTGCTCGAGAACCTCCTTCGCACCGAGGACGGCGCCAACGTCACGCGGGCTCAGATCGAGGCGCTCGGCTCGTGGGATGCAGCCGCCGAGCCCGACACCGAGATCCAGTTCACCCCCGCCCGCGTCGTGATGCAGGACTTCACGGGCGTTCCCTGCATCGTCGACCTCGCGACCATGCGCGAGGCCGTCACGACCCTCGGGGGGAACCCCGACAAGATCAACCCGCTCTCGCCCGCCGAGATGGTCATCGACCACTCGGTCATCGCCGACCTGTTCGGCTCCGAGAACGCCCTCGAGCGCAACGTCGAGATCGAATACGAGCGCAACGGCGAGCGCTACCAGTTCCTGCGCTGGGGCCAGACCGCCTTCCACGACTTCAAGGTCGTCCCGCCCGGAACCGGGATCGTCCACCAGGTCAACATCGAGCACCTGGCGAAGGTCATCTACGACCGCACCGTCGACGGCGTTCTTCGTGCCTACCCCGACACCTGTGTCGGCACCGACTCGCACACGACCATGGTCAACGGCCTCGGCGTTCTCGGCTGGGGCGTCGGCGGCATCGAAGCCGAGGCCGCGATGCTCGGCCAGCCCGTGTCGATGCTCATCCCGCGTGTCGTGGGCTTCAAGCTCACCGGAGACATCCCCGCCGGGGTGACGGCGACCGATGTCGTACTCACGATCACCGACATGCTCCGCAAGCACGGTGTTGTCGGCAAGTTCGTCGAGTTCTACGGCGAGGGCGTCGGCGCCGTGCCTCTGGCCAACCGCGCGACCATCGGCAACATGAGCCCCGAGTTCGGCTCCACGGCCGCCATGTTCCCGATCGACGACGTCACGATCGACTACCTGCGCCTGACCGGGCGCGACGAGCAGGCCGTCGCCCTCGTCGAGGCCTATGCCAAGGAGCAGTCGCTCTGGCATGACGCGTCCCACGAGCCCGCCTTCAGCGAGTACATGGAGCTCGACCTGTCGACGGTCGTCCCCTCGATCGCCGGTCCGAAGCGTCCGCAGGACCGCATCCTGCTGTCGGAGTCCAAGGCGCAGTTCGCGAAGGACATCCTCAACTACGCGACTCCCTCGACGTCGGAGTCGATCGTCGATCTCGAGTCGCAGGGCTCGTTCCCCGCTTCCGACCCGGGCGGATCCCCGGGCGAGGAAGAGGTCGAGACGCACAACGTGCACATCTCGAGCGGCGGCCCGGCCGCGGCCTCGAAGCCCGTTCGCATCACTCCCGCGGAGGGCTCGCCCTACACGATCGACAACGGAGCGGTGACCCTCGCGGCGATCACATCGTGCACCAACACGTCGAACCCCTCGGTGATGATCGCCGCCGGTCTGCTCGCGCAGAAGGCGGTCGAGAAGGGACTGAAGAGCAAGCCCTGGGTCAAGACCACTCTCGGCCCCGGGTCGAAGGTGGTCACGGACTACTACGAGAAGTCCGGACTCGACAAGTCGCTCGAATCCCTCGGCTTGTACACGGGTGGGTACCGCTGCCAGATCTGCATCCGCCACCCGGGGCCCCTCATCGAAGAGGTCTCGGCCGCGATCAACGACCACGACCTGGCCGTTACCGCGGTTCTCTCGGGCAATCGCAACTTCGAGGGCCGCATCAGCCCCGACGTGAAGATGAACTACCTCGCGTCGCCCCCGCTCGTCGTCGCATACGCCCTCGCCGGCTCGATGAACTTCGACTTCGAGACCGACGCTCTCGGCAAGGACGAGGCGGGACAGGATGTCTTCCTGAAGGACATCTGGCCGGCGCCCGACGAGGTCCAGGACGTCATCGACTCCTCCATCTCGCGCGAGCAGTTCATCACGCAGTACGCCACCGTCTTCGAGGGCGACGAGCGCTGGAAGAACCTGCCGACGCCCACCGGCCCCGTCTTCGAATGGGACGAGGACTCGACGTACGTCCGCAAGGCGCCGTACTTCGACGGTATGACGATGGAGCTGACCCCGGTCAACGACATCCAGGGCGCGCGGGTCATGGCGACGCTCGGCGACTCGGTCACGACCGACCACATCAGCCCCGCGGGAAACATCAAGATCGGCACGCCTGCCGCGAAGTACCTCGAAGAGCACGGTGTTCGCCAGAAGGACTTCAACTCCTACGGCTCGCGACGTGGAAACCACGAGGTCATGATCCGCGGCACGTTCGCGAACATCCGCCTCAAGAACGCGCTCGTGAGCGCCGTGAACGATGGTGCGGTCGTCGAGGGCGGCTACACCCGCGACTTCACGCAACCCGGCGGCCCGCAGTCGTTCATCTACGACGCCAGCCAGAACTACGCGGCCGAGGGCACACCCCTGGTGATCTTCGGCGGCAAGGAGTACGGCTCCGGATCGTCCCGCGACTGGGCGGCCAAGGGCACGAGCCTGCTGGGTGTGAAGGCCGTCATCACCGAGAGCTTCGAGCGGATCCACCGCTCGAACCTGATCGGCATGGGCGTCGTTCCGCTGCAGTTCCCCGCGGGTGAGAGCTGGGAGTCCCTCGGACTCGACGGCACCGAGATCGTGTCGATCACGGGCCTCGAACAGCTGAACGAGGGCGTCACGCCCAAGACGGTCACCGTCACCGCGGCTCCGAGCGAGTTCTCGGCCGAGGGCAAGTCGACCGTCGAGTTCGAGGCCGTTGTCCGCATCGACACGCCCGCCGAGGCCGACTACTACCGCAACGGTGGCATCCTGCAGTACGTGCTGCGCTCCCTCGTCTGAGTTCGATTCCGGCGAGCGGAGGGTCACCTACCCGTCCGCTCGCCGGGCACCGGACTAGACTTTCGAGAGGGCCGCGCACGCCCGTGAAGGGAGTGGCATGGGTCTTCTGGAGACGATTTCGAGTCCGCGCGACCTCGACGCGCTCACGGTCGAACAGCTCGCGGAGCTCGCTGCCGAGATCCGCACGTTCCTGATCGAGAACGTGTCGCGCACGGGTGGACATCTCGGCCCGAACCTCGGTGTGGTCGAGTTGACGGTCGCGTTGCACCGGGTCTTCGATTCGCCGAACGACCCGATCATCTTCGACACGGGGCACCAGTCCTACGTGCACAAGCTCCTGACGGGTCGGCAGGACTTCGACGGCCTGCGTACGCGCGGGGGGCTCGCGGGCTATCCGCAGCGTTCCGAGAGCGAGCACGACGTCGTCGAGTCCTCGCACGCCTCGAGCTCACTCAGTTGGGCCGACGGCGTTTCGCGAGCGCTGACCCGCACAGGCCGTCGGGACCGCCACGTCGTCGCCGTCGTCGGCGATGGGGCACTCACGGGCGGGATGACGTGGGAGGCGCTCAACAACATCTCGGACGACAACGATCGCAACCTCGTGATCATCGTCAACGACAACGGCCGTTCGTACGCGCCGACGATCGGGGGCATGGCGCGGTACCTCAACCGTGTCCGGACCAACGACGCGTACCAGACGCTGTACCGTTCGTCGGGCTCCTTCTTCTCGCGGCTCGGTCCCGCGGGTCGCGCGGTGTACCGCGGGCTGCGCGGGGGCGCGCACGGGTTCCTCTCGCGTTTCACCAACAATGCGGCGCTGTATTCGAACCTCGACATCAAATACCTCGGACCGGTCGACGGGCACGATCTCGAGACTCTCATCGAGACGCTGCGTCTGGCCAAGGCTTATGGTGCTCCGGTCATCGTGCACGCGATCACCGAGAAGGGCCAGGGTTTCGAGCCGGCCCGCAACGACGAGGCCGACCAGTTCCACGCGGTGGGTCGCATCGATCCTCTGACGGGTGCGACGCTCGGTGGCGAGGTCGCGATGGCCTGGACGGACGTCTTCTCCGACCAGCTCGTGAAGCTCGGTGACGAGCGCGAGGACATCATCGCGATCACCGCGGCGATGCTCCGCCCGGTCGGTCTGCTGCCTTTCGCCCAGAAATACCCCGATCGCGTCTACGACGTCGGCATCGCCGAACAGCACGCGGTCGCCTCGGCGGCCGGGCTCGCGTACGGCGGTCTGCACCCGGTCGTGGCGATATACGCCACGTTCATGAATCGCGCCTTCGACCAGGTGATGATGGATGTCGGTCTGCACCGCGCGGGCGTGACGTTCGTGCTCGATCGGGCGGGAGTGACGGGCCCCGATGGGCCGAGTCACCATGGCATCTGGGATCTCGCGATGCTTCAGCTCGTGCCCCACATTCGCATAGCCGCCCCGCGCGACGCCACCCGTCTGCGCGAGACCCTGGACGAGGCCGTTGCCGTCGAGGACGCGCCCACCGTCGTCCGTTTTCCCAAGGGTGAGGTGGGCGCGGACCTGCCGGCGATCGAGCGGCGAGCGGATGGCACGGACGTGCTGTCGCGCGGTGCGAGCGAAGACGTTTTGCTGGTCGGCATCGGCCCCATGGCCCATATAGCGGTCGACGTCGCCGAGCGGCTCGCGGCGCAGGGCATCGGTGCCACGGTGATCGACCCGCGCTGGGTCGTCCCGGTCGCACCCTCCGTCGTCGAGCTCGCGTCCCGGCACCGGCTCGTCATCACGATCGAGGACGGCATTCGCGTCGGCGGGATCGGCACCCGGATTCGTCAGGTGCTGCGCGAGGCCGGGGTCGACACGGCGGTCGACGAGCTGGGGCTGCCGGACGAGTTCATCGATCACGCATCCCGCTCGCAGATCCTGGCGGACGCCGGGCTGACCGCGCCGAAGATCGCACAGGACGTCGTGTCGCAGGTGCTCGGCACGCGCATCCCCGTTGCTCGTCCATCGGAGGATCAGCCCGCGTGGCTCAGCGACGTCCACCTGCGCCAGCGGGACGACACCCGCGGCTCGTGAGCCCGCACAGCGGGTGAGAAGCGACGAGAGGACCGAACCGGGCGGTTCGATCCTCTCGTCGGCAGTCCGCTCGCCTCAGGCGAGGACGGGATTCTGTGTCAACGCGACCCGATGCCGCGAATCGGCGGCTGGTGGAACGTCGCGCCGAACGCGCTCTCGGACGCGCCGACCCGATCGAGGTAGGGCGAGGCCCCGCCGTCGATGAACGGCCACGCGGCCCCGAGGATGAGGCACAGATCGATGTCTTCCACCTCGGGCACGACGCCGTCGTCGAGCATGATCTTCATCTCCTGCGCGAGCCCGGTCTGCACACGGTTCAGGATCTCGTCCTCCGATACCGGTGACGATCCCGTGACGAGCACCTTCTGCGCGGCCTTGGTCCAACCCGTG
>CAYZEL010000022.1:18345-20282 GCA_964477515.1 uncultured Microbacterium sp.
CCTCCGGCAGTTCCGCGAGCTGGTGGAAGTTCTCGGAAGCGAAGTAGCGCTCGGGGAAAGCGGCGGCCATGGTGTCCTGCACGTGCGCCGCGACCTTCCAGCCGACCAGGTCGATCAGCTGGAACGGCGACATCGGAAGACCGAGCGGCGCGAACGCCTTCTCGACCGTGAGCAGGGGAGTGCCCTCATACACGGCACGAGCGGCCTCGCCCATGACCTTCGCGAGCAGGCGGTTGACGACGAAGCCCGGCGCATCGGCCGTGAGGACGGCGTTCTTACCGAGCCCCTTCGCCACCACGAACGCCGTCGAGAGGGCCGCATCCGTCGTCGCGTCCGTTCGCACGATCTCGATGAGCGGCATCACGGCGACCGGATTGAAGAAGTGGAACCCGACCAGACGCTCCGGATGCTGCAGCTTCGAGCCGATCTCGGCCACCGACAGCGACGAGGTGTTGGTGGCCAGGATCGCGTCGTCCGCGACGACGGCCTCGATCTCGGCGAACACCTGCTGCTTCACGCCGACCTCCTCGAATACGGCCTCGATGACGAAGTCGCAGTCCGCGTACTCGGTCTTGTCGGTCGTACCGCGGACGAGGCTGCGCAGCTTGTTCGCCGCATCGCCGTCGAGCCGCCCCTTCGCCTCGAGCTTGCCGATCTCGTCGTGGATGTGCGCCACGCCCTTGTCGACACGGGACTGGTCGAGGTCCGTGATCAGGACGGGGACCTGGAGCTTGCGGACGAACAAGAGCGCGAACTGGCCGGCCATGAGGCCGGCACCGATGATGCCTACCTTGGTGACGGGCTTGGCGAGCGCCTTGTCGGGTGCGCCGACGGGACGCTTGGCCCGCTTCTGCACCAGATCGAATGCGTACATCGAGGCGGCGAACTGGTCGCCCGCGATCAGATCTGCGAGCGCCTCGTCCTCGCGCGCAAAGCCTTCGGCCTTCGTGCCGGACTTCGCCTTGTCGAGCAGGTCGAGTGCGACGTAGGGGGAGCGGGGCACCGTGCCGATGCGGCTCTCGAGCATGTTGCGCGCGACCTTGATGGCGATGGGCCACTTCGTGAGCCGCTCCATCTTGCCGGGCTCGTTCTTCCGCGCGACTTTGACGGAACCCGACAGCACGCCATCGGCCCACCGCAGCGAGCTCTCCAGGTATGTCGAGGCCGGGAAGATCGCATCCATGATGCCGAGATCGAACGCCTGCTGGGGCTTCAGCATCCGGTTCTGCTTGAGCGGGTTCGAGATGACGACCTCGAGCGCGTTCTCGATGCCGATCAGGTTCGGCAGCAGGTAGGCGCCTCCCCACCCCGGGATCAGGCCGAGGAACACCTCGGGCAGCGCGATGGCTGCCGCGGACGCGTCGACCGTGCGGTACGTCGAGTTCAGGGCGATTTCGAGTCCGCCACCGAGTGCGAGCCCGTTGACGAATGCGAAGCTCGGCACACCGAGCTCGGACAGGCGTCCGAGCGTCTGGTGGCCGCGCTGGGCGATCAGCACGGCGATCTCGCGAGACGGCAGCTTGGAGACCTCGGAGAGATCCGCGCCGGCGGCGAGGATGTAGGACTTTCCGGTGATCCCGACCGCCTGGATCTCGCCCGCGGCGGCGCGATGGGCGAGCGCGTCGAGCGTCTTGTCGAGCTCTGCCAGGGTCGCGGGTCCGAGCGTGTTCGGGCGCGTGTGATCGCGACCGTTGTCGAGCGTGATCAGCGCGAGCACCTTGCCGCTCGCGAGGCGCACGTCGCGCACGATCGAGTGCGTGACGACCTCGTCGGCGCTCAGCGCCTCGAGCGGGGAGAAGTCGATGGAGTCGTAGTTGGTCATTCCGATCACTTCCGCTTCTTGCCGTCGAAGTAGGGGTTCTCCCAGATGACGGAGCCGCCCTGACCGAGTCCCACGCACATGGCCGTCAGCCCGTAGCGCACATCGGGACGGGTCT
>CAYZEL010000023.1:0-20174 GCA_964477515.1 uncultured Microbacterium sp.
GGCGGTCCCTCAGGCCTCGGCGCAACGCGCGGCTCCCGGCGAGTGGAGCGTCAGGATCGCGGGGCGGCGTTCGCCAGCGCCTCGAGTTGCAGGGCGATCGCCACCGCCCGGGGATCGGGCACCCCGACCGCGCGGTCACCGACGTAGCTGCTCCGTCCCAGCGACGGAAGGAGCTCGGCCGTGCCCGCCGCACCCGCGCGAGCGGCGACAGCGGCCGCCGCGAGGTCGCCACCACGCGCGACGAGGGCATCGACCGCCGGCTGCAGCGCATCGACCATGGTGCTGTCGCCGGGTGCGGCGCCGCCGATCTCGCGCACCATCGCGGTGCCCGCGGCCGCGGCGCTCGTCCAATCCGCCACGCTCGGCTCGCGATCGTTCGGAAGCGCGTCGGCCACGGCCAGCACGAACAGGCTGTAGAGCGGACCCGAGGTGCCACCCACCTCGCTCCGTATGCGCTCAGCGACGGCCTGCAGGAACGCCGTGGGCGAGGGCGATGCGTCGAGATCACGCTCCGCCGCGAGCAGCGAGCGAGCACCACGAGCGAGATTGATGCCGAGATCGCCGTCGCCGACCCGACGATCGAGTTCGGTGAGTTCGTCCTCCGCACCCACGAGAGCATTCGCGATGGTGCGGACGGACGCGTGAGCCCTCGCCACGCCGTCGATGCGGTTGTCGTCACGCGTCGCCGACGCTCGCGGTGGGAGCCGCAGAACGGCGGATGCCTCGAGCATCCGTGTGCGAGACGGAAAGGCGAGCACGTCCGCAGGCTCCGACAGGAGCTCGAGCATCTCGGCGTCCACGGCTGCGATCGTGACAGAGGCGCCCGGCATCTCCAGGGACGTGAGGAACGGTCCGGCCCAGGTCATCCGCACGCGCAGCCGGCGCGACGCGAGTTCACGAAGCACATCGCCCTGCAGGATCCTCAACTCGAGGTCGGGAGTCCCACCCAGCGAGTTGATCATCACGACCACGTCGCTGTCGCGTTCCCATTCGCGATCGGCGCAGAGGATCTCGGTCAACCGCGCGGCGATCACGGCCGAGGGGACCATCGCGCCCCGCTCCTTGCCGGCCTCACCATGAATGCCCAGGCCCCACTCGACCTCGTCGTCGCCGAGCGAGAAGTTGGCACCCTGTCCGCCCGGCACCGTGCAGGCGCCCAGCGCGACACCCATGGTCGCCGCACCCGAGAGCAGGCGCCGGGCCACCTCTGCCGTCTGCGAGAGCGACCGGCCGTTCTCGGCCGCAGCACCCGCGACCTTGTGCGCGAGGACCGTCGCGGTGAGACCACGGCGCCCCGCACGGGATGCGTCCCCCAGGGCCGCGTCCTCGGCGACCAGAACCATCTCGACATCGATCCCGTCCGCGCGGGCCATCTCGGCGGCGAGGCCGAAATTGAGGCGATCCCCGGTGTAGTTCTTGACGATCAGGAGCACGCCCGCGGATGTGGCGACAGCCCGGATGGCGGCGAAGATACTGTCGACCGACGGCGAGGTGAACACCGGCCCGAGCACGGCAGCGTCCAACATCCCCGTGCCGACATATCCGGCGTGTGCCGGTTCGTGACCCGAGCCGCCGCCGGAGATGAGGGCGACACGGTCGTCGGACTTGCGGAATCCCTCCGAGCGGACCACGACGGGCCACCCGTCCACGCGCGCGAGTTGCGGCGCGGAGGCCACCAGCCCCTCGATGTAGTCCTCGATGAGTGCCTCGGGTGCGTTGATGATCTTCTTCATGTGTACTGCTCCGGTTCGTCGTGCACGGGTCGCCCATCGTCCGAGGGGGACGGGGCCTCAGACGAGCGAGACCCGTAGGGGCAGGTCCTCGAATCCCCTCAGCCAGTTCGAGTAGAACGGCACGGGGTCGCCCGCGATCTCGATCGTCTCGACACGTCGAGCGAGCGCCGTGAGAAGGCACGTCGCCTCCATCCGAGCCATCATCTGGCCCACGCATCCGTGGATGCCGGTACCGAATGCGAGGTGCCCGCTCGGATCGCGCGAGATGTCGAAAGCATCCGGATCGTCCCACCGCCGCGGGTCGCGATTCGCCGCAGCGAGGGACATGATCACCTTCTCGCCCGCCCCGATCGGCGTGCCGCCGATCTCGGTCGCGCGTGATGTCGTGCGGCCGATGTAGGGGCTGGACGGAGTCCAGCGCAGCGTCTCTTCGAAGACCCGCCGAGCGAGGGTCGGATCCTGCCGGAGCGCCGCCCAGGCCCCGGGATGCTCGGCGAGTGCCTTGAGCGTGAACTGGATGGCGAAGATGGTCGTGTCGACACCTGCCGAGAGGAAGGTGCGTACGAGCATCCCGGCATCCTCCTCGGTGATCTCGCCCTCGTCGACGTAGGCGTAGATCTTGTGTCCCAGACCGTTCGGGTCGAGGGCCTCGCGACGCATCTGCCAGTTGACGAAAGCGGATGCCTCGCCCGCAGCCTCGGCGGCCGCCGCGTAGAACTCGTTGCGCGGTCCCATCGCCTGGAAGTTCAGGTTCGAATAGGGCAGCAGGTGCTCGCGCCCCTCGGGCGAGAAGCCCACGGCATCCGGGAGCACGGTGAGCGGGAATGCCTCGGCCAACTCGGTCGCGGCATTGAACTCCCGCTTCGGGACGACGGCATCCACGAGTTCGTCGGCACGCGCTTGGAAGTCCTCGGTCAGTCGGCGCACGACGCGTTGGCTGAGCACCGAGGTCATGATGCGCCGGTATTTCGTATGTCCCGGCGGGTCGTTCTCGAGGATCACGCTGGGCTTGCGCCAGTTCTCGGTCTTCTTCGTGTTCGTCATGCCGGTGCCTGCCGACGACTCGAAGGTCTCGTAGTCGCGGAACACGGCGTCGGCGACGGCGTACCGACCGGTGAACCACACCCCGTACTGCTCGCTCCACACGACGTCGGCGGTCTCGCGGATCACCTCGTCCACGATCAGTGGCTCAGCGAGCGAGGCCTTCGAGAACGGGTCGATCTCGAGGGTGGCGACCCCGCCGCCGGCCATTCGGTCACTCATGCAAACTCCCTCGTCCGTCGCCCACGACGTCATGGGCGCTGAGATCCAACAAGATTAAATGTAATCCTGTTCAATATCAATCTTCGCTCGGATACACTCGTCGGACGCGACGGAGTAATTCGCCAGAAGGCGACGGAGCAATTCGCCAGAAAGATGTCCGGCATGAGTGAGTACACGGGCGCATCGACCGAGGTCGTGACGCGCGCCGCCGAGCGGGGCTTGGTCGCGACGCGGCTGCCCCACACGATCGAGCGGGACGACTACACCCCCGCGCTCCTGCAGCTGCTCTCGAACGTGCTGGTGTGGGGCGGGTCGCGGGTCTTCCACCACCTGCACGGCATCGGCACCAATGAGTGGCGCATCATCAGCGCGCTCGGCAATCACCCCGGCGCGACATCGGGAGAGCTCTGCGACATCCTCGGCGTCAACAAGTCGATCGCATCCAAGAGCGTGAACGCGCTGCTGGACCGCGAACTCATCGCCCAGCTCAACGGCCCCCGTGGCTCACGGCACCTGTTCCTCACCGCCCGGGGCGCGCAGGTCCACGACGACCTCATGCCGATCGCGCTCACACGCCAGCAGATTCTGCACGACTCCCTCAGCCCGGACGAGGTCGCCCAGTTGAATGCCCTGCTGGTCCGTATGATCGGCTCCGCCGAGGCGATGCAGCGCTACGAAGCGGACGTGCTCGCCGGCGGGCAGGACGTCAGTACCGGACCGGCGGAGTCATCTCGCTCGCGTTGACGCGGATCCGCAGCGGGTCGAAATCGCTGCCCGGTAGGTAGTTGAACATGAACAGCGCATCTGCCGTCGACGCCAGTCGCGTCCCGAACACGATCGTTCCCGGGTCGCTTTCCTCTACCTCCGGCGGCACCAGATCCACGAGTGCGAGGCGCTCGTCATCAGAGCCATCGGACGACGCGGGGTCTGCAATCGTCAGGGCGCGACCGTCGATGCGGACATCGATGAGCGGCACCAGCAGGGCGCCGAGATGGGCGCGCAGCACGACCGATCCATCCAGACGCAGCACACCGTGCTCGTCCACCCGTCCCGTCATCCGCGCACCGGCGGGGAGGGAGAAGGTTGCGCCCCCGGTCGTCTCGACCTCGAAGTCCCTCGCGCCCGCCATGTAGGTCAGGAGCGACGCGCGGATGCCCCACTCGACGACGGCATCGGCGTACGGCGTCAGTGCTTTCACGCGCCGACTCTACCGTCGGTGAGGACGTGCTCCGTGGTGAACCGCACCGACCGCTCGTCACCCAATCGGCCGCGGGTCGCGGATGCTCTCAGCGCTTCGTACGGTCCGCGGCCCGCACGAGCAGCCACGCCCCGGGGATGATCAGCGCTGCGAAGGCGGCCTTGATGAGACCCGGCACCACGAACGGCCAGACTCCTGCATTCAGAACTCCCGCCAGGGTCACCTCCTGGCCCATCACTGTGCCCAGGATCATGGCCAAGTACGGCACACCGATCAGGAACGGCACGATCGAGGCGCCGACGAAGCCGATGAACGCGAGCCCGGGATTGCGGTCCCATGCGCGTTCTGCGATCCAGCCCGTGAGGTACGCGGCGGGGATGAACCCGAGCACGAACCCGAACGAGGGCATGAGCACGTATGCGGGTCCCGCCGTTGCGCCTGCGAAGACCGGCATGCCCGCGAGCCCGACGAGCATGCACGTCGTGAGGGATGCGGCCGCCCGCTTGGCCCCGAGAGCCGCCCCGACGACGATCACGCCGAGCGTCTGCCCCGAGATCGGCACCGGACCGATGAAGAACGACACCTTGGCCAGGAGCGCGACGAGTACGACGCCGGCGAGGACGAGTGCGGCGTCCACCGCGAAGGCGCGAGCGCGGCCCGCGGGTCGCGCGATGAGATCGGCGAGCACGGCCTGACGGGTGCTCGGGTGGGTGGCAATGGACATGAACGTCACTCCTTATTTCCGGGGGGCGACGAGTGTCGCGCCAGGCGGGGTTGTTAGGCGGGCGGCGAGGTGATCCGCCACGAACGCCGTGTTGAATTCGCCACTGCGGAAACGCTCGCTCGCCACGATCTCCTCGTGGAATGCCGCGGTGGTCGTGACGCCGTCGATCTCCATCTCACGCAACGCGCGAAGCGTGCGCTCGATGGCTTCGTCGCGGTCGGAGCCCCAGCAGATGAGCTTTCCGACCATGGAGTCGTAGAACGGCGGAATCGTGTACCCCGATTCGATGTGGGTGTCGATTCGGACGCCGAAGCCACCGGGCGCACGGAAGCGTGCGATCGTTCCGGGATTCGGTGCGAAGCCGCGCTCCGGGTCTTCCGCATTGATACGACACTCGATCGCGTGGCCACGCACGACGATTTGCTCCTGTGTCAGGGTGAGAGCCTCGCCGCCGGCGATCTTCAGCTGCAGCTTTATCAGGTCGATGCCCGTCACCATCTCGGTAACCGGGTGCTCCACCTGGATCCGCGTGTTCATCTCGATGAAGTAGTACGCCCGCTCGACGTTGTCGTAAACGAACTCGATCGTGCCGGCGTTCCGGTAGCCGACTTCCCGGCACAGCGCCACCGCCGACGACGCCAGCGCTTCGCGCACCTCGGAGGTGAGCACGGGCGAAGGCGACTCCTCGATGAGCTTCTGATTGCGCCGCTGCGCGGTGCAATCGCGTTCGCCGAGATGGAGGGTGGTCTCACCGTCCGAGATCACCTGCACCTCGATGTGACGGATGTCGGTGAGATAGCGCTCGATATAGACGGACGGGTCACCGAACGCGACCTCGGCCTCGGCCATGATCGCGGCGAGATCCTCCTCGAGGGTCTCCGCGGTCTCGACGACGCGCATTCCACGTCCCCCACCGCCTGCGGACGCCTTGATGAGCAGCGGGAATCCGACATCGCGCGCCACGCTCAGTGCTTCGGAGAACTCGGTGACGGCGCCCAACGAGCCGGGGACCGTGGGAACGCCGGCTCGCCTCGCGATCTCCTTCGCCTCGATCTTGTCGCCCATCCGCCGGATGACGTCCGACGCCGGACCAACGAAGCGCACTCCCTCGGACTCGCAGAGAGCCGCGAAATCGGCGTTCTCGGACAGAAAGCCGTAACCGGGATGGATGGCGTCGACACCGAGCGCGAGCGCGGCTCCGACGACCGCCTGCGGGTTGCGGTAACTCTGGTTGACCTGCGCGGGTCCGATGCAGATGGCCTGATCTGCGAGCTTGACCGGGAGAGACCCCGCGTCTCCTTCGGAGTACGCCACGACACTGCGGATGCCGAGTTCCTGGCACGCGCGGATGACACGCAGAGCAATCTCACCGCGGTTGGCGATGAGTACGCTCTTGAGCTTCTCAGGCATCGCGCCGGATCACCAGCATCGGCTGGCCGTACTCGACCGTCTGATTGTTCTCCACGAGGATCTGCGTCACGACGCCCGCGGCGGGCGCCTCGATGTTGTTCATGAGCTTCATGACCTCAACGATGCAGAGCACCGCGCCCACCTCGACCCGGCCTCCGACCTCGACGAACGAGGGCGCACCCGGCTTCGGCGCGGCGTAGTAGGTGCCGACCATGGGTGCCCGGACGAGCACCTCGTCGGCGGCGAGCGACACGTCGCCGCTCGACCCGCCGACGTTCGCTGCAGCCGGCGTCTCAGGCACGGACGCAGCCGCGGCAGGCACGGCCGTGGGTGCTGCAGGGGTCGGTAGGGATTGCGTGACCGGGGCCGGCGCCGGGGCCGGGGCCGGGGCGGGACCCCTGGTGCCCTCGTTCCGCGTGATGAAGAGCTCGACGTCGCCGTACTTGAGCGTCAGCTCGCGCACGTCCTCGCTGAGGTTCACCCAGTCGATGATCGCCTTGAGTTCTTTGATGTCGGGGGGATTAAGCGGCATCTCGTGCTCCCTTGTCGATGCTTATGCGGATGTCTCCGGCGCTGAGTTCGCGACGGCCGGACGCGGTGGCGCCTGCGAGTGTGCGGATCAGGTCGAGGACCGGCCAGCTGATGTTGTCGGGGTTGCCGCCGGCGGCGACGGCAGCCTTCATCTCGTCCACCTGCGCGCCCGCGAACATCGCGCGCAACAGAAGAGTGTCGATGTCTTCATCCGGGTACTGGGCCCGGAGGTCGTCGAGCATCGGCGGAATGACGGCCGGTGGTTCGAGGGGGATATTGGCGGATCCGTTCGCCAGGATCTTCTCGAGCACCCCGGGATCGATGTCTGCCAGCAGCGTGCCGAAATAGCCGAGGGCGTACTTCTTGATCTCGTTGGGCACCACCGAATATCGGTCGCCGGTGATGACATTCATGACCGCCTGGACACCGACGAACTGCGCGAACGGGGTGATCATGATCGGGTAGGCCAATTCCTCACGGACCCGGGCCACCTCGACGAGAAGGTCGTCGTACCGATCGGACAGACCCGCGGTCTCGAGCTGCGAGCGGAAATTCGCGAGCATGCCGCCCGGGATCTGGTGCATGTAGTGGAGGCCGTTGTACTCGACGGGCGCGCCGACGGCCTTTCCCTCCGTCTCGGCGATCTCGAGGAGTCGCTCACTGATGCGATCGACCCGATCGAGGTCGACATCGACCTGATATCCGAGTGCCCGCAGATCGCGCACGAGCGTCTGGGTGGACGGTTGCGCGTTGCCGGTCGCGAGTGGCCACACCGACGTGTGGATCTGGTCCGCGCCGAGCTCGACGGCCTCGAGGCAGACGAGAGGGGCGAGACCGGTGAGTGAGTGAGTATGGACTTCGAGGATGCGGTCGCCTATCACCTCCCGGAGGGCGGGGACGAGCGTGCGCACGCGATCCGGGGTGAGCAGGCCCGCAGCATCCTTGAGCATGATCGCGTCGACGTCCGCTTTCTCGATGAGCTCCTGCGCCTTGCGCACGAACAGCTCGTCGGTGTGCACGGGACTCTCGGAGAAGGACACGGCACCGAAGGTCGACGCCCCGAGCTCCTTCGCGCGGACGAGGGCCGGAACGATGTTCCCCATGTCATTGAGGCCGTCGAACGAACCGATCACCCGGAATCCGTTGGCATACAGCCGCTCGACCCATGCCTCGATGATGTCGTCCGGGAGGAAGTCGAAGGCGGCGATGTTGCGCGAGCGGATGAGTGCCCGAAGGCGTGTGCTCGGCATGGCCTCGTGCGCCAGACGCACGCGTTCCCACGGGTTCTCCTTGAGATAACGCACCGCCACGTCGAACTGAATGGGAGCGACGAGGTCGACCTGCTCGAAGCCCGCCTGATCGTAGTCTTCGGCCATCGCGAGGATGTGCTCGGTGCGCATGCGGGTCGCCCAGAGGCTCTGATGCCCGTCCCGCAGGGAGGTCTCGACGATCTTGATGGGACGGCGGCTGTTCGCGGGTCGACCGCCCCCGCTCATGATCGACGTGATCGACTCCGCGTTCGTCGTTGACATCGCAACCCCTCGTCGTTGAAGTCTGAGTCCCGTGGCGCCGTCCGGTCGAACCGCCAGTCGACACCCGTGCTCTCGAATTAGCATCGACACTATCGGCGTTAGGCGCAAAAGCAACTAGAGTTGTTTGCGTGGAGCGCAACTTTGAACCCATACAGTCGGTACACAGGGCTCTGGCCCTGATCAAACTGGTCCTCGACGAGGGATCCTTGAGCGTCACGGAGGCCGCCTCCGCGCTCGACGTCAATCCGTCCACCGCGCTCCGGCTGCTGAGAACGATGGCTGCCGATGGCTTCGTCGTGCGCGGTCCGCAGAAGCGCTATCACGTGGGGGCGACTCTCCGGCATGCGCACGGCGCGTTCCCCCAGCCGACGCTGGTGATGACGCTGCGCCCATTCCTCGAGCAGCTCTTCGCACGGACCGACGAGACCGTCCACATCGCGACTCTCGCCGGGACGCAGATCCAACACCTCGACGGCATCGAGGCGACATCGCACTCACTCCGATTCGGCCTGCGCGTGGGCGTTTGGCTGCCCGCCCACCGGACGTCCGCGGGCAAGGCACTCCTCGCCGAACTGCCCGATGAAGAGATCGACGCTCGCTACAAGATGGCCCTCGCCAGTCCGCGCGGCCGCCACATCGACGTCGATCTGCCGTCATTGCACGAGCAGATCGACGATGTTCGCGACACGCGAATCGGATGGAACTTCGAAGAGAGCGAACCCGGCATCGCCGCGATGGCCATCGCGACAGGGGAACTCAACGGCCAGCACGCAGCGATCAGCATCTCGATGCCGATTGCGAGATACACCCGAGAGAAGGGCGAAAGCTGGTCCGCGGAACTCATCCGCCTCGTCGACGAACTCCGAAGCACGTAGTGTCACGGAGTCGTCTGTCGAATGTCGTCGGGAGCCGCTCGCGAGCGGACCGGGACCTTGGACCCTGGCAGGCGTCGTCCCGACGCACGAGTCTCGGAAGATGACAACCATCACCGTCGTCGACCGTCCTGAACAACCCACCGCGGGCGTCCGAGAGCGGGTGCCGATGTCGGAACTGACGCAGTTCTTCTCCCGCGCGTTCGACCACACCATGAGGGCGCTCGGAGCTCAGGGCATCCAGCCCAGCGGAGCGCCGTTCGGCAAGTACTACGGTCAGCCCGGCGAGACCGTGGATGTCGAAGCCGGTTTTCCCGTCACCTCGGTGATCGCGTCGGTCGGCGACGTGAAGCCTGGCGCGCTGCCCGGCGGGAGGATCGTCGAGGCGGTGCACGTCGGGCCGTTCGACACGATGGAGCGCACGTACTCCGAACTCGAACGCTACTTCGCCGACGAGCACCTCGATGTCGGCGATGTCATGTGGGAGAGCTACCTCACGGATCCGGAGGTCGAGCCCGACGCGACGAAGTGGCGCACGCAGATCTGTTGGCCCGTCCGCTGACGGACGGACGGTCGACCACGTCCCGCGCTCCGAACCATCCGCTCACCCGACCGGCGAGGCGCGTCGGCCGGTGACGACTTCCGGCACGACGCCTCGGGAGACCTGCGCCGCGACGACGGCAGCAGCCGCGGACCAGGCCTGCGGCCGGCACGCCGCGGGATACGGGGTCGGCATACGCGTCTCCGATCGGGGATCACCGCTGTGCAGCTCCGGCATCCGGAACCGGAAGGCCTCGGCCGCCTCGAGCAATCCGTCGACGACCGTCGCAGCGGCCTCCACCAGGCCCGCGCGCGCCATCCCGTGCGCGATGATCGCGGAGTCGTGGGTCCACACGCTGCCGCCGTGGTAGCTGAGGGGCCAGTATCCCGCGGCATCCGTCGACATCGTGCGAACCCCGAAGCCCGACAGCATGCTCGGCCCGAGCAGGAGTTGCGCCACCGCACGCTCCTCCGCCGGGTCCAGAATGCCGGTGCCGAGCAGGTGACCGATGTTGCTCGTCAGGGTGTCGACCGGGCGTTTGCGCGCGTCGAGCGCGATGGCGGGATACCGCCCCTCCGGAGTCTCCACCCAGAAAGACTCGGCGAAGCGTTCCCTGAGTCCCGCGGCCCAGGACCGCAGTTCGTCGTGTCCGGACTCGCCGAGGCGCTCGAGGATGGATGCGCCGGCGAGCGCGGCCTCGTAGGCGTATCCCTGCACCTCGCACAGGGCGATCGGCCCCTCCGCGAGTTCGCCCGTGCGCCACTGGATGGAGTCCCCCGAGTCCTTCCACCCCTGGTTCGCGAGACCGTGGCCGGACTCGTCGACGTAGTCGATGAACCCGTCGCCGTCACTGTCGCCGTGTTCGACCAGCCAGCCCAGGGCCGAGCGCAGCGCGGGAACGAGGGCGCGCACCTCGTCATCGGGCATGCCCCACGACCAGGCCTCCGAGAGCAGGCAGACCCATAGCGCAGTCGCATCGACCGTGCCGAAGTACACCGGGGGCAGCACGATGCCTTCGCCCGGCATCTCGAGGGGCGTCGCGCGCAGTTCATGCAGGATCTTGCCGGGCTGCTCGGCGGTCGCCGCATGGGTGTCCTCGCCCTGCATGCGCGCCAGGACGCGGAGCGTGGATGCAGCGATCCGCGTGTCGACGGGGAGGGCGAGCCGCGCGGCCCAGAGCGAGTCACGTCCGAAGAGGGTGAAGAACCACGGGGCGCCAGCCGCGTAGAACTCGTCGTGCGGTTGCTCGGGCAGGGCGAGGCGCAGCGCATCGAGATCGGCGAGGGCCGTCTCGAGCCATCGCTCGACGCGGGGATCCTCCCCCCGGTCGACGCGCGTGCCCGCGGGCGACACGGGGCGCCAGTCGACGGTGCTCGCGGCGCCCTGCACCACGAGCGTGGGGTCCTCGAGCGCGACGGACCACGTCACCTCGACCGTGCCGCGGGCGGGGATCCGCACGCTCCACGCGAGGGTGATCGCATCGTCGGAGACATCGACGGATGCCTCGGGCGCGGTCACCGCGAAGGACTGGTCCATCGACGAAACGGCGACGACGGGAGCGGCACCCCCAGCGGCCAGGTCTGCGACGGACCAGGCGCGCGGCCCGGCCGTCCCGGCCTTGACATCGTGGAGGGATGCGAACTCCGGCACGAGCCGCAGGCGCAGCTCGGTCTCGATCGGGTGCCCGAGGTGGGAACGCAGCGAGATCGTCTCGCGCACGCTGCCCGCTTCCACCACCCGGTCACGTACCACCCTCACCTTCGGGTCGGGTGTCGGGTCGTCGAGGCTCCGCAGGATCCCGCCGAACGTGGCGCGCGAGGCACCCTCCGGGGATGCAGAGATCCACTCCGGCCGCGCGCCGTCGTACGTCAGGGATGCCTCCCGCAGATACCGCACGTCTCCGTGGAACACCCCGTCGATCGCACGATCGGGATCGTCGGCGCGCACCTCCCCATCACGTCCCGACCACACCTGGGTGGGGGCGCGCAGGACGATCAGGGCGTCGCTGATGAGTGGCTGCACGGGGTGCGCGTCGATGGACATGCGGGGAACGGTCATCCCTTTACTGCTCCTTCTGTGGTGTTCATGATGCGTTTCTGGAAGACGAAGAACACGATCGCGACGGGAATCGTCATGATCGCCGCGGCCGCGAGCTTGACCGGGTACTGACTGCCCTGGCTCAGCTGCCCCGAGGCGAGGGACGCCACGCCCTTCGTGAGCGTCGTCAGGTCCGGAGACTGGGTCGCGACGATGAAGTGGCTGAGCTCGTTCCACGACCCCTGGAAGGACAGGATGACGATCGTGATCAGGGCGGGGCGCGCCATAGGCAGCACGATCGACCAGAACACGCGGAACGGGCCGGCGCCGTCGATGCGGGCCTGCTCCTCGACCGAGGACGGGATCGACTCGAAGAAGTTCTTCATGATGAAGACCCCGGCGGCATCCACCAGCAGCGGCAGGATCATGCCGGCATAAGTGTCGTACAGGCCGATCTGGTTGAGCACGAGGAACTTGGGGATCAGGAGCACGACCCCCGGCACGGCCATGACCGCCACCACGAGCGCGAAGATCACGGTGCGCCCCCGGAACTGCAGCCGCGCCAGCGCGTACCCCGCGAGGGACACGAAGAACACGCGCCCGAGCGTCACGGTGACGGTGACGATCGCGCTGTTCATGAACCAGAGCGGGAAATCGCTGCGCGTGAACAGCAGGTCGTACGCCGCCAGCGACCAGATGCTCGGGATCAGCGAGATCGGATCGGACGCCGCCTCGGCATCCGTCTTGAACGAGGTCGCCACCTGCACGAGGAACGGATAGACGTACACGAGCGCGAGGACGGCGAGCATGGCGTAGAGCGCGAGCTGGGCCGCGATCACGCGCCGACCGTACCTGCGTGCGCGGCGAGGAGCGGGTCGGTCCAGGATCAGGACCTCGGTTTCCGCGCGGGCGGTGTCGGTCATGGCTTCGTCCCCTTGGGCTGATACTGCGCGGCGCGACGCTTCGACACCGGGCGCTCGCGCAGCACCCACCTCTGCAGGATCGTGAACGCGATGATGATGACGAAGAGGATGAACGCGATCGCCGCGCCCTCGCCCCAGTCCTGACCGATGAATGCCGAGTCGTACGAGAGGTACGCCGGGGTCAGCGTCGTCTTGGCCGGCCCGCCCTGGGTTCCGGTATAGATCTGATCGAAGACCTGCCAGCAGCCGATCAGGCCCAGCGTCAGCACGGTGAACAGCGTCGGACGCAGCTGCGGCAGCGTGATGAGACGGAACCGCTGCCACCCGCTCGCGCCGTCCATCATGCCCGCCTCGCCGAGTTCCGTCCCGATGTTCTGCAACGCGGCGACGAAGAGCAGCATGAACGTGCCGCTCGTGGTGAAGACAGCCATCAGGATGAAGGCGCTCATCGCCACCGACGGACCGGCGAGCCATTCCCAGGCGCTGATGCCGAGGAACGAGCCCGACGTGAGGAAGTCGGGTCCTTCCTGCACGCCGACGGCCCCCAGCGCCACGTGGACGATCCCCCGCGGGTCACTGAACCAGTTCGGACCCGAGATGCCGATCCACGAGAGCACCTGATTGACGACCCCGGTCGTGGAGAACAGGAAGAGCCACAACACCGTGATCGCGACCGAGCTCGTCATGGAGGGGAAGTAGAACGCCGTGCGGAAGAAGCCGCGGCCGCGGAGGATCGCGCGGCTCACGAGCACCGCGAGGAACAACGACAGGATCGTCTGGAGCGGCACCACCAGCAGCACGTACCAGGCGTTGTTGCGCATCGCGATGCCGAAGTCGCGCTCGGCGAGACCTCCGCCGCTCGTGACGGCCGCGTAGTTGTCGAGGCCCACGAAGCCGACATCGCCGGAGAGGGGACTTCCCCTCCCCGTCCAGTCGGAGAAGCTCACCCACAGCGCCATCAGCACCGGGACCAGCAGGAAGACGCCCAGGATGATGATCACGGGAGCCGTGAAGATCCATCCGGCGGCGGCCTCACCGCGCCGGATCCCCGACCTGCGGGATCCGGCGCGGGAGGCGGTGACCCGAGTGGTCATGGTCAGCCGACCACGGCCTCGAGGTTTCCCTGCACGGAGTCGAGAATCGTCGCGGGGTCACCCGTCTTCAGCGATTCCAGTTGCGCGTTGAAGTCGGCGATCACGTCGCTCGCGCCGTCGCTGTTCGGCGGGAACTGGGCATACTCTGCACCGTTCAGGAACGCGGCCAGGTCGGGATTGGCCTCCGTCCAGGCATTCGCGGCCGACGTGACCGACGGCATCGGCCCGAACGCCTCGGAGAACGCGAGTTGCTGGTCGGCGGACGTCAAGTACTCGACCAGGTCGAGCGCCGCCTCCTGGTTGGGGCTGTCCGCCGCCATCCCCCAGCAGTTCGTGAACTGCAGGGTGCCCTTGCCCGCCGGGCCTGCCGGGAGCTCCGCAACGACGTACTCGACGTCGGGGAAGTCGTTGCTCATCGCCCCGCCGATCCAGTTGCCCTCGATGACCATGGCCGCCAGTCCCTTTCCGAAGGCCTCGCCGCCCCAGCCCGCGCCGAGATCCGACGCATAGGCGAAGGTGCCCGCCTCGAGGCCCGCCTTGACGTAGTCGAGCGCCTGGACGTTCTCGGGGCTGTTCGCCACGGCTTCCCCGTCGACCACGAGCCCGCCGCCGGCCTGGGCCATGAACGTGCCGATGCGCTGATACTCGGTACCGAAGGCGAGGCCGGCCGTGCCGCCCGAGGTCAGGGTCGCCGCCACCGTGTCGAGCTCTTTCCACGTCGTGGGGATGTCGGCATCCGTCAGTCCCGCCGCGGCCCACAGCTCGGTGTTGATGACGAGCGCGAGTGTGGAGAAGTCCTTGGGCGCGCAGTAGAAGTCGCCGTCGACCGTGAAATTCTCGACGAGCGAGGGGTAGAAGTCGTCCTTGTTCGAGAGCAGATCGCCGTAGGGCATGAGCGAGCCGTTGCCCGCGTAGCCCGCGATCTGATCCGTCGACAGGTAGAACAGGTCCGGCGGGGATCCGGCAGCGAAGCCCTGCGAGAGCTGCTGCGCGAGATCGTTCGCGACCTGCACCGTCGCATCCACGCCGGATTCTGCGGACCAGGCCGCCACGGCCTCCTCGACGGCGACGGTCTCGGCCTCTCCGCTGGAGCCGATGAGGATCGTGAGGGCGTCGTCCGAGGAGGTGAGTTCACCGTCCGCGCCGGATGGATCGTCGAAGGTCGAGCCGCCGCATCCCGTGAGCGCCAGCGCGCCGACGAGGACGAACGCTCCCGCCCCGACGACGTTCCGGATGATATGCCGTGTCATGTCTCTCTCCTTTGATGAGGTCACGAGGGCCTCCCGCAATGAGGCCAGAGGAGCAAGTTTGAACGATCAAATTGGCCCGCTAAGAGCACGTTAGGAGGGCACGACGAGGCGTGTCAAGTCACTCGGGGTAGCCTGGACGTAACGATTTGAACGTTCATGAACGGGGCGGCCCTGCCGCGGTCTCCCCGCGCAGCCGAGGCCCGGGAGGCGCGGAGATGGCGAAACCGCCCACCGTCGAGGACGTCGCTCGCGTCGCCGGGGTCTCGCGTCAGACCGTTTCCAATGTGCTCAACTCCCCCGAGATCGTCCGCGAGTCCACGCGGGAGCGCGTCGCCCATGTCATCGCGGAGCTGGGCTATCGCCCGCATGCGGCCGCGCGGCGCCTGCGCACGCGCCGCAGCTCGACCATCGGCATCCATCTCGATCCCTATACCGGAGGCATCTCGGGCGTGCTCCTCGACCGCTTCGTGCACGCCCTCACCGAGCGTGCGAGCGAACGAGGCATGCGGGTTCTGCTCTACAGTGCTCGCACGGCGGAGGAGGAGATGGAGCGTCTCGGTGACCTCATCGACGGCGGGGAGATCGACGCCGTCGTCGTGACGGGCACGT
Organism: uncultured Microbacterium sp.; assembly: GCA_964477515.1. GTDB lineage: Bacteria > Actinomycetota > Actinomycetes > Actinomycetales > Microbacteriaceae > Microbacterium. The sequence continues at coordinate 15,718 of CAYZEL010000023.1, forward strand.
TCTTCGGTGACCCGCGCACCGGGTGGCTGGCCGAGCGGGACATGCCCTTCGTATCCTTCGGGCGACCATGGGGAGGCGGCGACGTGTATCGCTCGACGCACACATGGGTCGACGTCGACGGGGCCGCCGGCACCCGTGCCGCGACGCGTCACGCGCTGGCGACTGCGGGATCCCGTGTCGGGTTCCTCGGATGGCCGAGCGACGGCGGCACGGGCGACGACCGCGAGCGGGGCTGGCGGGAGGCGATGGCGGATGCCTCGGCCACCGGTCCGCGCTTCGAAACGCTCGACGGCCTCGCCGACGCCCGCGCCGTCATGACCGCGGCCTTCGCCGACGGCAGGACCCTCGACGAACTCGACGCGCTCGTGTGCGTCAGCGACGCCCTCGCGGTCGGCGCGCATCTCGCCGCAGCGGACGCCGGTCGCCGAGCGCTTCCGATCATCGGATTCGACAACACCCCCGTGGCCGAGGCCCTGGGCATCTCGAGCGTCGAGCAGTCGCCCGAGCTCGTCGCGGCGGGCGCGCTCGATCTGTTGATGGGGCCGACGGGGAACGTCATCGCGCTGCGCGATCGCGAGGCGGCGCCCGAGCACGTGCTCGTGGAGCCGCGGCTCATCGTGCGGCCGTAGCGGCGCGGCGCGTCAGGGTCCTTCGTGCATGTCTTTCGCAATGGCGTGCGCCGTCACCCGCAGCATTGAGGCGTACCGCCGCTCATCCCAATGCTCCGCGGATGCGGCGATGGTGACGACGGCAGTCGGCGTGTCGAGACCGGACGGAATCGGCGCCGAGATGCCCGCGGCGCCGGCGTCCACCTCGCCCATCTGGGTCGCATACCCGCGGCTCCGGGCCGCTGCGATCGTCGCGCGCAGACGCGCCTGACCCACTGTCGAACGTTTCGTCTCTCCGTCGAAGATCCGCGCGAGATAGCGTTCGATCCAGTCCGGAGATTGCGCCGAGACGAGCGCGCGTCCGCTGGCCGTCGTATGGAGAGGAAATCGCCCGCCCTCGTGGGCGAGCACCGGCACCGAACGCGGACCACGGACGTGCCCGACGAACATCACCTGCGCCGTCTCCGGGATCGTCGTCGTCATGACCGCGATGAGCACGTTCTCGCCGCACGCCTCGTACAACCGTGTGAGATGATCCTGCGCGGCCTGGCGCAGGCGCACATTGATGTGCGAGAACTGCCCGAGCTCCCAGACGAGGGTCCCCATCGCGTAACGCCCGCTCGCGGTCCGGGTGAGCAGGCCGAGGTGGACGAGATCCCCCGTGATGCGATGCACGGTCGACCGGGGCAACCCGGAACGCTGAACCAGTTCGCGCACCGACAGCGTGTCGTCTGCGTAGGTGAAGCAGCGCAGGAGGTGCACGGTCCGAGCCAACACCCTCGGCACGCCCTCGAATTCCGGGGTGCGCTCGTCCGGAATCGAGGACATGGGTTGAGCGTAGCCACTCGAGGGACCGTGTCGCGCACGCTCCCAGCCGGTCGCGGACACGACGGCCGGGCCCCCATGCCCCGGGGCTCCGGGTGCGTGCGTCAGGGGAACGTCACCACCGTCCGTCCGACATGCTCGTGGATGTGCGCGTAGGCATCATTGACCTGCTCGAGTGAGATGGTGCGCGAGACGAGTTCGTCGAGGTGAAGCACGCCGCTGTTGTACAGCGACACATAGCGGGGAATGTCCGTCTTGAAGTTGCCTGATCCGTTGAAGATCGGCCGGATGCGCACCTGGTTCCAGATGAATTCGGGTCCGATGCCGATCTCCAACGTCGCCCCCGGCATGTTGATTCCGACGACGCCCAACTCTCCCGCTCGACCGACCGAGTCGTATGCCTGCCGGGTCACGTCGGGGCGCCCCACGAAGTCGAAGACGAAGTCGGCCCCGCCCCCGGTAGACTCGCGTACCGCGGTGACCGGTTCCGTCGTCGATGAGTTCACGCCAGCGGTCGCGCCCATGCGCACGGCGAGTTCGAGCTTGCTGTCCGAGATGTCCACGGCGACGATCGTCGATGCACCGGCGATACGTGCCGCCTGGATCGCTGCGAGGCCGAGGCCGCCGCAGCCGTATATGGCGACGGATGCACCGGACGGCACCTTCGACGCATTCAGGACGGCGCCCGCGGCCGTCAGGACCCCGCAACCCAGGATGCAGGCGACCTCGTGTGGGATGTCCTCGTCGATGCGGACGAGGTTGTTCTCGTGAACGAGGATCTGCTCCGCGAAGCCGCCGAGTTCGACGACCGGCGTGACGGCGGCGCCGTCCAGTGTGATGCGGGCCTCCTCGCCCGGTGCCCGCGTCACGAAGGCCGGTTCGCCGCACATGTTGATGTCGCCACGCAGACACGCGGCGCAACTGCCGCAATGCGACTGCAGGGACGCCACGACGTGGTCGCCCGGGGCCAGGTCGACGACATCCGGGCCCACCTGCTTCACGACCCCCGACACCTCGTGTCCGAGAATCGCGGGCAGCGCGAATCCGCCGAGCGAACTCGCCGTCAGATCGCTGTGACACAGCCCGCTCGCCTTGACATCCACGAGCACTTCGCGGCCGATCGGCGACGCGAGCCGCACATCTACGGTGCGGAACGTGCCGCCCACCTCATCGAGTACGAGCGCCTGCACCATCGCATCCTCCTTCGGCCGTACGAGCTTCGTTTCCACGCTAGGCGTGATGCGCGCAACCCCGTTTGACCGCGCTCGCACGACTGTTGACGGTGCGCGCACCAACCCGGGCGCTAAGCGGCCTGCTGCCCAGCGGCGCGGATGTCACGTGCACTTCGACCGAAGTGATCCTTGAAGACGCGGCTGAAGTGAGTCGGCTCGAGGAAGCCCCATCGGGCGGCGATGCCCGCGATGGGCCACTGCGCCATGACCGGGTCCGTGAGATCGCGGCGACAGCGCTCGAGCCGACGCTGCCGAATCCAGGCGGATGCCGTCGTCCCCTCCCGCTGAAACAGCACCTGAAGGTAGCGGACGGATATGAAGTGGGCCGCGGCGATCTTCCCCGGGCCCAGGGCCGGATCACCGAGGTTGTCGTCGACATATGCGCACACACGCCGCAGGAGTGCTCGGCGCGATGTCTCCTCGTCGTCGATGTCCAGCTCGCTCACGAGCATCGTCGTCACGAGATCGACGAGATTGCGCGCCAGCCGCGCCCCGGCCGACGATTCGAACTGACGCAGGTCCGCGGCGAGCGATGCGATGAACGGCGAGATGATCGAGGTCATGCCGTGGTCGCTCGAGAGGCGCACAGCGGTGAGCTGGCGCACGATCCCCGGGGGAAGTTCGACCTGCTGTCTCGGCAGCATCACGACAGCGGTGCGGGCACCCTCGGACGAGATGAGCGTGTAGGGACGAGTCGTGTCGTAGAGAGCGACATCGCCGACGCCCAGGACGGCCTCGCGGTCGTCCTGAAGCACGATAGACGTGCCCGAGAGCATCGTGCTGAGCTTGTAGAACTCCCCCGTCGTGGTGGTCTCGATCATCCTCTGGGTGCGCTGCACGACGTGCTCGTTGGCGGCGATCTCGTAGCAGTAGACGTCGTCCCGCCGTGCAGCCCTGATGCGCCCCGTGAAGTCGGAGCGCGGCGTCGTGACCTCCAACGGCATGAACGACGCCTGCACGAGCGCGTTGAAATCGTCCATGCTGTGGGCGATGGATGTCATCACGCCCCGGGACTCCGAAGACTCGACTGAATGCTGCATGGATGACCTCGCTCCCGCTGTGCGTCGCTGCAATCAACTAGGTGCTGCAACGCTAGGGCGGGCCCGCGCCCGGCTGCCGAGAATGTCCCACAGCATGGGACCGTTCCATGCTGTGGGACAGCCGAGCGGCAGGTCGTCGATCCTCAGAACGCGGTGACTACCGACCGCGCGACCTCGCCGCTCATAAGCCGGTCGTAGCCGTCGTTCAGGTCCTCCAGGGCGATGCGCTGCGAGACGAGCGCGTCGAGCTGGAGCCGGCCCTGCAGGTACAGTTCGGCGAACATCGGGATATCGACGTGCGGGTTCGTCGACCCCATCGAGACGCCGATGTTGCGTCGCTGCGGCAGGATCACGTCCGAGAACAGATCGACGTCGAGCACCGTTCCCGGTTGCTGCACACCGATCAGGAATGCGCCCCCGCCGACGGCGAGCATCCGTACCGCCTGCTCCGCGGTCGTCTTGAGACCGATGACCTCGAACGCGTTGGTCACCCCTCCGCCGGTCAGCTCGCGCACCGCCTCGACCGCGTTCGTACCGGATGCATCGACCACATCGGTCGCGCCGAAGGACCGGGCAAGCTCGAGCTTGGCGGGATGCAGGTCGACGCCGATGATGCGAGATGCCCCGGCCAGCGCTGCACCCTGAATGGTGTTCAGCCCCACGCCGCCGCAGCCGATGACCGCGACGGTGTCGCCTGGGCGAACGCGCGCGGTGTTGATGGCCGCACCCGCACCCGTGACAACGCCGCACCC
>CAYZEL010000024.1:0-19676 GCA_964477515.1 uncultured Microbacterium sp.
CCCGACATCACGCTCGACATCCCGGCGGGTCAAACCGTCGCGCTCGTCGGAACGACGGGCGCGGGAAAGTCCACGCTGGCCAAGCTCGTGTCCCGCTTCTACGACCCCACCCGGGGCCACGTGCTGCTCGACGACGTCGACCTGCGCGACCTGCACCCCAAGGACCTGCGTCGCGCGATCGTCATGGTCACGCAAGAGGCGTACCTGTTCAGCGGTTCCGTTGCCGACAACATCGCGTTCGGCAAGCCCGAGGCGACGTTCGAAGAGGTCCAGGCGGCCGCGCGCGCGGTGGGAGCGGATGAGTTCATCCGGGCGCTCCCGGACGGGTACGACACCGACGTGAACAAGCGCGGTGGCCGGGTTTCGGCGGGACAGCGTCAGCTGATCTCGTTCGCCCGCGCCTTCCTCGCCGACCCCGCCGTGTTGATCCTCGACGAGGCGACGGCGTCGCTCGACATGCCCAGCGAGCGATTGATCCAGGACGCCCTGCAGCACCTGCTCGCCGACCGCACCGCGATCATCATCGCGCACCGCCTGTCGACGGTCGCGATCGCCGACAGGGTGCTGGTGATGGAGCACGGCCGGATCGTCGAGGACGACACCCCGCAGGCGCTGATCGCGGGAACGGGACGTTTCGCCAAGCTGCACGAGGCGTGGCGCGAGACCCTGGTCTAGCGGCGCTGCATCGGGCGAGCGGCGCTGCGTTCCGCGCGCGCGACGCTCGTCAGCGTCGCTATGATCCAGGCGGGGGCTTCCCCGACTGACGACGGGGGCTCCCATGGCGCAGACCGACCTGCCGCTCGAGACACTGCGGGTGTACCGGCCCGAGGTGGCCGAACCATCCGATTTCGACGAGTTCTGGGCCGACACGCTCGCGCAGGCGCGCACGATGGCGTGGGCTCCGGAGCTTGCGGCCGTCGATACACCGATCGACGAGCTCGTGATCGAAGATCTGACGTTCGCCGGCTTCGGCGGCGAGCCGATCAAGGGCTGGGTCACGCGACCCCGCGGCGAGGGCCCCTGGCCGACGGTGGTGGAGTTCATCGGCTACGGCGGCGGGCGCGGTCTGCCCGGCGAACGGCTGCTGTGGGCGGCTTCGGGGTACGCGCACGTGCTGATGGACACGCGGGGCCAGGGGAGCGGGTGGGGTTCGGGCGGCGACACCCCCGACCCGCACGGCTCCGGTGCTGCCGGTTCGGGATACATGACCCGGGGCATCGCGGCACCCGAAACCTACTTCTACCGGCGCGTCTTCACCGACGGTGCGCTGCTGATCGACGCCGTACGAGCCCTGGACTTCGCCGACCCCGATCGCATCGCGGTCACGGGCGGCAGCCAGGGCGGTGCGATCTCGCTCGCGGTCGCCGGGCTGTCCGGCACGAACGTGCGGGCGGTGATGCCGGATGTCCCGTTCCTCTGCCACTTCCGACGCTCGGTCGAACTGACCCCTGAGGCGCCCTTCACCGAGGTCGCCGCCTACCTAGCCGTGCACCGCGGTGCGGATGACAACGTCTTCCGCACGCTGTCGTACTTCGACGGGGTCAATTTCGCCCGGCGCATCGAGGTCCCCGCGCTCTTCTCCGTCGGGCTGATGGATCCGATCGTGCTGCCCTCGAGCGTCTTCACCGCGTACAACCACCTCGCGACGGACGACCGTGAGATCGAGGTGTACGCGTACAACGGCCATGAGGGTGGCGGACACGCGCACTGGGTGCGCCAGGCCCGCTGGCTCGCGGCGCGTATGGGCTGAGGACGACATCGGGCGGCGAAGCGCCCCCGATTCGCGTGGGATGCTGGTGCCATGACCGCTCCCTCGTCGATGCTGACCGAGATGCCCGATCCGCAGTTCGTGATGTCGGTCGAGGGCTACCGCATCGCGACCTATACCTGGGGCGACGAAGCGGCAGAGCCGGTTCTCTGCGTCCACGGCTTCTCGTCGAGCTGCCGCGACAACTGGGTCGACACGGGCTGGGTGCGCGACCTCACCCGCGCCGGATTCCGCGTGATCGGGGTGGACCAGCGCGGGCACGGGGCGAGCGACAAGCCGCACGACCCCCGCGCTTACGCGATGGACGACTTCCTCGCCGACCTCGAGATCGTGCTCGACACCTACCTCGTCGACGAGGTGCGATACGTCGGATACTCGCTCGGTGCGCGTGTGGGGTGGCAGTTCGCGGTCGAGGCCTCGCATCGCGTGTCGCGGGCGGTGCTGGGCGGCATCCCCGACGGCACACCCCTCGGACGTTTGAAGCTCGATCAGGCGCGCGCATTCGTCGAGGACGGTGCCGAGATCACCGACCCGGTCACGCGCAACTACGTCACCCTGTCGGAGCGGGTGGCGGGCAACGACCTGCGCTCGCTCATCGCCCTCGCCGAGGGCATGCGCCTGGGCGACGCGGATCCCGACCCCGCGCATCCGCCGCGCCAGCCGATCCTGTTCGCCACGGGAAGCGACGACGCGATCATCGCGCGCTCCCGCGTGCTCGCCGAGGCGACGCCGAACGGCCGTTTCGTCGAGATCCCGGGGCGGCACCACTTCAACACCCCGGGTTCGCGGGATTTCCGGAACGCGGCGCTCGACTTCCTCGTCGCGCCGTAGTCCCGTCCCGGGGTCCGCGTCAGATGCGGATCTCGGCGATGACCTCGCCGTACTCGGTCTCGCCCACGGGCGTGAATCCGACGCGGCGGAAGAACGCCTCGGGTCCGCCCTCGCCCGCCTCGTAGATGACGTTGACGTGGTCGAATCCGCGCGAGCGGGCCTCCTCGACGAGCGACTGTACGGCGAAGCGCCCGACACCGCGGCCCTGATCGTCGGCGTCGACGTTGATGCGCCACAGCACCGAGCGGAAGTAGTCGATCGAGGCGTCCTCGTCGAAGTTCGCGCTGACGAAGCCGACGACCTCGTCGCCGTCCGAGACGACGCGCTGCCACGAGGTGGTCGGATCGGCGACCGTGGCCGCGACCCCGTATGAGACCGGTGCGAGGTACTGTTCCTGCCCCGGCTTCAGAGACAGGTTGTTCACCGCCACGATCGTGGAGGCGGACAGTTCGACCAATCGCAGCTCAGCCATAGCGACAGGCTAACGGCTGATGGCGCGACCACCCACACTTCGATGTTTCGGAATGTGACTTGACGATGAACATCCGGAGTGTCGGACGCGGTCCCCGCCCCGTCCTTCCGGGTGTCTGCGACGCCGAACTATCTTGACGTCGAGATACATTTCGCGGGGGTGGGATAGGGTGGACGAGACGTGAATGGAGACTTCCTGGTGACCGAATCGACCATCATCTACACCCACACCGATGAGGCCCCGGCCCTCGCGACGGCATCTTTCCTGCCGATCGTTCGCGCCGTCGCGCGGCAGGCGGGCGTCGACGTCGAGACGCGCGACATCTCGCTCGCCGCTCGTGTGCTCGCCGCCTTCCCGCAGAAGCTGACGCCCGAGCAGCAGGTCGGCGACGCGCTCGCCGAGCTCGGCGGTCTCGCCACGCTTCCCGAGGCGAACATCATCAAGCTGCCGAACATCTCGGCCTCGATCCCGCAGCCCAAGGCCGCCATCGCCGAGCTGCAGGCGCAGGGATACGACATCCCCGACTACCCGGACGAGCCCACGACGCTCGACGAGAAGGACGTCCGTGCGCGCTATGACCGCATCAAGGGCTCGGCCGTCAACCCCGTGCTGCGCGAGGGCAACAGCGACCGTCGCGCGCCGCTGTCGGTGAAGAACTACGCCCGCAAGCACCCGCACCTGAACAAGCCGTTCCCCGCCGGTTCGAAGACCCGCGTCGCGACCATGGGTCACGACGACTTCAAGAGCAACGAGAAGTCCTGGGTCGCCGCCCACGACGACGTGCTGACCATCCGCCACACCGCGACGGACGGCACCGAGACGGTGCTGAAGAGCGACCTCAAGGTGCTGCCGCGCGAGATCATCGACGCGACCTTCCTGTCGGCGAAGGCGCTCGACGCGTTCCTGGCCGAGGCGCAGGACGCGGCCAAGGCCGACGACGTGCTCTACTCGGTGCACCTCAAGGCGACCATGATGAAGGTCAGCGACCCAATCATCTTCGGTCACGTCGTGCGCTCGTACTTCGCCGACGTCTTCGCGCGCTACGGCGACAAGATCGCTGCGGCCGGCCTCGACCCGAACAACGGGCTCGGCGCGATCCTCGCCGGACTCGCCGAGGTCGACGGCGGCGACGAGATCATCGCCGCGTTCCACGATGCCCTCGCGGCCGGGGCACGCGTGTCGTATGTCAACTCCGACAAGGGCATCACGAACCTGCACGTCCCCTCGGACGTCATCGTGGATGCATCCATGCCAGCCCTCGTCCGCAACGGTGGCAAGCTGTGGGGCGCCGACGGCGGCGAAGACGACACGATCGCCGTGATCCCCGATTCGTCCTACGCGGGCGTCTACCAGGCCGTGATCGACGACGTGATCGCGAACGGTCCGCTGGACCCGGCCAAGATCGGCACGGTGCCGAACGTCGGCCTGATGGCCCAGGCCGCCGAGGAGTACGGCAGCCACGACAAGACGTTCGAGATGGCCGCCGACGGTATCGTCCAGGTCCTGGACAGCTCGGGCGAGGTGCTGATCGAGCACGCGGTCGAGAAGGGCGACATCTGGCGTGCGACGCAGACCAAGCACATCGCCGTCATCGACTGGGTGCGTCTTGCCGTCTCGCGGGCGCGAGCCACGGGTTCGCCCGCCGTCTTCTGGCTCGATGTCAACCGTTCGCACGACGCGCAGCTGATCGCCAAGGTGCACCAGGCTCTCGCGACGCTCGACGTCCACGGCCTGCAGCTGTCGATCCTGTCGCCCGAAGAGGCGACCCGCTACACGCTGTCGCGCATGCGCCACGGCCTGGACACCATCTCGGTGACGGGCAACGTGCTGCGCGACTACCTGACCGACCTGTTCCCGATCCTCGAGGTCGGCACGAGTGCCAAGATGCTCTCGATCGTTCCGCTGCTCGCGGGCGGCGGCCTGTTCGAGACCGGTGCCGGCGGTTCTGCCCCGAAGCACGTGCAGCAGCTCGTGGGTGAGAACTTCCTGCGCTGGGATTCGCTCGGAGAGTTCTTCGCTCTGGCGGCCTCGTTCGAGCACCTCGCCGAGCGCACCGGGAACGCCAGCGCGAAGGTTCTCGCCGAAACGCTGGATGCCGCGACGGGGACGTTCCTCGAGAACGACCGGTCGCCGGGTCGGGCCGTGGGCATGATCGACAACCGCGGCAGCCACTTCTACCTGGCGCTGTACTGGGCGCAGGAGTTGGCGAAGCAGACCACCGACCCCGAGCTCGCCGCGCGCTTCGCGCCGGTCGCCGCCGAGCTGGCCGCGAACGAGCAGACCATCGTGGACGAACTCGCCGCAGCTCAGGGGACGCCCGTCGACATCGGCGGTTACTACCACCCCGATGAGCAGCGGGTCGATGCCGTCATGCGTCCCTCGAAGACGCTGAACCGCATCATCGACGCCCTGTAGCCAGTCGTCGCAGACAGAAGAGGAGCGGATGCCTGAGGCATCCGCTCCTCTTCTGTCTGTCGAAGTCGCTTACGCGTGCACCCACACGTCGGTTCCGACGTCGGCCCACTGGTAGATCTGCTTGGCGAGCGCGGTCGGCATGCCGACGCAGCCGTGGCTGAGCGGGCGGCCCCAGATGTTGCGCCAGTACACGGCGTGGAACGCCTGGTCGCCGCTGAAGTACATGACCCACTCGACGTCGGGCTGCAGGTAGCCGACCTCGGTGTTGCCCATGTCCTGAACGCGCACCTTCGCGTTCACGGTGAAGTTGCCCTGACGGGTGGACCAGCCGGGCTGCCCGCTCGAGATGAGCCACGAGTCGATCACGACGTCGTTCTCTTTCACGTACAGGCGCTGGTCGGACAGGTCGACCTCGAGCGACCGCACGACCGTTGTCGTCTGCGCGGGGGTCACCGCCACGTCGAGCGCGTACGCCGCATCGCCGGCCGCGAGTTGCGACGCGAAGCCCGCAGCGATTCCCGCGGTGGCACCGAGGACACGCCCGTCGGCCCCGGCTTGCTCGGTGCGGAGCACCTTGCCGGCCTTGTTGACGATCTGCACGCCGTTCGTCGCGGCGCGATCGACCGCGGCGGGGAGGGTGTCGACGGCGGCCTGGATCGCGGCGCGATCGGCCGAGATGTCGATCGTGCCCTGGTCGGGATCGGGTGTCAGGGTGAGCCAGGACGCCAGCACATCGGGCGCGATCGGGACGGTGCGTTCTTCGCCCACGTAGAAGCCGGCCGACGCAACCATGGCGTTCAGCTGTTCGACACGGGCGGTCGCGGTAGCTGTCGTGATATCGGCCTCGAGGTCGACGAGCTCGCCGTCGAGGGCCTGCGGGAGCGACGGATCGAGGAGCCGAGCCTCGTACGCCCGCTCGATCGTCGTGTGGTCGAGGCCGCGGCCGAGGATCGCGGGCGTCACGACATACGAACCGGTCGCGGGATCGAAGGTGACGACCGCATCGACCGGGTCGACCCAGTCAGCGGCGAAGGCACCCGCGAGCGCCGCTTCGGATTCGGCGGAGTCGAGGGTCGGTGCGACGCGGTCGGGGTTCGGGAACCATCCGCCCACCTGCCACAGGGGGTTCGTTTCGATGGCGGCCTGCGCGAGCTCGTCGGCGTCGATGGACGCACCCATGTCGGCGCCGGTGATCGTCGCGGTCGTCCCGGCCACGGTCACCTCGACACCCGTTCCCGAGATCGTCTGCGAGACCTTCTCCGACGCGGCGCCAACGGTCAGGCCGCCGACGGGGACACCCGCGATGGTCACGCCGGGGGCGATCAGGATCGTTCCGAAGAAGGCGGCCGCGCCCGCGATGGCGAGGACGGGTAGTCCGATCCAGAGGGCAAGCGGCCAGCGGCGTCGCTTGCGAGGCGGCGCGGGTGTCCACTCGACGCGCGGCGCAGGCGTCAGCGCCGATTCGTCCTCTGTGGACGCTGGCGTCGAAATGAGATCAGTCACGGGCCCCCCCTCACCCGCGGAGGGGTGTGTCTCGATTGTAAGCGAGGGCAGGTAACGAAGGCGCAACGACTCTGTATCACGCTTGCGCGTGGTCGTCCTACTGCAGGCAGAGTTCCTGGAACGTGGTGAAGCTGTCCTGCAGCTCGGTCCCGAGGTTCTGCAGTTCGGCGACCTTCGACGCATCGCCCTGGGCGAGGGCCGTCATAGCCTCTCCCGCGGTTTCGAAAACCGCCTGGATGTCGGGCAGCAGCGCGGCGACCTCGGCGTTTCCGACCTGCGTGCTCGCCTCCCCGATGGCATCTGCCGCTGCCTGGAATGCGGCCGCCGCGTCGGCGGGATTCTCGGCCGTCACGCCCGCGAAATCGTCCGAAACGTTCTGGATCGTGTCGTTCACCGAGTCGCACGCCTCTTCCACGGTCTGCGATGCCGACGCGGTGCCGCCGGATGCGGATCCGCTCGAGGACGGGGTGTCGGCGGCGGGCTCGGCTCCGCCCCCGGTGCAGGCGGTGAGTCCGAACATGGCCGTCGCGGCAAACGCGACGGCGATCAGGCGTCGATTCATGACAGGTTCCCCCTCGGTGAAGCCCCTAGCCTATGGGTGTCCGGCCAACGCGAAGGAAGCCCATGAAGAAGTCGCTCGGAGCCATCGCCTTGCTCGGGATGTCGGCCCTCGTCCTCGCGGGTTGCACCGCGGACAGCGAATCCGCCGAGATTCGCGTGTGGCTGGTCGGCACTGAGACACCGCAAGAGGCGCGCGATTACCTGATCGAGACGTTCGCGGACCGGAATCCGGGTTCGACCATCGTGATCGAAGAACAGACGCGGGACGGGCTCGTCGACACACTGACCACCGGCCTGTCGAGTCCGGACGGCCCCGACATCGTCGAGTTCGGAGTCGCGCTGGCGCCCGCGTTCACCTCGACCGGAGCTCTGCTCGACCTCACGGACGACTACGAGACCCTCGGGGGCGACGATCTGCTTCCCGGCCAGGTCTCGGCGGGAACCTACGACGGCGCATTCTTCGCTCCGCCGCTCTTCGCGCAGGCCCGCGCCGTGTTCGCCGATCCGGCGCTCGTGGTGGGGGCACCCGCGACGCTCGATGAATTCGTCAGGACCGCCAAGGCACTGACGGCGGCCAACCCCGGTAGGTCCGGCCTGCACTTCGCCGGCCGGGACTGGCGGAGTGCGCTGCCCTTCATCTGGGCGCACGGCGGCGAGGTCGCCGTGGAGGAGGGGGGCGGTTGGGACGCGCAACTGAGCTCGGATGCCTCGGTCGCCGGTCTGCTTCAGGTGCAAGACCTGCTGATGAACGCCTCGCTCGCCCCGAGAGACGGCGACGACGCCGAGCCGTGGGTCGCCTACTGCGAGAACGGGGCCATCCAGTTCTCGGCAGCCGATCGTGCGCTCGAACGCGCGAGCGCGTGCGACTCGGCGACCCCGCCTCCCGCCCCGTTCGTGTACGCGCTGCCGGGCCGGGAGGGCGGGATCGCACCGGTTCTCGCGGACGGATCGAACGTCGGCATCTCGGCCGCGTCCGAGCATCCCGGGCTCGCGAGGAGTGCGCTGAAGATCATGCTGAGCGACGAGTTCCAGACGCTCTACGGTGAAAGCGGCCTGGTTCCCGCGAGGACGTCGCTCGCCTCGACACTCGGAGATACTCCCGCGGCGGTCGTGTTCGCCACGGTCGCGGGAAGCGCCCGGCTCACGCCCGCGTCGCCGAAGTGGGCCGAGGTCGAGGCATCCGGTGTGCTCGAGGACCTCATGGGCCAGATCGCGATCGGCGGGGACATCGCGGCGCTCGCGGCTGCGGCAGATCTGCAGATCGAGGCGATCCTGAACGGCTGACGCCCGCCGCGCGGCTCAGGGCGCGAACACCTTGCCCGGGTTCAGGATGCCGTGGGGATCGAACACGCGAGCGATGTCGCGCTTCAGGGCCGCCAGGGCGGCGCCGAGTTCGTCGACCAACCAGCGTCGCTTCAAGGTCCCGATGCCGTGCTCGCCGGTGAGCGTGCCACCCAGCGCCAGGGCAGCGCGGAAGAGAGCATCCGCGGCCGCCCAGATGTGATCGGGCACCTCTTCTCCGTCGAACGTGAAGTTCGGGTGCAGGTTGCCATCGCCCGCGTGGGCGATCGTCGGGATCATCACGTCGTACTCGCGCTCGATGCGGGCGATCTCGTCGAACATGGCCGCGAGCGCGCTGCGGGGCACCGAGACATCCTCGATCAGCGTCGTCTTGCCGAGCGATTCCATCGCCGGATGCATCGAGCGCCGGATCGTGAGCAGTCGCTCACCCTCGGCCCGGTCGCCCGACACCCGGACGGTGCCGCCGTGTGCCGCGAGCGTTGCGCCGATGACCTCGGCTTCGCCTCCCGCGGCCGGCCCGTCGGTCTGCACGATCAGTTGCGCGGCGCCGGGCGCCGGGGGATGTATGCCGAGATACGAATGTGTGAATGCGAGGCTCGTCGCGTCCATGAGCTCCATGATCGCGGTCTGCACGCCCGACGCCGTCACCGCTGCGGACGCTCGAGCTGCGGACTGCACGTCACGGAAGGTGGCGGCGATCGTGCAGACGTCACCGGGCACGAGACGGCGGAGCTTGAGGGTCGCGCCGACGACCACCCCGAGTGTGCCCTCCGAGCCGATGACGAGGGACGTGAGGTCGAGCCCCGTAACCCCCTTCACGGTGCGGTGCCCGAGGCGCAGCAGGCGCCCGTCCGCGAGCACGATATCCACGCCCAGGACCGCGTCGCGCACGACGCCGTACTTGGCGCAGAGCAACCCGCCGGCGCCCGTCGCGATGTTGCCGCCCACCGTCGAGATCGCCCGGCTCGCGGGATCGGGGGCCCACCAGAGGTCATGTTCGGCGAGCGCCGCGTTGAGGTCGGCGTTGATGATTCCGGGCTCGACCACGGCGAGCAGGTCGTCGGGGCGCACCTCGAGGATCGCGTCCATCGACCGCATCGACAGCACGATCTCGCTGGGTCCGCCCATCGCGGCACCGGCAAGGCCCGTGCCTGCTCCGCGGGTCACGACAGGAGTTCGCGTCGCCGTCGCAATGCGGAGGGTGCGCTGCACGTCGTCGACGGATCGCGCGTGCACGACGGCGAGCGGCCGACCGGCCGAGCGGTGACCGGATTTGTCGGCGCGGGCGGACTCGAGCGAGGCATCCGTCGTGTCGATCCGTCCCGGGAGCTCGGCGCTCAAGAGAGCGACGACGTCGCCAGCGAAGGGTTCCGTGCGGGCGTCGGTGGACACGTCGGGACCGGATGTCACGCGAAGCGTCGCCGTCCGACGACGAGTCCGGTCGTGACGGCCACCACACCGAAGGCGAGGCCGATCCAGGGCTGCCCGACACTCCACCACGCGAGGGTCGCGCTCACGAAGATCAGCAGCTCGATGAACGCCGCGACGAACGGATGCACGGCGATGACGGCACGGGGAGAGAGAAAGAGCGCCCAGACCAGGATCGCGAAGAGGGGTGCGCCGATGCCGAAGACGAGGTTCCAGGGGAAGGCGAAGGCGAGGAAGCCCCACAGGGCGAGCGTTCCGAATGCGACGAGCTCGGTCAGGAGTCGCACGACATCGATGACCCCGGGCCGTTCGACCGTCCCCGGCGCACGCCCCGCCGCCGGGGTCGCTGTCGGCTGGGGTGCGCCGTCGAGCGCGGACGAGTCGGTCATCTCTCCAGTCTACGAGCGGCGGCTAGTACGACCGATCCCAGGCCCGGGGAGACGAACCCGCGACCTCGATCGGTGCCCCGGACGCCGGGGCGTAGCGGACGGTCATGGGGGAGAGGTAGTACTCGAGGGGGTTCACTGGAACGGACAGGTGCCCGGTGTCCGGTCCGAGCGTGAGAGTTGCTCGCGTGACCGAGTCGATGTCGATCGACAGGGTGGCGCCTGCTTGGCCGACTACCTCGATGTCGAGTCCGTAGTCGAAGCTTTCGATATCCATCCGGCCCGTGATGGTGAATACCGTGGGTCCGCCCGCGGCGAGCGTCGGCTGGTCCGGGTCTACGGGATCGACGGGGTCGACGGGGTCGACGGGGTCGACGGGTTCGACGGGATCGACCGCGTCGACCGGTTCGACGGGATCGCTCGGGGTCGCGGGGACGCTCGGCGTGACCGAATCGGGGGACGGTGGGGGCGGAGGCACGGTCGCCGGAGGAGTACTCCCGCGCGTTGGGAGGCGCGGGGCGACGGGGAGATCGTGCGGTGCGGGCGACGACGTCACAGGAACATCCGTCTCGGTGGACGGGAGCGCGGACGGCGACGGGCCGGACCCGGGTGCCGGGGTCGAGGGGGCCGCGGCATCCGTCGTCGGCGATTCGGGCGCACCGCGCCCGGCGGCTGCCGAATCCGATGCGGGAGCGAAGATCGAGGGCCCCACGGTGACCCCGATGACGGTTCCCGCGGTGACGAGGGTTCCCACCGCGATGGTGACGGCGAGCCCGACGCCGGAGAAGATGCCTCCCGCACCCGTTGCTGCCGCTCCGGCGGCGACGCCTCCCGCGGAAGAACCGGCGCCCGCACCGGATGCCGCTGACGACCCCGCGCCCGCGCCCTGTGCACCGGCGCCCCCCGCACCGGCCGTGCCCGCACCGACGCTTCCGCCCCCGACCACCACCGCCCCGGGAGTGATGGACGAGGGCATGGCCGCGAGCGCGATGACCGGCGCGCTTCCGCCCTGCAACGTTGCGAGATAGCTCGAGGCGCCCGCGATGCCGATGGTCAGGGGGAGCAACACGAGGGCGAGGCGGGACGAGACATCCTTCGCCTCGGCCGCCACGATCGCGCAGCGCGGGCATTCGTGCAGGTGGTCATCGACCCGACGCGTGTCGCGCGGGCCGAGGTTCGCCCGGGCGTACGCGCCCAGCCGTTCGATCGTCCATTCGCAATCCGAGCCGTCCGCGACGCTCTGCAGGTGCGCCTGGATCCATGCCTCGCGAAGCCCCTCGCGCGCACGGAACGCCAGCTGCGCGACAGCTGCCGGTTTGAGTCCGAGGAGGGGCGCGATCTCGGCGGGCTTCATCCCCTCGATCTCGGAGTACCAGAGCACCTCCTGCCAACGGGTGGGCAGGCTGCGGAACGCGCGATGCGTCAGCCCGCGATCGAGGGCGTCAGCCGTCGCCTCGTCGGTCGACGAGGGGTCCTCCAAGGCGTCGATCTCGTCGATCGCCGTTTCTCGACGCGCTCGACCCCAGGCCGCGGCCGTGTTGCGGATGCTGGTGAACAGATACGCGCGGAACGATCCCGTGGGGCCGCCGCCCTTGCGGATGGACTGGTAGATGCGCGCGTAGGCCTCTTGGACCAGGTCATCGGCGTCGAACGAACTCGTGATCGACCGCGCAACGGTGACGCCGGAACGGTAGTGGCGTCGCCACAGCTCGGCGTAGGCCCCGCGGTCGCCCGACCGGGCGCGCAGCACGAGATCAGCGTCAGCTTCGCTCGTCGGCGACGCGTCGACGTCGTCGCTCTCCATACCGATTCCCCACATTCGTCAGGTCGCCCCGTCGGTCCCCGAACCCGACACGTGCGTCTATAGAGGAGACGCACGTGTGGATGATCCATGACGCGGTTCCTTCCATTCTCACCCGCCCCCCGTGGCGAGAGGGGACGGTCGGTGTCGATCGCGCCGCGCAGGCGATATTCGGGGTCTTCTCGGGGCCGGCTTGCGGGGGTCCCAGAAAAAGATCGGGAAGTCGCGTAATGAACTGCCGGGCAGCGCATCTCTTGGGTGAGAGACGCGCTTCGCTTCCTTCCGGGGGGAAGGAGCGAAGTCGCTGCGGCGCTGAGCGTCGCAGCCGCGGGGCGCGGTTTCGGAGAGTCATCCGGGGGGAGGCTGATCCGGACCGCCCCCCGCCTCATCCCGATGTGGGTGCTTCGTTCACGGCGGGGCCGACGTCGAGGCATCCGCTAGACTCGCGGTGTCGCGACTGGCGTTCGGGTGGGTGACCACCGGGGAGCGACTGACAACGGCATTCGACCGCTCGCCTGGGCCGATGCGGAATTTCTGCCGATGCCGTCGTCCTGGAGGTTGCTGTGATCGATCCGCTCTTCAACGCCCCGCTCTCCGAAGTCGATCCCGAGATCGCGCAGGTCCTGCAGCGCGAGCTCGACCGCCAGCGCGGTTACCTCGAGATGATCGCCTCCGAGAACTTCGTGCCGGTGTCGGTGCTCGAGTCGCAAGGCTCGGTGCTGACGAACAAGTACGCCGAGGGATACCCCGGACGCCGCTACTACGGCGGATGCGAAGAGGTCGACGTCGCCGAAGAGCTCGCGATCGAGCGGGCCAAGAGCCTGTTCGGCGCGGCGTTCGCGAACGTCCAGCCGCACTCGGGCGCCACGGCGAACGCCGCCGTGCTGCACGCCATCGCACGCCCCGGGGATACGCTCCTCGGCCTCTCGCTCGACCACGGCGGACACCTCACGCACGGCATGAAGATCAACTTCTCGGGCCGCCTGTTCAACATCGTCGCGTACGGCGTCGACACCGAGACATCCCTCATCGACATGGACGAGGTCCGCGCGCTCGCCGTCGAGCACAAGCCCAAAGTGATCATCGCGGGATGGTCGGCGTACCCGCGTCAGCTCGACTTCGCCCGCTTCCGCGAGATCGCGGACGAGGTCGGCGCCTACCTGTGGGTCGACATGGCGCACTTCGCGGGGCTCGTCGCCGCGGGCCTGCACCCCTCGCCGTTCCCGCACGCGCACGTGGTGTCCTCCACCGTGCATAAGACGATCGGCGGACCGCGCTCGGGCTTCATCCTGACGAACGACGCGGACCTGGCGAAGAAGATCAACACCGCGGTCTTCCCGGGGCAGCAGGGCGGGCCGCTCATGCACGTCATCGCGGCGAAGGCGACGGCGTTCAAGCTCGCCGCGACCCCCGCGTTCCGCGACCGCCAGGAGCGCACCGTCCGCGGCGCGCATATCCTCGCCGAGCGCCTGACGCAGCCGGATGTCGCGGCCGCGGGCATCGGAGTCCGCTCCGGTGGAACCGACGTCCACCTCGTGCTGGTCGACCTGCGCAACGCCCAGATCGACGGGCAGCAGGCCGAGGATCTGCTGCACGACATCCACATCACGGTCAACCGCAACTCGGTGCCGAACGACCCGCGACCGCCGATGGTGACCTCGGGGCTCCGGATCGGAACCCCGGCGCTCGCGACCCGCGGTTTCGGCGACGCGGAGTTCACCGAGGTCGCGGACATCATCGCCCAGGCCCTGCTGCCGGACGCCGACGTCGAGGCTCTGCGCACGCGCGTCGCGGCGCTCACGGCGGCGTTCCCGCTGTACCCGGGGCTCGAGCAGTAACTTCGGCCCCGGGCTGGCGCGGCGCGGCGGTCAATACTCCGGACGATTGATCCGGGTATCGCGGTGCTTCCGCGTATTCCCGCGGGTTCCGCCCGTTGATGCGCTGCGCGCGGGAACTTTCTCCGGAATTCTGTGCATCCCATTCCACGACCCCGCGTCTTTCGCCCTGGCGGGGGCGCCGCCCGCGCCCGTACAATAACTATCGACATAGGTATTTCGCGCGGGCCCGGGTGCCCGTCGGATACAGCGCAGTCCCGCAGCGAAGAAGCGCGGACGACCGACGACGGGAGAGACGATGACGGCGAAGAAGCTGGACGGCAAGGCGACGGCAGAGGCGATCAAGGCCGAGCTGACCGAACGCGTGGCGGCGCTCAAGGCGCGCGGGGTCACCCCCGGGATCGCGACGGTTCTTGTCGGCGCTGACCCGGGTTCGCAACTGTACGTGGGCATGAAGCACCGTCAGTCCGAGGCGATCGGCATGAACTCCATTCAGATCGAGCTGCCGGGCGACGCGACCCAGCAGGACGTCGAAGAGGTCATCGACCGGCTGAACGCCGACCCGGCATGCCACGGCTACATCGTGCAGTTGCCGCTGCCGAAGCATCTCGATACCGACGCGATCCTCGAGCGGATCGATCCGGACAAGGATGCCGACGGCCTCCACCCGACCAACCTCGGTCGTCTCGTGCTCAACGTCAACAGCGAGATCACGTCGCCCCTGCCGTGCACCCCGCGTGCGGTGATCGAGCTGCTGCGCCGCAGCGGCTACGACCTGGCGGGCAAGCACGTCGTCGTGGTCGGTCGTGGCGTGACGATCGGGCGCTCGATCGGCCTGTTGCTGACGCGCCGCGAGGTCAACGCGACCGTGACGCTGACCCACACCGGAACCCCGGACATCCCCTCCTTCATCCGTCAGGCCGATGTCGTGGTCGCGGCCGCGGGCGTCAAGCACCTCGTGCGCGCCGAGGACGTCAAGCCGGGCGCCGCGGTGCTCGACGTGGGTGTCACGCGCGGCGAGCCCGACCCCGAGACGGGCAAATCTGCGGTCTACGGCGATGTCGACCCCGCCGTGGCCGAGGTCGCCGGATGGCTCTCGCCCAACCCCGGCGGTGTCGGTCCCATGACCGTCGCGCTGCTCATGACCAACGTGGTCGAGGCCGCGGAGCGCTCGGTCGCCTGACCCGGCGGGTCCGGTCGGCCCCGGACATCCGCTGCCCCGGCACCGAAACACCCCTGGCGTCGCGAAACACCCCGTGTCTGGGGGTGTCTCGTCGCGCCCGGGGTGGTTCGCCGTGCTCGTGCCGGGCGGGCGGGTGCGTCAGCCGAGCTCGTCGAGCATGCGGCGCTGCTCGTCGGTCAGGCCGTCCTTGAGTTCCCGGCGAACGGATGCGTCCGCGCCCGGTGTCGTGGCCGAGGCATCCACCGTTCCACCCGTCTTCGGCGTGCGCCCGAGCTTCGCCGAGGCGGAGTCGTACACGCGTGCGGCGTGCACCTCGACACGGTCATCGATCGCGTCGTAGATCGCCCAGGCGATCAGGAGGGCGATCGGCGGGACCACCCAACCCGAGAACCAGCCCTGGACGTGAACCGAGGTGAGCAACACCACCAGCACCCACACGATCACGGCCACGATCAGCACGAGAACGTACTGCGTGAGCTTCTCGCCGATCTTCGTGCGCTGGTTCGCCGAGCGCGCCGCCATACCCCGGAACCACCTCGTGATCAGGGGCTTGATCCACAGAGTCGCCGCGGTGAGCACGATCGAGCCCCAGAACGCGGCCCAGCCGACGGACACCGAGGGAAGCAACAGCCCGATCAGCCAGAGAACGACGAGGTTGAACAGGTACAGCGAGACGAACCGCACGATCCACTTGCGCATGGGTCCAGCGTGCCGGGTCTCACGTTTCGGCGCCAGTGTGACGCATCCGCTGCGTCGATCGACACAGCCGATATCGCGATCTGGCGCCGAGACGTGATTCGAGCGTGATCCGACCAGCGACGGCACTCAGCCCAGGCGCACCAGCGCCGTCACATCGTCGTTGGGCAGCTCGTCCACGACCGCCGTGACCTCGAGCGAGCGGAAGTCGGCGCGCCCGCGCTGCGTGGTCAGGAATGCGGTGTCGGATGCGTCGCGCCCGGTCGCGATGCGCACCATGCTGCTGCGCGGGGCGAGTGTCGTGGCATCCACGACGTGCCAGGCTCCGTCGACGTATGCCTCGGCGACGGCGTGGAAGTCCATCGGGGCGAGGCCCGGGGCGTAGACCGATACGAGCCGGGCGGGCACGTTCCGGGCGCGCAGCAGGGCGACGCACAGGTGCGCGTAATCGCGGCACACGCCCTGGCGCGCGAGAAGGGTGCGCACCGCGCCGTCGGTCGGCAGGCTCGATCCGCTCACGTACCACAGGCGCGTGCCCACCCATGAGCTCACCGCGTCCAGCAGGTCGACTCCCTCGAGTCCCTGGAACTCCGCGGCGGCGGTCGGCGCGAGCGTGTCCGACTCGCAGTAGCGGCTCGGGCGCAGGTAGCGGATCAGATCGGTCGGAATCAGCTCCTCCTCGGGGGCGCGCCCGAGGATCGTGGCCGTGTAGCTCGCCTCGAGCTCGCCCGTGCCGACCTCGACACGGTGCAGGCGCGTGCCGTGCGAGTCGACGAGCTCTTCGGCCTCGACAGCCGCGCCGTCCAGGCTCACGAGCAATCGCTCCGACGCCAGATCGGCGCCCGCCGCGACCGCCATCGAGAAGATCAGCTCGGCCGGTTCGGTGACCGTGAGTGTCATGTGTGCGCCGACGTCTCGCTTCATCCATCGATCATCGCAGCGCGGTGTGTCAACCGCGTGAACGGATGCCGGGGGTTGACGCTCGTCGGCGCTCCCTGTAGCAGGCCCGCGCCTCCCGGGCCCGCCGCGTCGGCTGTGCCACACTGGCGCCGGAGGCGCACATGGTGGAACACGTGACACAGCAGAACGAGGCCGGCCCCGAACACGCGGCCCGTCACCGGCCCCGGCACAGGTGGGTGCGGGTGCTGCTCTGGATAGGCATCCCGATCATCGCGATCCTGGTCGTGATCAGCATCGTCACGTCCGTCACGCCGTGGCCGTCGGCGATGGTCATCCGCTCGGTCTTCGAGCGCGGCGGAGCGGCGACGCTCGCCGAGATGGAGCCCTACGTTCCCGACGCCCCGCTGCGCGAGCAGCTCGATGTCGCCTACGCTCCCGGCGGTTCCGACACGACGCTGGATGTCTTCACTCCGGCCGCCGAGGGAGAGGTGCTGCCGACCGTGGTCTGGGTGCACGGCGGGGCGTGGATCTCGGGATCGAAGGCCGATGTCGCGCCCTATCTGCGCATTCTCGCGAACGAGGGGTACACGACGATCGGCGTGAACTACACGCTCGGTCCCGAGGGCGCTTATCCGATCGCAATCACTCAGCTGAACGACGCACTGGCGTACATCGACGCGAATGCGCAGGAGCTGGGCGTCGACGCATCCCGTATCGTCCTCGCCGGGGACTCCGCGGGCGGGCAGATCGCCAGCCAGCTGGCTGCGTTGATGACGAACCCGCGTTACGCCGCCATCATGGGCGTGGACCCGGCGCTGCAACCCGACCAGCTGGTCGGCGCGATCCTCAACTGCGGCGTGTACAGCCTGCCCGCGATGGCCGAGCTCGACGGCATCGCGGCGTGGGGGTTCAAGGTCGCACTCTGGGCCTACACGGGCACGAAGAACTGGTCGGCGTCGTACGAGGGCGCGACGATGTCGACGATCGAGTGGGTCACGGACGACTTCCCGCCGACCTACATCTCGGGTGGCAACGGCGACGGGCTGACGTGGCTGCAGTCGATCCCGATGTCGCAGCGTCTGCGCGATGTGGGCGTGGATGTGACCGAGTTGTTCTGGCCCGCGCAGCACGTTCCGGCGTTGCCGCACGAATACCAGTTCCACCTGGACCTGCCCGAGGCGCGCGACGCGCTCGCCGCGACGATCGCGTACCTGGCGGACGTCACCGGCTGAGCGCGACAGGCTCGTCGCGTGTCAGGATGCGTGGAGACATCCGCGCTCGAAAGGACTCCCTATGGCATCCCTCCCTCCGCTTTCCGCACTGCGCCGCGTCGGTGGACTCACGGTCGCGGCGGGCACGTTGCTCGCGGTGGCGGGTTCGGGTGCCTGGTTCGCCGTGACGAAGCAGCTGCGCGCCGAGAAGATCTCGGTGCCCGGGAACGCGCCGATTCTGGCGGGCAAGCCCGTGCGGGACCCGGTCACCGCGTTTGTCGAGGCGATCGTGATCAAGGGCAACGCCGAGCGCGGCGCCGAGGGGCGGACGTTCGCCGACCTCAGCGAGGCTCTCCGTCACGTCGAGAAGGGCAGCGACGAGGAGGGCAAGCTGCGCGGTCAGAGCGCGGCGCTCGCGACCGCGGCGTCGCTGCGGACGGCACTGATGACGTCTGTGCTCGCCTATGGGGTGAGCGCACTCGTCGCCGGTCTCGGGGCATTCTTCGTGGTCGTCGGATCGCAGCTCCGCCGCATCGCGTGACGTCGGCGCGGGAGAGTCGCGCCGGGCGGTGACCCGACGCGACCCGCGAATCAGCGCACCTGCGCGCTGATCACGCTCATCACCATGGTGTCGGCGAGCGTCGTGGTGTCTCCGACATCCCGACCCTCCGCGACATCGCGCAGCAGGCGCCGCATGATCTTGCCCGAGCGGGTCTTGGGCAGCTCGGCGACGATGTAGACGTCTCGCGGACGCGCGATCGGGCCGATCTGCTCGCCGACCCACGCGCGCAGGCCCTGCGCGAGACCGTCGGGGGAGTGCTTGTCGAGGTAGCTCTGCTTGATGATCACGAATGCGACGACGGCCTGGCCGGTCGTCTCGTCGGATGCGCCGACCACGGCGGCCTCGGCCGTCGCCTCGTGCGCGACGAGCGCCGATTCGATCTCGGCCGTCGAGAGTCTGTGGCCCGAGACGTTCATGACGTCATCGACCCGGCCGAGCAGCCAGATGTCGCCGTCGTCGTCGAGCCGAGCGCCGTCGCCCGCGAAGTAGAACCCGCGGTCGGCGAACTTCTCCCAGTACGTCTCGACGTAGCGGTCGGGGTCGCCCCAGATGCCGCGCAGCATGCTCGGCCAGGGCTGGGTCGCGACGAGCAGCCCGCCGTTGCCGGTGCCGACGTGCTCGCCCGCGTCGTCGACGACGTCGATCGAGATGCCCGGGATCGGCACCTGTGCGCTGCCGGGCTTGGTCGTGGTCACGGCGGGCAGAGCCGAGATCATGATCGCGCCGGTCTCGGTCTGCCACCAGGTGTCGACGATCGGGGCCTTGCTCGCGCCGATCACCTCGCGGTCCGGGAAGCAGGCTTGCAGCCGCCGCAAGGCCTCG
>CAYZEL010000025.1:0-3940 GCA_964477515.1 uncultured Microbacterium sp.
TACCTCAAGCCGATGAACTGCCCGATGCACATCCTGATCTACAAGGAACGTGCGCGCAGCTACCGCGACCTGCCCATGCGCCTGGCGGAGAACGGCACGGTGTATCGCAACGAGCTCTCGGGTGCCCTGCACGGCCTGACCCGCGTGCGCGGCTTCACGCAGGACGACTCGCACCTGTTCGTCACCCCGGAGCAGCTCGAGTCCGAGGCGACCCGGGTGCTGGAGTTCGTCATCTCGATGCTCCGTGACTTCGGCCTCGACGACTTCGAGCTCGAGCTGTCGATGCGCGACGACGAGAGCTCGAAGTGGATCGGCACCCAGGAGTTCTGGGACTACTCGACGAATGCCCTCCGCAACGTCGCCCTGGCGAGCGGACTCAAGCTCACCGAGGTCCCGGGTGAGGCGGCGTTCTACGGCCCGAAGATCGATCTGAAGACCAAGGACGCGATCGGCCGCACCTGGCAGCTGTCGACCGTGCAGGTCGATCCGAACCTGCCCGACCGCTTCGACCTGGAGTACACGGGACCGGATGGCGAGAAGCACCGGCCGATCATGATCCACCGGGCGCTGTTCGGGTCGATCGAGCGCTTCTTCGCGATCCTGCTCGAGCACTACGCCGGCGCGTTCCCGCTGTGGCTCTCGCCCGTGCAGGTCGTCGGAATCCCGGTGGCTGAGGACTATGCGCCGTACCTGGAGGACGTTATCGCGCGCCTGCGCGAACGCGACGTGCGCGCCGAGGTCGACAACTCCGACGACCGCATGCAGAAGAAGATCCGCACGCACACGACCGCCAAGGTGCCGGTGCGGCTGATCGTCGGCGAGGCCGACCGCGCCGCGGGCACGGTCTCGTTCCGCTTCCGCGACGGCACGCAGACGAACGGTGTGCCGGTCGACGAGGCCATCGAGCGCATCGTCGCGGCGATCGCCTCGCACGCGCAGGTGTCGACGGCCGAGGACCTCGCGTGACGGATGACCCGGACCTGATCGCCGCTGCAGAGCTCGCGGGGGTTCCCGACGAGTTCCAGCGCCTCTGGACCCCGCACCGGATGGCCTACATCCAGGCGGGCCCCGAGCCGCTGCGCCTGGACTGCCCGTTCGATGCCGCTCCGCAGATGAGTGACGAGGAGGGGCTGATCGTCGCACGCGGCGAGACCGCCTACGTCCTGCTCAACCTGTTCCCGTACAACTCCGGCCACCTGCTCGTGTGCCCGTATCGTCACGTCGGTCTGTACGACGAGGCGACGCCCGACGAGGTCGACGAGATCGCGGCGCTCACGCAGACCGCGATGCGGGTGTTGCGCGAGGTCTCGAAGTGCGACGGCTTCAACATCGGCATGAATCAGGGCCGCGTCGCGGGCGCGGGGGTCGAGGGACACCTGCACCAGCACATCGTGCCGCGCTGGGCGACCGACGCGAACTTCTTCCCGATCATCGCGCGCACCAAGGCACTACCGCAGCTGCTCGGCGACGTCCGCCGGGCGATCGCGGATGCCTGGCCCGCCGTATCCTGATCTGCCGCGTCCTGACCGCACGCATCGCGCCCGAGAACAGGCGATTCGCCGAGCACAGCCCGTTTCAGCGCGAAATCGTCCTGTTCTCGGTGAATCGCCTGTGTCCGTGCGGGTTCAGCGCACCCGCGTGACCTCGAACTGCATGCGCGGGTGGGCGTAGGCCTCCTGCGCCTCGACGAGCTGCAGCTCGCGCTCCCCGGCATCGTGGGTCAGCTGGAGCAGGTCGAACACGCTCGAGGTCGTCCGCGCGAGCGCGTCCGCGGCGTCGCCCGTGCGCGTCAGGTGCGCGGTGAACAGAGCCGCGGTCACGTCCCCCGATCCGTTCGCCTTCATCGGGATGCGCGGGGTCCGCACGATCCAGGCACCGTCATCTGTCACCGCGAGCATCTCGATCGTGCCCTCGGGGCGGTCGGGCCGCTCCACGCTCGTGACGAGCACCGTGGACGGGCCCATCGCGCGCGCCGCGTCGACCGAGTCGAGCGTCGACTCCAGGTCGCTCGGCTCGGTCCCGGTGAGGAATCCCAGTTCGAACTGGTTGGGCGTGATGATGTCCGCCGCCGGTACGACCCGGTCGCGCAGAAGGATCGGGATCGCCGGTGCGACGAAGCATCCGGAGACGGCGTTGCCCATGACCGGGTCGCACGCGTAGACCGCGGCGGGGTTGGCGGCCTTCACCCGCGCGACCGCGTCGAGGATGACGTCCGCGATGCCCTCGCCGCCCTGATAGCCCGACAGGACGACGTCGATCTGCGGCAGCACGCCGCGTTCTTCGATGCCCGTGATGACATCGCGCACGTCGTCGGGAGCGATGAGGGGTCCCCGCCACGAGCCGTAGCCGGTGTGGTTGGAGAAGTTCACCGTGTACACGGGGAGCACCTCGACGCCGATGCGCTGGAGGGGGAAGACGGCGGCGGAGTTGCCGACGTGCCCGTAGGCGACGGCGGACTGGATGGAGAGCACCTTCATCGAACGATCATCCCATCCCGTTCGCGCGAGCAGCCTCGCGGACGATCTCGTCGAGGTCGGCGGCAAGCCGGTCCGCGTCCGCATCGGACAGGTCGTGCACGGTGAGGCGCAGGTGCCGTGCCGCAGCGGGATCGCCCAGCACGAACTCGTCGCCGGTGCGGACGAGCCATCCGCGTGTCCGCAGTCCCCCCGTGATGGATGACGCGGGTACCGGCAACGGCACCCACAGGTTCAGGCCGTCGGTGCCGGCGCACAACAGCCCGACGGACCGCAGCCGACTCGCGAACGCGGCGTTCCGCTCCGCGTAGTGCGCGGCTGCGACCGAGACCGTTTCACGCGCCGTCTCGTCCGTGACGAGGGCCAGGACGAGGCGCTGCAGCAGATGACTGACCCACGTGGTGCCGGGGCTCAATCGCAGCGCAAGACGATCGGCGGTGTGCGGGTCGGAGGCGACGATCGCCAGGCACATGTCCGGCCCCAGGAACTTCGATACCGAGCGGACGAGTGCGAACCGCCGATGCGCCGGTCCGACGATCGAATGGAAGGGCTCGCGCGACAACTGCGAGAAGTGGTCGTCCTCGATGATCAGGACGTACGGATGCTCGGCGAGCACCTGCCGGAGCTGCTCCGCTCGCGCGGCGCTGGTGCTCACGCCCGTCGGGTTCTGCGCGCGCGGGGTGCACACGACGGCGCGCACGCCCTGCTCGAGCGCCGCGCGGAGGCCGTCCACCGCCATCCCCTCGTCGTCGACGGGGACCGGCACGGCGCGGTAGCCGCCGAGCCGCACCGTCTGGATGCTGGCGAGGAAGCACGGGTCCTCGAGCGCCACCGCGTCGTCGCGGGTGAGCGCCTGCGCCAGGATGCGCTCGACCGCATCGACCGCGCCGCTGGTGACGGTCAACCGGTGCGGACGATCACCGAGGTCGGCGCGCATCCACTCCTCGGCCCACGTCGCGAGACCGAGATCGATGACGGGCTCGCCGTACAGGACCGGACGTCCGGCCATCGCGGCAAGCGCCGCGGACGGATCGGGGATGAAGCGCGGGTCGGGATTGCCCGTGCCGACGTCGCGCAGCGAGCCGCGTTCGGCGAACCCCTCCTGCGCAACGGGGGAGCGTTCGACGACGCGCGTCCCCGCCCGGCCGCGCGTGACGATCAGCCCCGCGCCCGCGAGTTGCCGGTACGCCGCCATGACCGTGTTGCGGTTGACGCCGAGTTCGTCGGCGAGCGTTCGTACGGGCGGCAGGGGGTCGCCGGGCCCGAGGTCTGCGCGCTCGAGCAGGGCGCGAACACTGTCGGCGATCTCCGTCGCCGTGCCGCCACTGATCCGTTGTGCCACCTGCATCCTCTGCTCGAGCGTTGACCGTATCAACCTCATGCTATCTTTTGGCCTATGCCAAACCGGCGGGCGCCCGACCCGACCGGTTGCACCGCGAAAGGATCCCGACTGTGACCTCTGCAAC
>CAYZEL010000025.1:4040-19126 GCA_964477515.1 uncultured Microbacterium sp.
GACCTCTGCAACCACCGGAACGGCCCGCGTCAAGCGCGGCCTCGCCGAGATGCTGAAGGGCGGCGTCATCATGGACGTCGTCAACGTCGAGCAGGCCAAGATCGCCGAGGACGCGGGAGCCGTCGCCGTCATGGCACTCGAGCGCGTGCCGGCCGACATCCGCGCCCAGGGCGGCGTCTCGCGCATGAGCGACCCTGACATGATCGACGGCATCATCGCCGCGGTGTCGATCCCCGTCATGGCGAAGGCCCGCATCGGTCACTTCGTCGAGGCGCAGGTGCTGCAGCAGCTCGGCGTCGACTACATCGACGAGTCCGAGGTCCTTTCACCGGCCGACTACCTCAACCACATCGACAAGTGGGGCTACACGGTTCCCTTCGTCTGCGGTGCGACGAACCTCGGCGAGGCGCTGCGTCGCATCACCGAGGGTGCCGCGATGATCCGCTCGAAGGGCGAAGCGGGCACGGGGGATGTCTCCGAGGCCACCAAGCACATCCGCACGATCTCGGGCGAGATCAACCGCCTGCGTTCGATGACGAAGGACGAGCTCTACGTCGCGGCCAAGGAACTGCAGGCGCCGTAC
Organism: uncultured Microbacterium sp.; assembly: GCA_964477515.1. Taxonomy (GTDB): domain Bacteria; phylum Actinomycetota; class Actinomycetes; order Actinomycetales; family Microbacteriaceae; genus Microbacterium. Next base: position 4,624 of record CAYZEL010000025.1, read on the forward strand.
GACCTGGTCGCCGAGGTCGCCGAGACCGGCAAGCTTCCGGTCGTGCTGTTCGTCGCCGGTGGTGTCGCGACTCCCGCGGACGCCGCCATGATGATGCAGCTCGGCGCGGACGGCGTCTTCGTCGGCTCGGGCATCTTCAAGTCCGGCAACCCGGCCGGGCGCGCAGCGGCGATCGTCAAGGCCACGACGTTCTACGACGACGCACAGGTCATCGCGGATGTCTCGCGCGGACTCGGCGAGGCGATGGTCGGCATCAACGTCGCCGATCTGCCCGCGCCGCACCGCCTCGCCGAGCGCGGCTGGTAGGCACAGCGCGCATGGCCCGCAGCCCCCGCGTCGGTGTGCTTGCGATCCAGGGTGACGTGCGCGAGCACGCGCGCGTGATGACGGACCTGGGCGCCGAGGTCTCGCTCGTCCGCCGCCCCGCCGAGCTCGCGGCCGTCGACGGTCTCGTGCTGCCCGGTGGCGAGTCGAGCGCGATCGACAAGCTGTCGCGGGCCTTCGGGATGCAGCAGCCCATCCGCGACGCGATCGCCGCGGGCATGCCGATGTACGGCACGTGTGCCGGGCTCATCCTGCTCGCAGACCGCATCACGGACGGAATAGTGGGGCAGGAGACGTTCGGCGGGCTCGACGTGACGGTGCGTCGGAACGCCTTCGGTGGGCAGTCCGAGTCGTTCGAGACGGACCTCGAGGTGCCCGTGCTGGGTGCGCCACCCGTCCACGCCGTCTTCATCCGTGCGCCGCTCGTCGAGCAGCAGGGTCCGGCCGTGGAAGAGCTGGCCGCGCTGCACGACGGTCGCGTTGTCGCTGTTCGCCAGGGCGCCCTGATGGGCACGGCGTTCCACCCCGAGGTGACGGGTGAGCGCAGATTCCACCGGCTGTTCCTGGAGGGCGTGCGCCGATCCGCGTGATCGGGGTGCGGTGCGCGTTCGGCCGGGAGGTCCTGGTCATTCGGGAGGGCCGAAGCCTGGCATCCGGCCCTCCCGAATGACCAGCCCCTCCCGAACGGACGGATGTCGTGGCCCGAGGCTAGGGTGACGACGTGACCGAATGGGTGGCGCTGCTGCGCGGTGTGAACGTCGGCGGAATCACCATCCGCAGCGCCGAGCTGCGTGACGTGCTCGCCGCGATCGGACTCGTGGACGTCCGTACCGTTTTGGCCAGCGGCAACGCGGTGTTCCGATCGCCGCGGGCGGGCGAGGACCTCAAACCCGCGATCGAGGCGGCGCTCGGCGAACGGTTCGGCTACGACGCCTGGATCGTGCTGGTTGCGCGTGCGGATATCGAAGCGGCCATCGCATCCTTCCCCTTCGACGCGACCGACGACACGCGGCAGCCCTGGGTCGTGTTCTGCGTCGATTCCGCGACGCGGAATGAACTGACGGATGCCGCGGCGTCACTCGATTCGGTGATCGACCCGGTATCGACGGGACCCGGCGTCGTGTACTGGAACCCGCCCACGGGCCGATCGACCGACACCCCGTTCGCGAAGGTCCTCGCGAAGACGACGTACAAGACCCGCACCACGAACCGGAACCTGCGCACCCTCCAGAAGATCGTCGCCTCGCGGGGTTCGGTGCAGGATCCTTCCGCGTCGTAAACTGGAGGAATGTCCGGCCATTCCAAGTGGGCCACGACTAAGCACAAGAAGGCGATCATCGATTCGCGCCGTGCCAAGTCGTTCGCCAAACTCATCAAGAACATCGAAGTCGCCGCCAAGATGGGCGGCGCCGACATGTCGGGCAACCCGACGCTGGTCGACGCGGTCCAGAAGGCGAAGAAGACCTCTGTTCCGAACGACAACATCGATCGCGCCATCAAGCGCGGCGCCGGCCTGACCGGTGAGTCGATCGAGTACACGACGATCATGTACGAGGGCTACGCCCCGAACGGCGTCGCGCTCTTGATCGAGTGTCTGACCGACAACAAGAACCGCGCCGCCGCCGAGGTGCGCACGGCGATGACGCGCAACGGCGGCACGATGGCCGACCCGGGCAGCGTCGCGTACAACTTCCACCGGAAGGGCGTCATCGTCGTCTCGGCCGACAGCGCGAGCGAGGATGACGTGATGCTCGCGGTGCTCGACGCGGGTGCCGAAGAGATCGAACCGCACGGCGACGGATTCGGTGTCATCACCGAGGCCACGGACCTGGTCAAGGTCCGCACCGCTCTGCAGGACGCGGGTATCGACTACGAGTCCGCCGACGTGGAATTCGTGCCGAGCCTCAAGGTCGAGGTCGACGCCGACACGGCGCGCAAGGTATTCCGGCTCATCGACGCCCTCGAAGACAGCGACGACGTGCAGAACGTGTACTCGAACTTCGATCTGACCCCCGAGGTTCAGGCCGAGCTCGAGAACGACGAGTAGGGCGCGCCTCGGCGCTCGTTCCGGCCGGCGCGCCTAGCGTGGGGGAGTGCGCACCCGTTCCCTTCGCGTGCTCGGTATCGACCCCGGGCTGACTCGCTGCGGCGTGGGCGTCGTGGATGTGGCGCCCGATCGGTCGGGGCGACTCGTGCACGTCGGCGTCATCCGGTCCGCGTCCGACATGCCCCTTCCCGAACGCCTCGCGACGATCGCGGCGGGCATCCGGGAGGTGCTGACCGAGCATCGGCCCGACGTCGTCGCGGTCGAGCGGGTGTTCGCGCAGCACAACGTGCGGACGGTCATGGGTACGGCGCAGGCGAGTGGGGTCGCGCTGCTCCTCGCGGCCGAGCACGGTCTGCCCGCAGAGACCCACACGCCGAGCGAGGTCAAGGCGGCGATCACGGGCTACGGTGCCGCGGATAAACGGCAGGTGCAGACGATGGTCGCGCGGGTGCTGCGGCTCGATTCGCTGCCACAGCCGGCGGACGCTGCGGATGCCCTGGCCCTGGCGCTCTGTCACGCGTGGCGATCCGGGGGTTCCACCGGGGGTCAGGGCTCGACGCCGCTGACCCCGGCGCAACGCGCGTGGGCCGACGCCGAGCGCCTGGTCCGCAGTTCGCGCTGACGCATCCGCCTCGGCTCTGCGTGTCGCTCGAACATACCTACGACTATCGATCTAGGATCGACACATGATCTCGTCACTGCGCGGCGTCGTGCTGCATGCCGGTGCGGACTCGGTCGTGATCGAGGTCGGGGGCGTCGGCCTGAGCGTCGCGGTGCCCGTCGATATCTCTCGAACCGCGCACGCCGGACAGACCCTGGCTCTCCACACCAGCCTGATCGTGCGCGAGGATTCCCTCTCGCTCTTCGGGTTCACGACGCGCGAGGAGCTCGAGGTGTTCTCGCTGCTCCTGCAGGTCACGGGCGTCGGCCCGAAGTCGGCACTCGGTGTTCTGTCTCAACTCACGGTCGAGCGCATCGCCGAGGCCGTGCACGCCGAAGACGACGCGCCGTTCCGCAAGGTATCGGGCATCGGCCCGAAGACCGCCCAGCTGATCGTCCTGCAGCTCGCGGGCAAGATCGCCCCGGCCGTCCCCCGGCCCGCCGTTTCCGCTACTCCCAGCACCGACATCCTGACGCAGGTCGCACAGGCGCTCGTCGGGCTCGGCTGGCCCGAGCGGGTTGCCGCCGAGGCGGTCACGACCGCGGTGGAAGAGGCCAGCGAGGCCGATCGGTCGAGTGTTTCGGCACTCTTGCGGGTCACGCTCGCTGCCCTCGGACCCGCACGACAGGGTGGCGTCCGTGGCTGACTCCGCAGCGGACGATGGGGCGTTCCGCGAGGTGGATCCCGTCGCCGAAGAGTCCGAATTGGCCATCGAGGGCGCGCTGCGCCCCGGTTCGCTCGCCGATTTCGTCGGGCAGCCGAAGGTTCGCGGTCAACTGCAGTTGTTGCTCGATGCCGCGCGCATTCAACAGCGACCGGCCGACCACATCCTGCTGTCCGGGCCTCCCGGGCTGGGCAAGACCACCCTCGCCATGATCGTGGCGCACGAGAGCGAGCGTCCGCTGCGGCTCTCGAGCGGACCCGCGATTCAGCACGCCGGCGACCTGGCGGCGCTGCTGTCGAGCCTGACGCCCGGCGAGGTGCTGTTCATCGACGAGGTGCACCGGATGGCGCGCTCCGCGGAGGAGATGCTCTACCTGGCGATGGAAGACTTCCGCATCGACATCATGGTGGGCAAGGGGGCCGGGGCCACGAGCATCCCTCTCGACCTGGCGCCGTTCACGCTGGTCGGTGCGACGACCCGTTCGGGACTGCTGCCGAATCCGCTGCGCGACCGGTTCGGCTTCACCGGGCACCTCGAGTTCTACGAGGCATCCGATCTCGAACGTGTCATCGAACGCTCGTCGGGAATGCTCGGGGTGGACCTCAGCCCCGAAGCGCGCGGAGAGATCGCTCGGCGCTCTCGCGGCACCCCTCGCATCGCGAACCGGCTGTTGCGGCGCGTGCGGGATTTCATGCTGGTGCACTCCGAGGCCGGCGACCTCGCCGCCGCCCGCGCCGCGCTCGAGCTGTACGACGTGGACTCGATCGGCCTCGACCGCCTCGACCGCGCGGTACTCGACGCCCTCGTCTTCCGCTTCGGCGGCGGCCCGGTCGGTCTCAGCACCCTGGCCATCGCAGTGGGCGAAGAGTCCGAGACGGTCGAGAGCGTCGTCGAGCCCTATCTTGTGCGGATCGGATTCCTCGGCCGCACCCCGCGAGGCCGGGTGGCGACGCCCGCGGCCTATGCGCACGTGGGTGCCCCGCAAGCGCAGGACGCGCTCAGACTCGATGACCTATAATCGCTGAAGGCTTCCGGCCAGCTGTCGCCCGGCCCCCCTTCGCGTGCTCGCGCGCCCCCGAAAGGCACCACTCTTCATGGACATCCTGCTCATCGTCGTCCTGGTCGGCTTGCTCGGCTTCATGTTCTGGAACTCGCGTCGACGGATGCAGCGCGCCAAGGTCGAGCAGGCCGAGAAGGCCCGTCAGACGGTGCCCGGCGCCGAGGTCCTGCTGCAGGGCGGCCTGTACGGGACCATCGTCGAGTTCGACCCCGAGAACCTCGACCAGCCCGCCCTGATCGAGATCGCGCCGGGCGTGGAGATCAAGGTCCACAGCCAGGCGATCCTCCGCGTCGTCGACCCCGCCGAAGGGGTCGTTTCGGAGGACGAGTTCATCGACGCCGAGGCATCAGAGGCTGAGTACATCGCGGGCGTCGCGGATGGTGAGATCTCGTCGCTCAGCGACGACCACAAGGCTGAGTTGCGCGCGCAGGCCGAAGCCGATCAGCGGGCTGCCGAGCGAAAGAACAACCCCGAGGCCTGATCGGCCCCGCGCGGACACCCGTTCTTCTTCGAGAAAGCTGAGCCCTGGTGGCGACTTCTTCCCCTGTCCGCCATGCCTGGCGGGCCCTGATCGGCCTGCTGGCGATCATCGGCGTCCTGTTCGGAATCAATGCGCTCGGTGTGTACGTGTTCCAGCAGAGCACGTGGGCACCCGAACTGGCGCTCGACCTGCAGGGCGGCACCCAGATCATCCTCGAGGCGCAGACCGAGGACGGTGCGGCGCCGACAGCCGAGCAACTCGATCAGGCCGTCACGATCATGCGTCAGCGCGTCGACGCCTCGGGTGTCGGTGAAGCAGATGTCGCCACCGAGGGTGGTCGCAACATCGTGGTGCAGATCCCCGGCACGGCCGACGAAGAGACGCGTCAGCGCATCCAGGCCAGCGCGCAGCTGCAGTTGCGCCCGGTGATCTTCAGCGGCAGCCCCGCGACGGAGTTCGTCGGCGAGGACGGGGCGACGACGCCCTACCCGACCCCCGACCCCGCTCTCCCGTCCACTCCGGCGACGCAGCCATCGAACGCGAGCGACCCGGCATGGATCACGGACGCTCTGCAGGCACAGTTCTTGGCTTACAACTGCGCCGACCCGAACAACGACCCGGCCAACGCGCCGGCCGATCAGCCGCTGATCACGTGTGAGGAAGACGGTAGTCAGAAGTACATCCTCGGCCCCGTCGAGATCGACGGCACCGCGATCGATGACGCCACTTTCGGTCTCGACACGACCAACAACCAGTGGTCGGTTCAGCTCACGCTCGACGCCGACGGCACGAAGATCTTCGGCGAGGTCAGCCAGCGGCTCTTCGGCGCCACGGCGCCCCTGAACCAGTTCGCGTTCGTGCTCGACGGCAAGGTCATCTCGGCACCGTCGATGAACGGTCTCATCCTCGACGGTCGCCCGAGCATCACCGGGAACTTCACGCAGGCGAGTTCGAAGTCGCTCGCGGATCAGCTCAAGTACGGCGCACTGCCGCTGAGCTTCACGGTCGTCAGCTCCGACACGATCTCTGCGACACTCGGTTCGCAGCAGCTGCAGATCGGACTCATCGCGGGCCTCATCGGGCTCGCGCTCGTCGCCCTGTACTCGCTCATCTCGTACCGGGCGCTCGGTTTCGTCATCATCGCCTCCCTCGTCGTGATGGGGATCCTGACCTACATCGCGCTCTGCATCCTGTCGTGGCGCATGGGCTTCCGTCTCTCCCTCGCCGGAGTCGCGGGATTGATCGTGACGATCGGGTTCACGGCGGACTCGTTCATCGTGTACTTCGAGCGAATACGTGACGAGCTGCGTGACGGCAAGAGCATCACCGGCGCGGTGGAGGACGGCTGGGCTCGGGCCAAGCGCACCATCTACATCTCGAAGTCCATCAACATCCTCGCCGCCGTCGTGCTGTACATCCTCGCGGATGCCACGGTGAAGGGCTTTGCGTTCACGCTCGGCCTGACAACGCTGATCGACATCCTCATCTTCGTGATCTTCACGCACCCGGTCATGCAGTTGCTCTCGCGTACGAGGTTCTTCGGCGAGGGGCATCCGTTGTCCGGTCTCGATCCCATGGCGCTCGGTGCCGTCTATCGCAACCGGTCCGAGTTCAAGGCTCCGACGGCGGGCGGGGTCAAGGCGTCGAAGCGCGTCGCTCGTTCCCGTGGCGAGGCGGAGCGCCGCCAGACGATCGCCGAACGCAAGCAGGCCGAGCTCACCGGCTCGCCGAGAGCCACGCCGAAGAACCCGGGAGAGAACGACTGATGCGCTCCATGAGCCAGTTCGGCAATGACCTCTACACGGGCAAGCTGTCCGTCCCTTTCGTCGCCCGGCGGCGCGTGTGGTTCATCCTCGCCATCGTGTTGGTGCTCGGCTCCGCGATCAGCCTCCTCGCGAAGCCGCCGCAGTTCTCGATCGAGTTCACCGGCGGTTCGCAGTTCACCGTTTCCGGTCTCGAGCAGCCCGACCAGCTCGTGGCGACCGACGCCGTCCACACGGTCGTCCCGGATGCGACGACCAAGGTCACGACGATCGGTGGCACGGCCATCCGGGTGCAGACCGACCAGATGAGCGCTGACGACACGCTCGCCGTGAGCGCGGCGCTCGCAACGGCGTACGACGTCGCGCCAGAAGAGGTCACGACCTCGTTCATCGGTCCGACGTGGGGCCAGGATGTCACACGGCAGTCGCTGTGGGGCCTCGCCATCTTCCTGGCTCTGACGTTCCTGATCCTCGCGATCTACTTCCGTACCTGGAAGATGTCGGCGGCGGCGATCCTCGGCCTGGTCGACGTGCTCGTGATCACGGTCGGTGTGTACGCGCTGGCGGGCTTCGAGATCTCGCCGGCGGCGGTCATCGGCTTCCTCACGATCCTCGGCTATTCGCTGTACGACACCACGGTCGTCTTCGACAAGATTCGGGAGAATACGAGCGAGGACGGACTCACGTCCGGTCGCACGTTCGGCGAATCCGTCAACCTCGCCGTGAACCAGACGCTCGTGCGTTCGATCAACACGTCGGTCGTGGCGGTTCTGCCGGTCGCGGCGATTCTCTTCATCGGTGCGCTCTGGCTCGGTGCCGACACGCTCAGCGATATTTCGCTGTCGATCACCGTGGGCATCATCGTCGCGGCGTATTCGACGCTGTTCGTTGCGGCCCCGCTGTACTCGTTGTTCCGCGAGGGCGAGCCCCAACTGCGCGAGCGCGACGCGCGTGTGCGCGCCGCCCGCGAACTGGCCGCGGTGGAGAGCTGAGCACGGCGTTCATGCCGACGATGGCGCCCCTGCACGGGCGTAGGATGGTCCGATCCGGCGGGGTGGTGCCACACCGCGCTATCGAGGCGGAGGGGGTATCGGCATGACCGAAATCCTGCCGCCCGCCCCGCAGGCGTCGAGTCTTCGTCGGCTCGTCCCTCGGATCTTCTCCCGCTCCACGCGACGCGGCGGCGTCGAGCACCTGATTCGCACCGTGCGGGCGAATCATCCGAAGGGTGACTTCGCACTGATCGAACGCGCCTACGTCGTCGCCGAACGTGCCCACCAGGGCCAGCTGCGCCAGAGCGGCGAACCGTACATCACGCATCCGGTCGCCGTCGCGCAGATCCTCGCCGAACTGGGACTCGGGCCGAAGGCGATCGCCGCGGCTCTCTTGCACGACACCGTCGAAGACACCGCGTACAGCCTCGACCAGCTGTCTGCCGACTTCGGCGATGAGGTCTCGATGCTCGTCGACGGCGTCACCAAGCTCGACAAGGTCAAGTACGGCGACGCTGCTCAGGCCGAGACCGTCCGCAAGATGATCGTCGCGATGTCGAAGGACATCCGCGTGCTCGTCATCAAGCTGGCGGACCGCTTGCACAACGCGCGCACGTGGGGCTTCGTCCCGCCCGAGAAGGCGCGCAAAAAGGCCACCGAGACCCTCGAGATCTATGCGCCGCTCGCGCACCGACTCGGCATCCAGGCCATCAAGGCAGAGCTCGAGGACCTGTCATTCGCGGTCCTGCACCCCAAGCTCTATGCCGAGATCGAGAGCCTGGTCAAACAGCGCACTCCGCAGCGCGAGGAGTATGTCGCCAACGTCATCGGCTCGGTCGAGGAAGACCTGCGCGAGCTGCGTATCCGCGGGCGTGTCGCGGGGCGACCGAAGCAGCTGTACTCGGTGTACCAGAAGATGGTCGTACGCGGCCGCGAGTTCGACGACATCTACGACCTGATCGGCATCCGGGTGCTCGTGTCGACCGTGCGCGACTGTTACGCCGTGCTCGGCGCGATACATGCGCGCTGGACGCCCATCCCGGGTCGGTTCAAGGACTACATCGCGACGCCCAAGTTCAACCTCTATCAGTCGCTGCACACGACCGTCATCGGCCCCGGCGGTCGCACGGTCGAGATCCAGATCCGCACGAACGAGATGCACCAGCAGGCCGAGTACGGCGTCGCGGCCCACTGGAAGTACAAAGAGCGCGTCAACGGCGGCAAGAGCGATCCGAAGGCGCAGGACGCCGACATGGCGTGGCTCGCGCACATCTCTGACTGGCAGGCCGAAACCGCCGACCCGGGCGAGTTCCTGGACTCGCTGCGCTACGAGATCGGCGCGAAAGAGGTCTACGTCTTCACGCCGAAGGGGCGCGTCATCGGGCTTCCCGCCGAGGCCACGCCCGTGGACTTCGCGTACGCCGTGCACACGGAGGTCGGACACCGCACGATGGGCGCGAAGGTCAACGGGCGCCTCGTCCCGCTCGACTCGTCGCTGTCGTCTGGCGACGTCGTCGAGGTGTTCACCTCGAAGAATCCCGACGCCGGACCCAGCCAGGACTGGCTGAGCTTCGTCAAGAGCACGCGCGCGCGCAACAAGATCCGCGGATGGTTCACCAAGGAGCGGCGCGAAGAGGCCGTCGAGCAGGGCAAGGAGGCGATCGCCCGCGCGATGCGGCGCCAGAACCTGCCCCTGCAGCGCCTGATGAGTCAGGATTCGTTCGGCGAGGTAGCGCATCAGCTGCGCTACGAGGATGTCTCGGCCCTGTACGCCGCAGTCGGCGAGGGTCATGTCTCGACGCAGTCGGTCATCGAGAAGGTCACCGCGCTCGTCGCAACGGAAGAGGACACGTCGACGGGGCCCGTCGAGCTTCCGCACCTGGGCCGTCCCCGCACGCCCCGCTCGAACGACACGGGCGTGCTCGTGCGTGGTGCCGCCGACATCCTGGTCAAACTCGCCAAGTGCTGCACGCCCGTTCCGGGTGATGACATCGTCGGCTTCGTGACCCGGGGGAGCGGTGTGTCGGTGCACCGCACCGACTGCCCGAACGTCGACGCGCTGACCGCAGATCCTGACCGGATGATCGAGGTCTCGTGGGCTCCCACGACCAAGGGCATCTTCCTGGTGCAGATCCAGGTCGAGGCGCTCGACCGTTCCGGACTGCTCTCCGACGTCACGCGCGTCCTCACCGAGCACCACGTCAACATCCTCTCCGCCACGGTCGCGACCACGAACGAGCGTCTCGCGCCCAGCCAGTTCGTGTTCGAGCTGGGCGATATCGTCCACCCCGACCGCCTCCCGAACCCGGTCCGACGGATCGACGCCGTGTACGACGTCTATCGCGTCACGACCGGCTGAACGCGCGCGTATTCGCGTCCGCACGGGCGTCCATGCGGTCGGCCGACGTCGAATGGAGATGCCGCAACAGTGCGCTGCGTGCCTGCTTCGAACCGGGCAGCCGAATGTGATCGTCGATTCGTGCGAGTGCGGCCCGCGGATCGACCAGGCCGAGCTCGATCAACCCACCGACGACCGATATCGCCCGGTCGTGATGCTCGGGTTCGCGGATGCGCCGCGCCACGTCGATCAGAGTACGGAGCGGTGACGTGATCAACACACCCGCGACATCCGTCACGTCGTCGTCTTCCACGCCCACGTCGTGGAAGGTCGCCCGACGATCGATCAGGTTGCCGACGCGATGTGCAGCGCGCCGCATCACGGCATGGCGCGACGGCGGATCGCGGAGTGCCCCGTACACCCACGCGGCGCTCCACGAACACGCGACGAGCCGACCCCCGCAGATCGACCTCAGGGACGCGGCTCGCATCGCGGTGCTCTCGACGGCGTCCGCCGGCATGTATCCCTCGCCGATCTCGACGAGATCCCCGTCCAGACGAGCGGCCGACAGCTCGGCGGTCGAGAGGCGCTCGTCGGGCAGATAGACCAGGGGCCAGTGCATGAGATCGATTGAATCGCACGCGCGTCATGCCCACGGATGACGTGGGCACATCTGTGGAGAAGGTCTAGCCGTCGACGACCTGGAGCCAGGCGCGGCGGGTCTCGAGATCCGCCGCGATCCGCTTCACGGCCGCGTTATCGCCCTGGGCGGTCGCGGCCGCGAGCTCGGCCTCGAGCTTGTCGATCGCATCCGCGAGCTGGCGCGCCATGTCGCCCGCGCGGGCCTTGGTCTCGGGGTTGTTGCGCTTCCAGTCGACCTCTTCGCGTGCCTTGAGGGCCTGCTCGATCTTGCGCATCCCGTCGTCGAGCGAGCGGTCGCGCTCACGCGGCGACACGCGCCCGATCTCGTCCCAGCGTCGCTGAATCGACGCGAGGAGCGAGCGGGCCGCCGTCAGGTCGCGCTCGTCGGCGACCGCGGCCGCCTCGGTGAGCAGGGCCTGCTTGGCCTCGATCTTCGGTGCGGACTCGGCGACCTCGGCGGCTTCCTTCTCGGCGCGCGTGGCGTACAGCGCATCGCCCGCCGCCTTGAACTTGGCCCAGAGCGAGTCGTCGACCTTCTTGCCGGCGCGACCGGCGGCCTTCCACTCGTCGAGCAAGGCACGATACAGCGGGATGCCGTCCTCGCCCTGGGGGAGGAGCGCCTCGGCGCGCTCGACCAGGCGCGCCTTGCGGTCGCGAGCGCCCTTGTGCGTCTCGTCGAGCTCGGCGAAGAACTCGCGGCGGTGCTTCTCGACCGTGGCGCGTGCGTCGCGGAATCGCTTCCAGAGGTCCTGCGACTCGCGCTTGGGAAGACGCGGTCCGTTCTGCTGGTGCGCCTGCCACGCCTCGAACAGGTCGTTCAGCTCCTGTGTCGCCTGCTTCCACTGCACGGATTTGGGGTCGCGTGCGGCGAGTGCTTCGGCCTTGAGGACGAGTTCGGTGCGTTCGACGACGGCCGCGTTCACGGCCTCCTTCGCCGCGGCGGCCTCGGTGGCGGTCGCGGCGCTCAGCGCCTCGAGCAGCGTGTCGACGCGACCCATCAGGTTCGCGAGGTTTCCGACGGCCGACGCTCCGTCGATCTCGGAGCGCAGGTGCTTCGCCGCCGTGGTGAGATCGGATGCCGAAGCCCCGCCGCCACGTTGGCGCTGTTCGAGCAGTCGTACCTTGTCGGCCAGGTCGCTGAACTTCCGGGCGAAGTATGCAAGCGCCTCATCGGGGGTGCCGTCGGGATACTGCCCGACGACGCGCCACGTGTCGGTGCCATCCTCGGCAGAGACCTCGCGGACAGAGACGGTGCCGTCGTCGTCGACGCGGCCCCACGCCAGGTCAGGGGTGGAAGCAGACTCGGGGGACACGGTGCACCTCTTGCTGTGGGGAGCGGAAACTCCCCCAGCCTAGTACGACGGCCCGATCCGATCAGGGGGTGGTCGTCGGCCCGGGAATCGGATCGGAGGACACGCTGGGCGTCGACGACGGCGTGACCTCGGGCACGGGGGCGCCCGGCCCGATGCCGTAGAACGCGAACTGCCCCGCGATCGCCGCGAGGATCGCGATGCCGCCGACGACGGATGCGACGACGGTGTCGCGACGACGGCGTCGGATCTGGGATTCCCGCAGCTGCAACCGTGCCTGGTAGACGCGTGCTCGCTCGCGCTCTGCGCGGTCTCTGTCTGGCCTGGCCATGCATCTACTCCCGAGGTCGATCGCCTGAACTCTACGCAGGGGCGCGCCGGCCGACCAAACCCGCGAACGGACGCAACATGCCGTGCGGTCGCAGTGTGGAACGGCATGTCGCGACCGCTCGGGGAGGTGTGGGTGGGCGAGGGAAGCGGGGAGGGTGCACGGGGAGGCTGGGACTTGCGGCGCGGACCGAGTGGGGGAGGCCCCGACTAGCCTGGGGCGGTGACGGGTACGCAAGCGCTGTTCCAGGGGTCGACGCCCCTTGCCGTCCGCATGCGCCCCTCGTCTCTCGACGAGATCGCGGGGCAGGAACACCTCTTGCGCCCCGGTTCGCCCCTCGTGGCGCTGGCCGACCCGAACCGCGCTTCGACCGGCGCGGTATCGGTCATCCTGTGGGGTCCCCCGGGCACCGGCAAGACGACACTCGCCCAGGCGATCGCGCGGTCGTCGGGGCGTCGCTTCGTCGAGCTGTCGGCGGTGACGGCGGGGGTGAAGGACGTTCGCGAGGTCATGCAGGAGGCGTTGACGCAACGAGATCTGTACGGGACGTCCACGATCCTGTTCCTCGACGAGATCCACCGCTTCAACAAGGCGCAGCAGGACGCGCTGCTGCCGGGTGTCGAGAACGGCTGGGTCGTGCTGATCGCCGCGACGACCGAGAACCCGTCGTTCTCGGTCGTGTCACCCCTGCTCTCGCGCTCGCTCCTGCTCACCCTCCGGCCGCTCTCGGACGACGAGCTCGGTTCGCTGCTCGACAGGGCGGTTACGGATGCGCGCGGTCTCGCGGGCACGGTGACGGTCGATCCCGCCGCCCGCGCGGCGCTCGTGCGTCTCTCTTCGGGCGACGCACGGCGTGCCCTGACAGCGCTCGAGGCGGCCGCCTCGATGGTCGGTGCGGGAGCTGCGGCCGAAGACGGCGATGACGATGACGATGGCGACGAGAGCCATGACGACGAGGGGGATCGACTCGCCCCGGTCATCACGGACGACCTCGTGGCTCAGGCCGTCGATCGTGCCCTGCTGCGCTACGACCGGCAAGGCGACGAGCACTACGACGTGATCAGCGCGTTCATCAAGTCCATCCGTGGTTCGGATGTGGATGCCTCGCTCCACTACCTCGCCCGCATGATCGAGGCGGGCGAAGACCCGCGATTCATCGCGCGACGCCTGATCATCTCGGCGGCGGAAGACATCGGCCTGGCCGATCCGCAAGCGCTTCCGATGGCGGTCGCCGCGGCGGACGCGGTGCAGTTCATCGGAATGCCGGAGGGGCGCATTCCGCTGGCGGAGGCCACCGCCTATCTCGCAACCGCCGCCAAGTCGAATGCGGCCTACCTCGCGATCGACAAGGCCATCGCCGACGTCCGCGGTGGGCGCGCGGGGACCGTTCCGCTGCACCTGCGCGACGCGCACTACGCGGGAGCGAAGAAGCTCGGGCACGGCAAGGGCTACGTCTATCCGCACGACACCGAGGTGGGCGTGGCGACGCAGCAGTACCTGCCCGACCCCCTGCGCGGCGTCCGCTACTACGAGCCGACCGCTCGGGGAGCGGAACGCGACATCCGGACACGCCTCGACAAGATCCGCCGAATCCTGGGCCCCCAGGACTGACGTGCTAGGATTCTCGCTGGCCTAAGTTTCTGTCGAGCGTGCGGCTGCGCGAGAAGAAGCGACGGGTGTCGTCCTGTAGCCGGACGCCCCTGGCACACCCCTCTTCACTTCCCTCGGTCCGCTGCGCGCGAGCCGGGGTACTCCACGTTCGTACGTCACGAAAGGTAAACGTGTCCACTAAGTCACGGACCCGCAGCAAGACCCGTCTCTCGCGCGCGCTCGGCATCGCCCTCACCCCGAAGGCCGCCAAGTTCCTCGAGAAGCGCCCCTACGCTCCCGGCG
>CAYZEL010000026.1:0-16122 GCA_964477515.1 uncultured Microbacterium sp.
GGGGGGGGGGGGCTGGGGCGGGCGGGGCTCGGCCGGGGGGCTCGGGCGGGACGACCAGGGGACGGTGGTCGCTGCCGGAACCGTCGGGCGAGGGCAGCACGATCGAGCCCGTCGCCTTCCAGTTCGGCGTCGCCAGAACGTGGTCGATCGGGGAGCCGGCGAGCGCCGGGAGGTCGGTGGTCCAGGTGCCGACGCCGCCGTTTCCGGATTCGGATGCCGCGTCGTGGCAGTACCCGAGTGTTCCGCCGTCGACCCCGAGCCGTGCCATGTGGTCGATCGTCGCGTTGAAGTCGCCGGCCATGATGACGTTGCCGGTCGCGCACTGGTCGGCCAGCCAGCGGAGGTCGGCGCGCCAGTGCTCCATGTCGTCCTCCCGCGGTGCAACGGCGTGCACGGCGACGACGATCGGTCCATCGCCGTTGACCGGCATCGCCACGGCGCTCGGCAGGACGGCCGTGTTGCTCGAGCCGTCCTGCGAGGACTCGATGACGGAGTAGTCGCCGAGCTCGGGCGAGATCAGCAGTGTGGTGGACCGGGCATCCCACGTATCGACGCCCGTACTGAACTCGACGTGATGCGCCCACATCGGCCGTCCGAGCTCGCGCATGGCGATCGCGATCTGTTCGCCGGTTTCGATCGTGGTCTCGGGGAGCGAGACGATGTCCGCCTGCATGGCGACGGCGGTCTGCGCGACGGATACGGGATCGGTCGCCTCTCCCGCCGTGTTCCACGTCATGACGCGGACACTCGTCGCCGTCTCGGCCGGAAGCTCGGTCGTCCCCGTGCCGCGCGTCACGACGATCGCGCCGTTGCCGAGCGTCCCGATCACGGCGACCAGGGCCATCGACAGGGCGAAACCGGCAAGCGGGGCTGCGATCGCGAGGAGCAGCATCAGGATGGCGGCGACGGCGAAGGCGACGGCGACGAGGGAGCGGAAGGCCAGGATCTGCGCGATCGGGAACGTCTGTTCGACCCGGAAGAAGGACGGCCACGTCAGCACGGCTGTCGCGATCGCGAACAGCACGGCGATGAGTATCCCGAGCACGCGCAGCACCTCTTGACTCTAGGAGTCGTGGCTGGGAGAACGACGGACGCGACTATCCCGTGGCGTCGAGAGGCGCCGGTCCGCCGGGAACCGGCCGGGGGTACGCTCGGGGGGTGAGTGGGCAGCGGCACGTCGGGCGGCGATTCGAGGGGCCGAGCGACCTGCACCTGCACTCGCTGCGATCCGACGGCACCGAACCGCCCGAGACCGTCGTGCGCGCGGCGCACCGCTACGGTCTCCGTACGATCTCGCTGACCGACCACGACACGACGGCCGGGTGGGCGGAAGCCGCCGAGGCCACCACGTCGCTCGGCATGACGCTGCTCCCGGGCATGGAGTTGAGCGCCAAACACGAATGGCGGAGCGTCCACCTGCTCGCCTACCTGTTCGATCCCGACAACCCCGCCCTGCGGGCCGAGATGGAACGTATCCGCGATGACCGGATGGGTCGGGCAGAACGGATCGTCCGCAACATCTCGCGCGACTACGACCTGTCGTGGGCCGACGTCGTCGCCCAGACATCCGATGGCGCGACGGTGGGGCGTCCCCACATCGCCGACGCACTCGTCGCGCGCGGCTTCGCCATCGACCGGTCCGAGGCGTTCGCGGGCATCCTCCATCCGCGCGAGGGTTACTACGAACCGCACTATGCTCCCGACCCGCTGACGGCCGTGCGACTGGTCGTCGCCGCCGGAGGGGTGCCGATCGTCGCGCATCCCACCACGGCCGGTCGGGGACGGATGATGCCGGTTCCGTATCTCGACGGGCTGATCGATGCGGGGTTGGCGGGCTTCGAGCTCGACCACCGCGAGAACACCCCCGCGGGCATCGAGGTGTTGCGGGGGATCGTTGCGCGGCGGGAGCTGATCGTGACCGGTTCGAGCGACTACCACGGCCTCGGCAAGCCGAACCTGCCGGGCGAGAACACGACCTCGGACGAGATGGTCGAGCGCATCATCGCGCTCGGCTCCGGCATCGCGCCCGTCTACCCCTGACGCCCGCCGTGTCCGCCCGGTCGGCTCGCCGAGGTGCGCGGCGCCCGGGAAACGACGAAGCGGCCCCCATCCGCAGAAGGACGGGGACCGCTCGCGATCAGACCGGACGACTCAGGAAAGCGCCTTGGACTTGATCTGGTCGTACTCTGCCTGGGTGATCGTGCCGGCGTCGAGGAGGGTCTTCGCCTTGGCGATCTCGTCGGCGGGGCTCGTTCCGGCGGCCTGCTTGATGTAGTCCTGCTGCGCGCGCTGGAACTCCTGTGCCTGCGCGCGGCTGCGCTCGCCCATGCCGCGACCGCGGACGATGAGATAGATCAGCGCGCCGAGCCAGTTGGTGACCAGAAGGACGATGATCCAGACGGCCTTCCACCACCCGCTGAGCTTGTGGTCGCGGAACAGGTCGGTGATGATCGAGAACAGGACCATCAGGTAGGCGAAGAAGATGAAGATGGCCAGGAACCACCAGATGAGGTCCCAGAAGGAACCCCAGAAGCCCTGGTACTGGTAGCCGGACGTCGTGACGGCCTCGGTGAAGATGCGCACGGGTGTGCCTTTCAATCGGATGATCGACGCCTGCGGGCGCCACCGCTCAAGATAGCGGGTGAGGCCATCTCACGGGGCTCGATCGGTTCCGATCGGCGAAACCCGTGCGCCGTCAGTGACGCACGCGGGTTACGCGGTGGGGGCCGTCGGAGCTCCGGACGAGCCACCCGAGCGGCGGCGACGGCGGCGACGCGAGGGCGCGGGGCGACCGTCGTGGTGCTCGCTGCCGCCGCCATCGTGCGTTCCGCGGCCCTCGGGGCGAGCGGCCTCGGAACCGGGATCGGAGCCCTCGGCGGGAACGGTCACCGACGCCGCGGACGTTCCCTCGCCGCTCCCACCCGAACGCGAGCGAGAGCGTGAACGGCGCGGGCGGTCGCCCGCTGGCGCACCGGAACGCTCACGCGCGGGCTCCTGCGTCTTGACGGCCGCCGTGCGCGGTGCCGTCGAGAGACGACCCTTCGTTCCCGCGGGGATGTCGAGGTCCGTGTACAGGTGCGGGCTGGACGAGTACGTCTCGGTCGGCTCGGGCTGGCCGAACTCCAGGGCGCGGTTGATGAGCGCCCACTTGTGCAGGTCGTCCCAGTCGACGAACGTCACCGCGATGCCCGTCTTGCCGGCGCGACCCGTGCGACCGGCGCGGTGCAGGTACGTCTTCTCGTCGTCGGGGATCGTGTGATTGATCACGTGGGTGACGTCGTCGACGTCGATGCCGCGCGCGGCGACGTCCGTCGCGATCAAGACATCCTTCTTGCCGGCCTTGAACGCGGCCATGGAACGCTCGCGCGCCTCCTGGCTCATGTCGCCGTGCACCGAGGCGGTGTTGAAGCCGCGGTCGCCGAGCTCGTCCGACAGACGCTGCGCGGCACGCTTGGTGCGCGTGAAGATCACGGTCTTGCCGCGGCCGTCGGCCTGCAGGATGCGGGCGATGACCTCGTCCTTGTCGAGCGAGTGCGCGCGGTAGACGAGGTGCTTGATGTTCGCCTGCGTCAGCCCCTCGTCGGGGTCGGTCGCGCGGATGTGGATCGGGTTCGTCATGAAGCGACGTGCGAGCGCGACGATCGGCCCGGGCATCGTGGCCGAGAACAGCTGCGTGTGGCGGATCTGCGAGACCTTGGTGATGATCTTCTCGATGTCGGGCAGGAAGCCGAGATCCAGCATCTTGTCGGCCTCGTCGAGCACGACCTCGGTCGCGTTCGAGAGGTCGAGCAGACGCTGGTTGTTGAGGTCGATCAGGCGACCCGGGGTTCCGACGACGATCTGCGCGCCGGCCTTCAGCTGGTCGATCTGACCCTCGTACGCCTTACCGCCGTAGATCGCGACGACGCTCGTGGAGCGGTTCGAGGTGAGCATGTCCATGTCTTCATAGACCTGGACGGCCAACTCGCGCGTCGGGACGACGATGAGGGCCTTCACGCCCGGTGAGGGGTCGAGTCCCAGACGCTGGACGACGGGGATGCCGAAGCCGAAGGTCTTACCGGTGCCGGTCTTGGCCTGCCCGATGATGTCTTGACCGGGAAGTCCGAGCGGGATCGTCTGCTCCTGGATCGGGAAGGCATCCACGATGCCCTTCGAAGCGAGAGCGTCGACGATGTCTTGATCGACACCGAGTTCGGCGAAGGTCGTCACAGTATGAGCCTGTCCGGCAGTGAGATGCTGCCTGGGTACTTGCCCCCGGAGGGGAAGAAGAGTGATCCACGCCCTTCACTCAGCCACAGGCGCGGGGTCCCGATCCGACGCCGGGACGAGTCCCAGCCTACCCGAGCCTCCGCGGCGCGACTCTTCCGCCACCCCAACGGTCGCGCACGCCCGCGGCTAGGCTGATCCCGTGTTCAATTGGTTGCGCCGGCGGCGCACGCCGCGTCGCGTGCTGACCCTCCGATCCCGGGGTGACTCGTCCGGCGCGACCCGGGTCGACTTCTCCGAACTCGCGCCCGACGTGCAGACCTTCCTGGGTCAGGCCGCCTACCTCCAACTCGGGTACTTCGAGACGTTGACGCAGCTGATCACTTCCACCCCCGAGTTGGCGCAGAAAGAGGCGCTGTCGCGCGCCGCGGGTGCCGCGCTGACCAAGCATCAGGCGATCGTCGCGCTCATCCGCGAGCGGAACGAGGACCCGACGACCGTCATGCTGCCCTTCCGCGAGCAGCTCGATGCCTTTCGTCGCGTCACGAACGGCGAACGCCCGATGGAGACCCTGTTGAGCGTCCATCTGACAGCGGGTCTGCTCGACGACTTCTATCACGCGCTCGCATCGACGTACGGGGATACCGGACGACGCGTATCCGTGATCCTCGAGGCCGATGACGATCGTGGTGCGATCGTGGAGATCATCGGGGAGACGATCGCGAGCGACGAGGAATGGCGTTCGCTGCTGTCGATGTGGGGGCGACGCCTGGTCGGCGACACCCTGCTCGTCGCGCGGGCGGCGCTCACGACATCCGTCGGCCTGGATCGTGCCGCCGAAGAGAAGGTCGAACCGGTCTTCACCGAGCTCATGGCGGCCCACTCGCGACGGATGGATGCCGTCGGCCTGAACGCCTGAGCGCCTGAGCGCCCGAACGCCGTCGGTGCACCCGACGCCTCGTCGTCCTCGTGTGCGAGAAGGATGTGCCGTCCGCACGATCCGCTCGCAACACGCCGCGGCGGGTTGGTCGAACGCGGCGCGTCACTCGAACGATCGTGCGGACGGTACACGCGGTCGGCGGTCCCCGCGTCGCCCCGTCAGAGCGGTGCTCCGTGGCTCAGACGAGCTTGAGGCGGATCCGCTCGCGCTCGTCGTGCGCGGCACGGGCGCGCGACACCACGACGAGCACCACACCGGTCACGACCGCGGGGATGGCGATCGACGCGACCCACAGCCAGGGGTTGCTCTCGGCGAGGCCGAGCCAGGTCAGGCTCGTGTAGATCACCGCGGCGATCGCCGCGTCCAGGAGGGGGCCGAGTGCGACACCCCGCGTGGAGCGCAACGGGAGGGCGAAGTGCAGCGCCATCCCGATCGCGACCGCGGCGACCAGCGCGAGGACGATCAGCATGTCAGCCGACGAAGCCGATGCGGCGCGCCTCTTCGGTGCCGAGCTCGACATACGCCAGTGCGGACGTCGGGACGATGTACGAGTTGCCCTTGGAATCGGTGAACGAGACGTGCGAAGCGGATGCGTCGAGGGCCTTGGCGACGGAGGCGCGGACGGTCTCGGCGGACTCGGACGTCTCGAAGTTCAGCTCACGGCCGGTGTTGGCGATGCCGATGCGAATCTCCACGGGTGACTGCCTCTCTGCTCTTCGGGCACGACGCCCGACTGCTCTGAAACTCTACGACACGGGTTGGTGGGGGCTGCCCGGGTCGGTCACGCTGAGGGCGAACGCATCGGCGTGCGTGTGCCCGGATGGCGGTGTCCGGGGGCCGCGTTAGCGTGGGGGGATGAGTAGGGGCAGCGGCTGGGTGGACGGTCTCGACGCAGCACAGGCCGACGTCGTCCTGCTGCCGACGGATGCCTCGGGCGTCGTGATCGGCGGACCGGGCACGGGCAAGACCGAGGCACTCGTGGCGCGCGTGGCGCGATTGTTGACCGCGGGGGACCGCGACGGGTGGGGAGTGGACGAGGTGCTCGTCCTGACGCCCACCCGTCAGACGGCTACGGCACTGCGCGACCGGCTCGCGCTGGTGGGCGGGGTTGCGACCCCGGGGCCGCTGGCCCGCTCGATGGCCTCCTTCGCGTTCCAGCTGGTGCGCGCCGTGTCCGTGCAGAGCGGCGGCGAGCCACCGCGCCTGCTGACGGCACCCGACCAGGACCGCATCATCGCCGAACTGCTCGCGGGTGACGAACGGGATGCCGAACGCGGGGTCTCGCGGTGGCCGGCGACGCTCGGTCCGGCCGTCCGGGCTTCCCGCACCTTTCGCGCCGAGCTGCGGGCGCTGCTCGCCGAGTGCACCGAACGCGGCATCGGACCCGTCGAGCTGGCGTCCGCGGGTCGCCGCCTCGGGCGCGACGCCTGGGTGGGCGCCGCGGAGTTCTTGACCGACTACCGCTTCACGGTGGCCGCGATGCGTGCTGAGCATCGCGATCCCGCCGAACTGCTGCGCGAAGCCGCGGCGATCCTCGCGACGGCGCCCACGGGGGCGGCCGGCGAGGCGCTGCTCGGACCCCCCGCCCGATTGCGCTCCGTGCTCGTCGACGACGCACAGGAGCTCACGCGCGGGGGGATGGCGATGCTGCGCGGACTCCGGGCCCGCGGGGTGGCGGTGCTGGCCTTCGGCGATCCCGACATCGGCTCCGGGTCGTTCCGCGGTGCCTCGCCCGAGTTGTTCGCGCGGCTCTGCGACGCCCTCGGCGCTCTGCACGTGCTCGACGATCAGCACCGGTCGACGCCCGCGCTGGCGCGGATAGCGCGGGAGGTGACGACCGCGATCGGGGCATCCGGACGCGTCGAACATCGCCGAGCGCCCGGGCCCGAGCTGCCGCCCGACCCCCGGGTCAGCACGATCATCGCCCCCTCGCCGCACGAAGAGATCGACCGCATCGCGCGGGTCCTGCGCGAGTGGCACATCGTCGACGAGATCCCGTGGTCGGCGCTCGCCGTGATCGCCCACGACACCCGCCAGGTCGGCGAGCTCGAGGCCGAGCTGGCCGCGCGCGAGGTGCCCACGCGTTCGTCCAGCCTGCCGAGGCCGCTCGGCAGCGAGGGCGTCGTGCGCGACCTCGTTCAACTCGTGCGACTCGGGATGAGCGCCCCGGACATCCGCGATTCCGAAGCCCTGTCCGCCGCGCTGCTCTCGCCATTCGGTGGACTGGACGCGGTGGGGCTGCGGCGCCTCCGGGCGCGTCTGCGCCACGCCGAACTCGCCGACGGGGGCACTCGTCCCGCCCGCGAGCTGCTGCGCGAGGCCATGGCGAACCCGCTCGATCTCGCACTGCTCGACACGCCCGAGGCACGGGCGGCCGAACGGCTCGCCACGACGCTGCGCGTGCTGCACGACGACGCGCAGCGCGGAGCCACGGTGCACGATCTGTTGTGGATCGCGTGGGACCGTGCGCGGGACGGCGGGGGTCGCCCCCTGGCCCGTGTGTGGCACGAACTGGCCACGACGCCGGGAACGCTCTCGGCGGAGAGCGGCCATGCCCTCGACGCTCTGGTCGCGCTCTTCGACGCGGCGAAGCGATTCGTCGAGACGTCACCGGACGAGGCGCCGGAAGCGTTCTTGCGGCGCATGGTCGACAGCGAGGTCCCCGAAGACATGCTGACCTCGCCCGATGTCGCCGAGACGGTTTCGCTGCTGACGCCCGCCGCCGCGCTCGGCACGCAGTTCGAGGGCATCGTGATCGCGGGTGTGCAGGACGGCGTATGGCCGAATCTGCGCCTGCGGGGAGGTCTCCTCGATACGTGGCGGCTCGGTGAGATCGGTGGCCCGGCCCACATCGGGGGAACGGACGCATCGGGTGACGCGCGGAGTCCCTCGATCGGGACGCCCGCCGAACCCGACGACGCGGGATCGCTCGACCGTCGGCGCGCGGCGCTCCACGACGAGTTGCGCCTGCTGGTCCGAGCCGTTTCCCGCGCTCGTACGCGGCTCGCCGTCACGGCCGTCGATGACGACGATCGCGGGCCCAGCCCGCTGCTGAGCTTCTTTCCCGAACCAGACGAGAGCGACGATCCGACCGGTGCGGTGGAGCATCCGCTCACCCTGCGCGGACTCGTCGCGCAGCACCGGCGAGCACTGACGACCCCGGTCGCCCCGGCGCCGGTGCGCGCGCACGCGGCGGGGCAGCTCGTGGTGCTCGCGCGGGCCGGCGTGCCCGGCGCGGCGCCCCATCAGTGGTACGGGATGGCCGAGGCATCCTCGCACGGTCCCCTGCGTAACCCGGCGCGATCGCCCGTGCACGTTTCGCCCTCCAAGCTCGACGCGTTCGACGCCTGCGGACTGGACTGGGCGATCCGCGCCCTCGGCGGGGATACCCGATCCTGGTCGGCGGGGGTCGGGACGATCCTGCACGCGGCCATGGAAGAGGTGCCGAGCGGCGATCGAGACGCCCTGCAGGCGGTCGTGGACGGGCGCTGGGGCGAACTCGATTTCGAGGCGCCCTGGATGGCCCGCAAGGAGCACGCGTGGGCGGGGCTGCTGGTCGATCGGCTGCACGCGTACCTCGAGCGGTTCCACCGCGAAGAGGGCCGCGCCGTGGGGGCGGAGTCACGCTTCCGGCTCGCGATCGATATGGATTCCGTCGCCGGCGGTGCGGATGGAGTGGACTCGGCGCCGGATGTCTGGGCCATCCGGGACGGGGAACAGGAAGCGGAGCGCGGCGGTGGGGCGGGCGATGGTCCGCCCGAGGGTCGCAGACTCGCCCTGCTGAGCGGGTCGGTCGACCGCATCGAGGTCTATCCCTCGGGACGCGGTGAAGCTCTCGACCCGTCGGAAGAGGAGGGCGCCGCCGAGCGTGTCGTCGTGGTCGACTTGAAGACCGGCCGTTCGGAAGACAAGCTCACCGACGAGAAGGTCGCCGATGATGCGCAACTCGCGGCCTACCAACTCGCCCTGCTGGAAGGGTTGCTGCCCGGCGCCGATCCCGCCGCGAACGCCGGCGCGCGGTTGCTCGTCCTCTCGAAGACGCTCAAGAACACGCACTACCGACTCGCGCGCCAGGCCCCGATGGATGCCGCGCGGCGAACGTCGTTCCTGCGAACGATCATCGACGTGGCCGAGGGGATGTCGTCCGACCGGTTCGATGCGAACCTCGACACGCACTGCACGACCGATCGCTTCGCCGTCTGTCGGATCCACACGATCAAAGCGGTGTCGGCGTCGTGAACTCCACACCGCCGACCGCCGTGTCCGCCCACACCGCGACCACCGGGGGTACCGCCCCGGATGTCTCCGTGCCGCCCGTCGCGGCTTGGCCGGGCGGACTGCGCCTCTCTGCGCCCGTCATCTCGGCGGCACTGGGTCTGCCGAGCCCCACCCCCGACCAGCGCGCGGTCATCGAGGCGCCGCCCGCGCCGGCCCTGGTCGTCGCGGGGGCGGGCAGCGGCAAGACCGAGACGATGTCGGGACGGGTCGTGTGGCTCGTCGCGAACGGGCACGTGCGCCGCGACGAGGTGCTCGGGCTGACCTTCACCCGCAAGGCCGCGGGCGAGCTGGCCGAGCGGATCGATCAGCGGCTCGCGGGTATCGACGAGTTCGCCCGGCGCGGGCTGCTGCCGCACCTCGACGCCCTCGCGGCGGACGGCACCCTCGCGGCGTTCTGGGGGCGGGCGGGTGCCCTGCCCCCGCGTGCGCGCCGCGCCGAACTGGTGGCTTTCGTCGACGGTCTCGCCGAGGCGCTCGGCGCGGTTCCGCCGGAAGAGGATGCGGCGGGCGAGTCCCTGCTTTCGCGCCCCCGCGTCTCGACCTACAACGCGTTCGCCGACGCGATCGTGCGCGAGCACGGCCCGCGGATCGGCCGCGACCCGGATGCAGCGCTCATGAGCCAGTCCGGATCCTGGTTGCTCGCGCGGCGTGTCGTCGTGGCATCCGAGGACGAGCGTCTGTCCGAGCGGGGTGAGGCCTTCGCCAGCGTCGTCGATGCCGTGCACCGGCTCGCGGGCGAACTGCTCGACAACCGCGTCGACGCCGAGAGCGTGGCGCGCTTCGGCGAGGAGTGGGCCGCGGCGCTCGAACCCCTGACGAACCCCGCGCTGGCGAGCCCCGGCGACATCGAGAAGTTCCACGCGGCGATGAGCGGACTTCCCGTGCTCGCGGGTCTGGTCGACGACTACGCCACCCGTAAGCGCGCCGAGGACACGCTCGACTTCGCCGATCAGGTCGCCGGGGCGCTCGAGATCATCGAGCGTGCACCTGAGGTCGCCGAGCAACTCCGTGAGCAGTACCGCGTCGTGCTGCTCGACGAGTATCAAGACACGTCCGTGATCCAGACGCGCCTGCTCGCCGAGGTCTTCCGCGAATCGGCGGTCATGGCCGTGGGCGACCCCAACCAGTCGATCTACGGTTGGCGCGGGGCATCCGCCGACAACCTGGGCGCTTTTCCGGGTGCCTTCGCGCACCGTGCCGCGTGCGGTCGATTCAGCCTGATGGTCAGCTGGCGCAACGACCTGAGCATCCTGACCGCCGCGAACCGGCTCGTCGCGGGCGCGGAGCACCGCGGGGTTCCGGTGGGCGCTCTGGGGGCACGACCCGGTGCGGCCCCGGGGCGCGTCCAGTGCCGCTTCGAGAAGACGATCGACGACGAGGCCGATGCGGTCGCACGCTGGTTCGTCGACGTCCGCGCCCACCATGATGCAGCACAGGCGGACTCCGCCGCGCCGCGCCCCCACTCGGGAGCCGTGCTGTTCCGCACCAAACGTCACATGAACGCGTTCGCCGAGGCACTGGCGCGGCACGACGTGCCGCACCGCATCCTGGGGCTCGGCGGCCTGTTGACGACGCCCGAGGTTGTCGATGTCGTCGCTGCGCTGCGGGTGGTGCACGATCCGTCGCAAGGGTCGTCGTTGATCCGGTTGCTGTCGGGGCCGCGCTTCGCGATCGGTGTGGCCGACCTCGCGGCGCTGCACGCACTGGCGGACGCGCTCGCGAAGCGCGACGGCTCGCTCGTGCCGCTCCCCGCCGAGCTGGCCGCGCGCGTGCGCGGTTCGGCCGGTGCGGACGAGCAGCCCTCGTTGGTCGACGCCCTCGAGTTCGTCCGCACCGTGCGCGACGACTACCGCCTCATCGCCGACATCACCCCCGACGGCCGAGCTCGTCTGCGCGAGGCGGGGGAGATGCTCGGACGGCTGCGGCGCGCGGTGGCTCAGCCGATCCCCGACCTGATCCGCACGATCGAGCTCGAGCTACGCCTCGACATCGAGCTCGCCGCGAACGAGACGCGAGGCCCGGCGCGCGTCGCGTCAGCTCAACTGCGGGCCTTCCTCGACGAGGTGCGCGCCTTCCTGACCGCCGACGAGCGCGGCTCGATCGGCAGCCTGCTTGCCTGGCTCGATCACGCGGAAGAGACCGATGAGCTCATGCCGCGTCCCGAGCCGCCCCAGCCCGGCGTCGTGCAGCTGCTCACCGTCCACGGTTCGAAGGGGTTGGAGTGGGATGCGGTGGCCGTCGTGCGGCTCGTGCAGGACGAACTGCCCAAGGCCCCGCGTTCGGTGACCGGATGGCTCGGATTCGGTGTTCTGCCCTACGCCTTCCGCGGTGACCGCGACGCGCTGCCGGTGCTCGACTGGCATCCGGGTGCGGACCCCGACCGTGCCGCGCTGCGCAAGGCCATCACGGCGTATCGGGACGGGGTGCGCGACCACCAGAAGGCCGAGGAGCGGCGGTTGGCCTACGTCGCGGTGACCCGAGCCCGCTCGGACCTGCTGTTGACGGGGTCGCAGTGGGGTGGGCAGAGCAAGCCCCGCGACCCGAGCCCCTACCTCGCCGAGATGGTCGAGGCGCTCGGTATGCCGCCGATCGAGCCCGCGGACCCGGGCGACAACCCGTATCTCGAGAGGGGCGGGCAGGTGCTCTCGTGGCCGCTCGACCCCCTCGGTGCGCGCGGGCCGATCGTCCGCGCCGCGGCGGCGAGCGTCGAGAACGCGGCGGTACGGGCCGATCCCGAACCCGATGAGCTGCTGGCCCGTCTGCTCGCCGAGCGTGACGCGCGTGCGCAGGGCCCCCGACACGCCGCACCGACGCGCATCCCCGCCTCGCGCTTCAAGGATTTCGTCACCGACTACACGGGCACCGTCGCGGCCATCGCGCGGCCCATGCCGGAGCGACCGTACCGGCAGACGCGCCTGGGCACGCTGTTCCACTCCTGGGTCGAACACCGGTCGGGGCGCAGCGGCGCCGGAGCCTCGATGGACGACGCGCTGTGGGAACGGGACGACGATCCGACCGACTCCGAAGCCTCCGTCGAGGATGCGGCCGACCTCGAACGCCTGCGCGCGAACTTCGAGCGATCCGAGTGGGCTCCGCTGCGGCCGCTCGAGGTCGAGACCGAGATCGACTTCGCCCTTCCCGAGGCGGACGGGCCGGGTCGCGTGGTCATCTGCAAGCTCGACGCCGTGTATCGCCGGGACGATCGCGACGGACGTATCGAGATCGTCGACTGGAAGACGGGTCGTCCGCCACGCTCGCCCGCGGAGCGGGAAGAACGGATGCTGCAGCTCGCCCTCTATCGCCTGGCATACCACAAGGCGCGGGGGGTACCTCTCGAGCAGATCGACGTCGTCCTGTACTACGTGGGCGACGATCTGATCCTGCGCGGAGACCGCGTCTACTCGGAGGCCGACCTCGCCCAGCGCTGGAATGCGGCACGCGAGGCCCGCGCCGCCTCGATCTCTTCGTCGGGGACATCCGCCTCCGGCGCAGCGCCCGAGACCGAGCCCGCCGACGCCACCGCTTCCGCGGGGTCATCCGGGTCCGTCGAATCGACATCGTGACGTAGGTCGCCCCAGCCGCTCACGTCGATGGGTGCGGTCTCCATCTCGGTGGCCGAAGCGGCCGAGGAATCCGGCAGTGGGGGAGCATCTCGACGGGATGCGCCATCCGCGTGCTCGGTCGCAGCTGACCTCGCATCGATATCGCCGGTCTCGTGCGCCCGGGCAGCGGCGACGAACAGTGAAACCATCGCGGGGTCGTACGCGTCGGTCTGCATCGAGGTGCTTCCGTCGTCCTCGGCGCCCGCCCTGGTGACGGGCGTATCGGCGAGCACCGCGATCGCATCGTCGACACCCACGACGGCGACGGGATCGAGGCGCGTCGCGGCATCCCCGAGCCCGTCGACCAGCGCGTCGAGGAGAGCAACCGCGTCGTCCACGACATCCTCGCGGCGCTGTTCATGGCCGTGGAGCAGCCACTTCGCGAACTCCAGTTCGGCGTAGAGCCGGGCACGGGTGCGCAGGTCGGGGTCGGGAGAGCGGTGCGCGGCGGAGACGTACGCGGCGTACACGTCGTCGGCGGCGTCGGGTGCCGCGGCCAGCCACTGCAGGTCGACGGCCGGGTCGCCCACACTGAAGCGGCTCCAGCCCAGCACGCCGGAAACGGTCGGGATTCCGTCGCGATCCTCGAAGCGGAACGAGGCAGCGACCGCGTCGCCGAGTACGACGCACGGTTCGAATCGCCAGAGCGCCTCGTCCTCGGCGGCGCGGCGCCAGCGTGTGGCGAGCGCGACGGGGAGCCGGCGCGTCGATGCGGCGCGTTCGACGAGCGCGACGACGGCCTCGCGCACCTCTTCCGCGGACTTGACCGGTAGCCCCTCGGCGCGAACGACGGACGCGGGGAGCGCATGGAGGGCCGCGAGCGCGATGCCGATCGAGGTTGCGGCGCCGGGGCCCGCGGGCAGGTCGCCCGCCTCGACGCGGTATCCCGGAACCATGTCGGTGAGCAGGGCACGGCCCTCGGGGAGTGCGACATCGCCGAGTGGACGGGGTGCGGTGAACGGCAGCAGGGCGCGGGCGCCCGGGGTGAGGGCGCGCAGGGCGAGAGCCTCGGTCGCGAGGTCGCTGGCGGCCGAAGCATCCACCGGCGCGCGCACGACGACGTACGATCCGTCGTCCAGTCCGACGACGGCGCTGTCGTAACGGCCGCCCTCGCCGGTCGAGAGGGCCGCCGCCGAGACGACCGCGGCCTCGGGCAGGGCTGCGCTCACCGACGCGGCTAAAGTGAGAGGGGAGCCAGTCATGCCCCCAGGGTAGGTCGGTCCTCGCACGCACTACCCGCGCCACGCCCGCGAAAGAGGTCATCCATGACGGTCCCGGGCTTGCCCAGGGCGATCACGCCCCCGGTCTCTCCGATCGACCGATCGGCCGCCGATCGTGATCCCGCGGATGCCCTGACCGTGCTCGCCGCCGAGCCCGGAGCGCGCGTTCTCGTGCTGCGCCGGGGTCGCGCACCCTTGGATGCATCCCGCGCGCTCGTGCTGATCCCGGCCGCGACGCTCGAGCCCGCCATGATCGTCGCCTTCCTCGGCCGCGACGCGCTCGGCCCCGTGCTGCTCGCGCTGATCGATGACGAGGAGGCGGATGCCGCGCCGTTCGACCCGGAGGGCGGCTGGGCGGAACTGCGTGACGTCGGCGGCACCCTGGACCCCGAGAGCGGAGCGTTCTTCGTCGAGGCTCTGTCCCTGGCCCGCTGGATCCGGGATGCCCCGTTCTGTCCCGCGTGCGGCACGCGCACAGAGCTGCGGAACGCCGGATGGTCGCGGTACTGCCCGGCGTGCGGGCGCGAACACTTCCCCCGCACGGATCCGGCGGTGATCGTCGCGGTGACCGACGGCCAGCGCCTGCTGCTGGGCTCGAACGCGGCGTGGCCGGCCGGGCGCTACTCGTGCTTCGCGGGGTTCGTCGAGGCGGGGGAGTCGGCCGAGGAATCCCTCGTGCGCGAGATCGAGGAAGAGTCCGGCGTGCGGATCTCGGCACTCGAGTACGTGGGCTCCCAGGCCTGGCCGTACCCGCGCTCGTTGATGCTCGGATACCTCGCTTCGACCGACGACTCGGCGGCAGCCCGACCCGATGGCTCCGAGATCATCGATGTGCGCTGGTTCGAGCCGGACGAGATCGCGCGGGCGCTTGCCGGTGAAGGCGACGTGGTTCTGCCCGGGGCGTCCTCGATCTCGCGCGGACTCATCGAACGCTGGCTCGAACGGGTCACGGCTCGATGACAGACGTCACCGAGGGAACCGAGCGCGCCCTGCAGGACCTCGACGAGCACCAGCGCGAGGCGGTCCTCGCGGTTCGCGGACCGGTTTGCGTTCTCGCGGGGGCGGGTTCGGGTAAGACGCGCGTGATCACGCACCGCATCGCCTACGGCGTCGACAGCGGGATGTACTCGCCCTCGCGCGTCATGGCCGTCACGTTCACGACGCGCGCGGCGGGCGAGATGCGCGGACGTCTGCGCGCGCTCGGCATCGAGGGCGTCTCCGCGCGCACGTTCCACGCGGCCGCGCTCGCGCAGCTGAACTACTTCTGGCCCACCGTCGCGGGGGGCGAGTCTGCGCCGCCCGTCCTCTCGAACAAGGTGCGCGCGCTTGCGGACGCGGCGAGCGGGCTCCGTCTCACTCTCGACGGGGCGACACTGCGCGACGTGGCGTCCGAGATCGAGTGGCGCAAGGTCACGCTCCGTACGATCGAGGACTACGCGCGCGCGGGGCGCCCGGGTCTCGGGCGCCTCAGTCCCGACGCCGTCGTTGCGCTGCACGAGGCCTACGAGAAGCTCAAGGACGAGCGACGGCAACTCGATTTCGAAGACATCCTGCTCGCCTGCGCGGGAATGATCGAGTCCGAGCCGCGCGTCGCGCGAGCGGTGCGTGAGCAGTACCGGCACTTCACGGTCGACGAGTATCAGGATGTCTCGCCGCTCCAAGAACGGCTGCTCGAACTCTGGCTGGGCGAGCGCAACGACCTGTGCGTCGTCGGTGACGCGAGCCAGACGATCTACTCCTTCGCCGGAGCCGATCCGCGATTCCTGCTCGATTTCGAGCGCCACCACCCCGGTGCCCTGATGGTGCGACTCGAGCGGAACTACCGCTCCGAGCCGCCCGTCCTCGCGACCGCCAATGCGTTGATGCGGGGTCGTCC
>CAYZEL010000026.1:16222-18451 GCA_964477515.1 uncultured Microbacterium sp.
CCGAACACACCGGACAGTGCGGCACGGCCGGCGGCGACGACCGCCATGCATGCCGACGACGATGCCGAGGCGACGGCGGTCGCGCGGAACATCAAACGGCGTCTCGACGCGGGCGAGACCGCCGAGGGATTCGCCGTGCTCTACCGGGCGCACTCCCAATCGGCGGCCCTGCAGCGCGCGCTCGCCGCCCACGACATCGCCGCGACGGTACTCGGCGGCAAACGGTTCTTCGAGCTGCCCGAGGTGCGCGATGCCGTGCTGGTTCTGCGCGGAGAGTCCGTGGCGGGGGGTTCCGGTGATCTCGTGCCCGTCGTTCGCGACCTGCTGCGCTCCCGTGGCTACACCGAGACTCCGCCCCCGGCCGGCGGTGCGCTGCGCGACGCGTGGGAGGCACGTGCGACGCTGCTGCGCCTGGCCGAGGCCGCGCCGCCGGGGACGACGCTGCGCGCCTTCACGGATGACCTGCAGGCGCGAGCCCGTGATCAGCACGATCCGGGGCTGCGCACGGTGACGCTCGCGACGATTCACGCGGCCAAGGGCCTCGAGTGGGACCACGTGCACGTGATCGGGCTGTCGGAGGGGTTGCTGCCGATCTCGTACGCGCGCGGGCTCGAGCAGATCGACGAGGAGCGCCGATTGCTGTATGTCGCGATCACGCGGGCACGGCGGTCCGTCTCGCTGTCGTGGTCTGCCGGGAACGGGAGAGCTGAGCGGGAGCCGTCGCGTTTCCTTCAGGAGCTCGGCATCCGCACTCATCGTGCGGCCGGTGCGTCATCTGCCGGCGCTCGCCCCCCGCGGTGAGTGTCACCGAGTATCCCTCCGTTGCGCCGGGATCCGCGAGGAGTCGGACCAGTGCGGCCGCGCTCTCGTGGACGAGTTCGGGCGCGGGTGCGGGTGCGCCGGCCGCGAGCAACTGAAGGGCGAGCATCGGCCACGCGCGGTCGGCGTCGCGGCGCTCGAGATGCAGGCAGGTGATGCAGGCGGTCACACCCGGCACGATGAGGGGGCCGATGACGATCCCGGCACCGCCGATCAGAACCGGCAGGTGAACGCGATCCGCGCGCAGGTATGGCGCCGCTCGCCGTGGGTCGAGGACGTGTCGGGCGAGAAGGACGACGAGATCCGCACCGGATGCCTCGGCCGCGGCGCGATCGTGTTCGCCCGGGTCCGCTTCTTCGATGATCGTGACCGGGTACGCGGATGCTTCCAGCGCCATGCTCATGGCGACGACGACCGGATCGTTCGAGCCGCCTCGCGGTGCCTCGATCAGGATGCCCGTCGGCGTGCTCCGGCTCTCGAGGTCGGTGCGCGTCAGCGCGTCTCCCAGACGCGCGAGGAAGGCGCGGACCTCTCGCGGGTGGACCCGCTTGAGCTCCGCCCAGACGTCGAGACCCGACTCGGGCAGACCCCGTGCGAG
Source organism: uncultured Microbacterium sp. (assembly GCA_964477515.1). Taxonomy (GTDB): domain Bacteria; phylum Actinomycetota; class Actinomycetes; order Actinomycetales; family Microbacteriaceae; genus Microbacterium. Next base: position 17,640 of record CAYZEL010000026.1, read on the forward strand.
TTCGAACAGCAGGCGCTCTTGCCAGGGTGAGACATCCGTCAACCTCGTCTGAGCGTGTTCACCGAGCTGCATCGTGGTCGCGTCGCGCCACAGCGGGGTACGGGTGGGATCGAGGCGAAGCATCACGGTCATTCCGCGATTGTGTCGCGCGGGTCGGGTCCCGCCGCGAGATTCCACAGTCCCGGACGGTGAGTCGTCGTCGGGGAGTCCTGTGGAGGACGGACGGTCTCAGGCCGTCGCCACGTCAGCGCTCGGGGTTCGTACCGTCCTCGGATTGCTCGTCCGGCCCCGCATCGGGGTCCGCACGCGGGTCGGCCGATTCTTCGCCCGCCAGAATGCGGGCGATCGCGTCGTCCAGTTCGTCGAGCTCTGCCGGGGGCGCCTCGTCGCCGAGTGCGCGCCGACGGAGGGTCTCGATGATGCGCGACGGGTCGTCGATGTCTTCCGATGTCGGCATGAAGTCCGCGTAGTCCCAGAGCGAATCGCGTGCCTCCACCCCGACCGCATCCGTGATGGCGCGCCACATCGCCGCCGCTTCGCGCAGCCGCCGCGGCCGCAGCTCCAGCCCGACGAGCGAGGCGAGCGCCTGCTCCGCGGGTCCGCCGGCGGCGCGGCGGCGGCGGACGGTCTCGGCGATCGCGGCGGCCTTGGGCAGGCGAGCCGTCGCATCTTCCGTGACGACGTCGACCCATCCCTGCACTGTCGCGAGCAGGCTCTCGAGACGGGATAGGGCGGCCCGCTGGGCCTCGGTGTGCCCGGGCAGGAGCCCGCCGCTCTCGAGCGCCCTTCGCAGCGCGTCCGGGCGCGGGGGG
>CAYZEL010000027.1:0-18363 GCA_964477515.1 uncultured Microbacterium sp.
CGGCGTCGGGAAGCGGCTGGCCCTGAAGGCTGATGGAAAGCAGGAGGAAGGCCAGGAGGGCTGGGTACAGGCGGTCAAGGCCGCACAAACCGGGCCACCGCTTCGATGTGGGTCGTTTGGGGGTAGAAGTCAAAAAGTTTCAGGCTGGTGAGGACCCAGCCCGCAGTTTCGAGGGCCCGGGCGTCCCGGGCCAGTGTGTCGGGGTTGCACGACACATAGGCCAGGACGGGTGCCGGTCCCGGCGGGCGTTTTTGGGAGCCCCCCCCGTGCTGACCCCGCCAGTCGCGCTCGCGCGAGAGCTCATCCGCCAACTCGGCGATGATCTCGAGCAGGTCGGCGAGTTCGCGGGATTCGCGCTTGGCGAGATTATCGTGCGAGAGCAGGTAGAGCGACACCACCCTCACCCCGACGTCGTCGCACCACGTGAGGAACTCACGCATCTTCGCCGCCCCGGCGCGATGTCCGTGGGCGGCCGAATCGTATCCCAGCTGACGCGCCCAGCGACGGTTTCCGTCGATCATCATCGCGACGTGGCGCGGGACGGGATCATCGCGCAGACTTCGACGCAGGCGCCCGGTGTACAGACGGTAGAGCGGCCCGCGACCCTGGTTCGACCCACCCGTACTCACCCCCCTACGGTAACGCTTACGCTGGATCCGTGAACCGTCGCGCGCGTTCCCACACCCCCGAGGTCCCGTCCCTTCCGCTGATGGAGGCTGCCGCCGTCGACGCGCACGTCGACATCCGGCCGACGTGGCGCGGGTGGATTCATGCGGCCACGTTCCCGGTCGCGATCGTGGCCGGCATCGTCCTGATCGTGCTCGCCGACGGCACCGCGGCCAAGTGGGCATCGGCGATCTTCATGGCGACCTCGTTGCTGCTCTTCGGCAACTCGGCGCTGTACCACCGCTTCGACTGGGGCCCCCGGACGCGAGCGGTCCTGAAGCGCATCGACCATGCGAACATCCTGCTGCTGATCGCCGGCACGTACACACCGATCGCCGTGCTCGCGCTGCCCCGCGAGAAGGCGACGCTGCTGCTATCGCTGGTGTGGGGCGGTGCACTGCTCGGTATCCTGTTCCGCGTCTTCTGGATCGGCGCGCCGCGCTGGCTGTATGTCGCCCTCTACCTCGTCCTCGGCTGGGCCGCCATGATGTACATCGGCGACCTCTTCGCGGCGAACGCGATCATGATGACGCTGGTGCTCGTCGGCGGTCTGCTCTACACGGCGGGCGCCATCGTTTACGCCCTCAAACGACCCAATCCGTGGCCCGGGCACTTCGGGTTCCACGAGATCTTCCACGTCTGCACCGTGCTCGCGTTCCTGTGCCACTGGACCGCGGCGCTGATCATCGCGCTCGACCCGGTCTACGGCTGACGCCGCTCTCCGACGGACACGGAGGTCCTGGCGCCGACGGTCAGGCGCGCGGCGGCGAGTTTGGCTCTGCGCGGTATCCGTCGTCGTCCGCGGCGTCGACCACCTGGTCGTCGGTGTCCGAGGCCAGCACGGCCGCGTCCGCCTGCTGTTCGGCATCGAGTTCGGCATCGATCTCGGCGCGGTAGCGGGTTCGACGGATACGGCGCTGCATATCCCATACCAGCGCAACGACCGCCAAGACGAGGACGGCGACGATCGCGAACCCGAGGAACCCGGGGGTGACGAGTTCGGGATCCGGTTCCACGACGGGTGTGGGCGTGGGCGTCGACGTCGCGATCGAGGCGATCCACGAGAACGGGAGCATAGGGTCCTTCCGCACGGCGACCGATCCCGAGATGGCACGGGCGGCATCCTGCAACGCATAGCCTGGTATCACCAGCCTAACCAGTCCGTGCACACGCCGCCGAGCAGCCGAGAAGGGGCCAGACGATGACGATCCAAGCCCGTCTCGACGAGCGGTACGGTCGTGGCCGCGCGAGCCGTCGTCGCCTGTTCGTCTGGATCGTCTTCGGCGTGATCGTCGCCGCCGCGACGGGAGCGCTCGCATGGACGACGGTGTCCACCGCCGCATCCGACGTGGACGCGGACGTCCTGGCGTTCTCGCTCGTGGATCAGCATTCGGCGAGGGTGTCCTTCCAGGTCACCGGCCACGCGGACCGCGAGGTCGCCTGCGCCATCGAGGCGCTCGACGAGGACTTCGGGATCGTCGGGTGGAAGGTCGTGGTCTACCCCCCGAGCGGCGAGCAGACACGGGTGTACGACGTATCCGTTCCCACGGTCGGCCTCGCGACGACCGGTTTGGTGAACTCCTGCTGGCTCCCCTAGGCTGACCGGATCAAAGTGTGCGCCCTGGCTCGATGCCGGGGCGTTCGGCATATGGGCCACCAACCGCCCGCGCCGCTCACGATTCCGGCACGCACACGAACCACAGAAGGAGAACGCCGTGTCAACTGACGCACCCGTGACCTTCCTCACGCAGGACGCCTACGACCGCCTCGCCGCAGAGCTCGAGACGCTCGCGACCGACGGCCGCGAAGAGATCGCCAAGCGCATCGAGGCCGCCCGCGAAGAGGGCGACCTCAAAGAGAACGGCGGTTACCACGCCGCGAAAGACGAACAGGGACGCATCGAGGCGCGCATCCGAAACCTCCAGCAGTTGCTGAAGACCGCCGTCGTCGGCGACGCTCCCACCTCGACCGGCAAGGTCGTACCCGGCACCGTCGTGACCGCCAAGGTCGCCGGCCGCGAGCTGCGGTTCCTGCTGGCCAACCGCGAGCTGGCCTCGGACTCCTCGCTGGATGTCTACAGCGAGGCGAGCCCGATCGGTGCCGCGATCCTGGGCAAGAGCGAGGGCGACACGACGAGCTACGCGACCCCCAACGGACGCGAGATGACGGTCGAGATCGTCAAGGTCGAGACCTACACGGGCCAGTAGCCTCACTGCCGCCGTCGCCCGCGCGAAACGTCACCCCGTGTCTTTTCGGGCGCGGTTTCGGAGACGTATATGAGGTCTCGCGCGCGGGTCGCGGTCAGTCGGGCACGACGACGGGGTGGAAGCCCGCATCCTTCAGCGTCTTCAGTGTGAGGGCCTTGTGCTCCTCGCCGCGTGTCTCGACGCTGATCTGGAGCACGACCTCGCTGATCTGCAAGCCCTGACCGTGGCGCGTGTGCAGCACCTCGATCACATTGGCACCCGCCTCGGCGATCAGTTCGGACACGCGCGAGAGCTGCCCGGGACGATCGGGCAGCGGGATCCGCATGCTCATATAGCGACCGGATGCCGCGAGCCCATGGGCGACGACCCGCTGCAGGAGCAGGGGGTCGATGTTGCCGCCCGACAGCACCGAGACGGTCGGCCCATGTGCTTCGACCTTGCCCGCGAGGATCGCGGCCACACCGACCGCGCCGGCCGGTTCCACGACGACCTTGGCCCGCTCGAGCAGCACGAGCATCGCACGCGCGATGTCGTCGTCCGTGACCGTCACGACGTCATCGACGAGCTCGTGGATCATCGCGAACGGGATGTCTCCCGGGCGACTGACGAGGATGCCGTCGGCGATCGTCGGTCGGGTCTCGACCTCGATCGGGTAGCCGAGGCGCAGCGACTCGGGATACGGTGCGGCGTTCTCGGCCTGCACGCCGATGATGCGCACGGTCCGGCCCGCGGCCGCCGCCATCGCCTTGACGGCGCCGGCGACTCCGGCGATGAGGCCTCCCCCGCCGATACCGAGCACGATCGTGTCCACGTCGGGCATGTCCTGCGCGATCTCGAGACCGAGCGTGCCCTGTCCGACGATGATGTCGCGGTGGTTGAACGGCGGGATCAGCACGGCACCCGTGCGCTCGGCGAACTCCGCCGCGAGGCGCAGGGAGGTATCGACCGTCGGACCCTCGAGGATCACGTCGGCACCGTACCCGCGCGTGGCCAGGAGCTTCGGGACGGGCACGCCGAGCGGCATGAAGATCGTCGCCGGGATGCCGAGGGCCTGGGCTGCGAGTGCGACACCCTGAGCGTGGTTTCCCGCCGAGGCTGCCACGACGCCGCGCGCGCGCTCCTCGGGAGTGAGGCGCGACAGGCGGTAGGTGGCGCCGCGGATCTTGAAGGACCCGGTGCGCTGCAGGTTCTCGAGCTTGAGATGGACGGGCACCCCGAGCACCTCGGTGAGGTGCTGCGAGTACTCCAGCGGCGTGTGACTCACCACGCCCCGGAGCCCTTCTGCCGCGTCCTCGTACTCGGAGAGCAGCGGCATGGTCAGCTCACGCGGTTCGGCGGCGGTCATCCCTGTGTTCCCTCGGATCGAGTGCCGGCTGGCGCGGCGGGTCGCGTTCTCGTCTTGCGTGGCACGGTGCTCCAGATCAGTTCGCCCGCGACCGCGCCATCCGGTCTCTCCCACCCGCGGGATCCGATGTAGACGGCGAAGACGTTCACGAAGGCGGCGAGGGGGACGGCGAACAGTGCCCCGGGAATCCCGCCGACCAGCGCGCCACCGGCGACGACGAGGACGACACCGAGCGGGTGCACCTTGACGGCCGCGCCCATCAGGAGCGGCTGCAGCACGTGCCCCTCGAGCTGCTGCACGCCGAGGACGACGATCAGCATCAGAACGGCGATGAACGGGCCGTTGTAGACCAGGGCGAGGAAGACCGCGACGGCCCCGGTGACGACGGCGCCGACGATCGGGATGAACGACCCCAGGAACACCAGCACGGCCACCGGAATGGCGAGCGGGACGCCGAGCAGGGCAGCCCCCAGGCCGATACCGACGGCGTCGATGGATGCGACGAGAAGCTGGGTGCGGGCGTAGTTGACGACCGTCACCCATCCGGCCCGAGCCGCGCCGTCGACGGGCTCACGTGCCGCGCGGGGGAAGAGCCGCAGCGTCCAGTTCCAGATGCCGCCGCCGTCGGCGAGAGTGCAGAGCAGGATGAAGATCGCGAGCAGGGCGCCGACCGCGACGTGTCCGACCGTGGACCCGACCGCGAGCGCTCCCGAGAGGAGCAACTGCGCCTGCTCCTGGACGATGGTCCACGCCTGCGCGAGCGCGTCATCGATCTGACCGGACGTCAGGTGCAGCGGCCCATCGATGAGGTACTGCCGGAACTGCTCGACCGCCTGCACGGTGCGCTCTTGCACGCTCGCCCACTGCAGACTGATCTGCCAGACAACGAGCCAGACGAGTCCCGAGACGATCGCGAGCGTGCCCAGCACGGCGATGACGATCGCGAGCCACCGCGGCAGGCCACGGCGCAGCAACCACGTGAACGCCGGCCACAGCAGCGCGGTGACGAGGATGGCGACCAGCAGCGGGATGACGATGACCTTGAGCTGGATGACGAGCCAGATCACGATCGCGGCAGCGGCGGCGATCACGATCATGCGCCAGGCGTAGGCGGCCGCCAGGCGGAGGCCGCGCGGTACGGCGGGCGTGAGATCGCTCGACACCGTGCGCTCGCGAATGACGTCGACCAGTCTGCGACGCGGAGATTCGGGCGCTTCGTTCACCCCGTAAGTCTAGGAGTCCGGACGAGGCCCGCGTCATCTCGCGGATTCGTCCCGCAATACGAGTGACCCCGCTCCGCGCCGTCGAGATCAGCGCGGGGATGTCGGATGCCGCAGCTAGGCTGACGCCGATGAAACAGTCGCTGAGCGCGCGTGAAGCGCGGCGGATGGCGCTCGCCGCGCAAGGATTCGGGCGTCGCTCCCCCGCCGTCCCCGGCACGCGTCAGCTCAACGCGACGCTCGGGCGCATGCACACGCTGCAGATCGACTCGGTCAACGTCTACGCGCGCTCCCACTACATGCCGCTGTTCTCGCGCCTCGGACCCTACGACACCGCATTGCTCGACCGGCTCCTCTTCGCCCGGCGCTCGCCGTACGTGGAGTTCTGGGCGCACGTCGCCGCGTTCATCCCGGCGAGCGACTGGCAGCTCTTCCGGTTCCGCATGGACGACCTTCGCGCACGCTTCACGGCGCCCGGCACCTGGTTCGCCGAGAACCTGGCGATCGTGGACTGGGTGCGCGCCGAACTCGGTTCGCGCGGCCCGCTCCGTCCGGCCGAGATCGAACACGACTCGCGGCGCGGCGCCCGCGGACCCTGGTGGGACTGGGACGGCGTCAAACGGGCCCTCGAATACCTGTGGCTGATCGGCGAGGTCGCCGTGGCCGGACGCCGCGGCTTCGAGCGTCGGTATGCGCTCGCGGCCGACGTCATCCCCCCGTCCGCGTTCGAACGCGAGGTCGACCGGCCCGAGGCGATCCGAGAGCTCATCGCCCGCGCGGCCTCCGCGTACGGCGTCGCCACGGAGGCCGATCTGGACGACTACTGGCGTCTGCGCGACCGCAAGGCCGTCAAGCGCGCGACGGCCGAGCTGGTGGACGCGGGCGAACTGGTGCCGGTGACTGTCGAGGGCTGGGATCGCGGTGGCAAGCCCCTGCCCGCGTGGGCGCATCGCGACGCCGCCCTCCCCCGTCGCATCGAGGCCGCGACCGTCCTGACACCCTTCGATCCGATGGTGTGGTTCCGCGACCGAGCTCAGCGCCTCTTCGGCTTCGACTACCGGATCGAGATCTACACGCCCGCGCCGCGCCGCCGCTACGGCTACTACTCCCTTCCCGTGCTGCTCGACGACGAACTCGTCGGGCGCGTCGATCTGAAAGCCGACAGGCCGGCGTCGCGCCTTCTCGTGCAGTCCGCGTGGTGGGAGGAGGGCCCCATCCCCCATGAGGCCCCGACGCGTGTTGCGGATATCCTGCGGGATGCCGCGCGGTGGCAGGGGCTCGAGGGCATCTCGGTGGCGCGCTGGGGCGACGCGACCGATGCGTTGGCCGGGGCGCTCGGCGCATCCCGGCATGAGGCGGGGCCCGAGGCCATCGCGCTCGCACCCGACGAACCGCAGACGGTCGAGGCGATCGCGTGAGCCCGCGACGACGTCTGGGCCGCGGTGCGGCCATCGTCATCGCCGCGGCCGTCGTCATCGCGCTCGCCGCGGCGATTGCTCTGGTCGTGTGGTTCACCACCCGCGGGGATTCGGCCGAGGCGGGTGCGCAGAGGTACCTCGACGCTCTCGCCAGCGGTGATGCCGATGAGGTCCGGGCGACGGTCACCGCCGACGCGATGCCCGGCGACACGACCCTCAACGCCTTCGAGGCCGCGAGCAGCTACCTGCGGGAGCCCACGGTGACGAGCACCGAGGCATCGACGGACGGCACCGCAACGGTCTCGGCGACGTACTCCATCGCGCAAGAGGCGCGCACCGTGACGTTCACCGTTCGACAGGAGGACGGACGCTGGCTGGCCGATGCGGATGCGCTCGGCGCGCTCGCGGCGACCACGTCGATCGGCGATGCGGTGAGCGTCGGTGACGTCGTGCTCGAGACATCCGCGACTCTCATCGCCCTTCCCGCCGCGTATGCCGTGACGGCGACGCCCGCGGGGATTCTGACCGGTGAGGCGGAGGTGGTCGTGACGCCCGGCGAGACGACTCAGGTCGCCGTGTCGGCCTCGCTGACGCCCGACGCCGCCGCCAATGCCCAACCCGCCGTCAACGCGTATCTCGAGGCGTGCACGGCGTCGTCTCCCGAAACGCCCGCGCCGACGAGCCCGGCGTCGTGCGGCATCGGCATCCCCTGGGGCGCCGACCTGGCGAGCGCGCAGGGCTTCGTGTTCCGGATCGAGACGCTCCCCACGGTGGCGCTCGACGCGACCGGCGGCTTCATCGCCGGCGGCGGCTCGTACGTCGTGACCGTCTCGGGCCTGAAACGCGATGGCACCCCCGGCGAATTCACCTACCGCGACGATGCGTGGACACTGCGCGGCGCCCTGGTCTTCACGGGCGGCGAACTGGTCCTGCAGGCCTGGTGACCGCGAGGCTGCACGCATGTCCCGTCTTCGGCCCGGGGATGGGTACCTACGTGCAGTTTCGCGCTCGGGTCAGAAGCTGCCGCCCATCGTGTGGAGACGCTCGATCCGATCCGGGATCGGCGGATGCGTCGAGAACAGCCGCGTGAGGGCGTTCGGGCGAAGCGGGTCGGCCAGCCACAGGTGCGCCATCGAGGTGTTCGCCTTCTTCAACGGCTGAGCGTGCGCCTGCAGCTTCGCCAGCGCCGAGCCGAGGCCGTCGGGATTGCGCGTCGTGAGCGCGGCCGTGGCGTCCGCCAGGTACTCGCGCTGGCGCGAGATCGCGGCCTGCACGGCACCGGCGAGGAGGGGCGCGATGACGGCCGCGACGATCCCGAAGATCAGGAACACGATCTGCGCCTGGCCGTTGCCGCCGCGTCGCGCGCCCCCGAACAGCGTGAAACGCAGGAAGACGTCCGCGAGCAAGCCGATCGCGACGACGAGCCCGAACACGATCAGCGAGACCCGGATGTCGTAGTTGCGGATGTGCCCGAGCTCGTGCGCGAGCACGCCCTCGAGTTCCTGATCGTCCATGATGTCGAGCAGGCCCGTCGTCACGGCGATCGCGGCACGCTCGGGCGTCCGGCCCGTCGCGAAGGCGTTGGGCGCCGCGTCCTGGACGATGTGGACCTTCGGCATCGGCGTGCCCGTCGCGATGCACAGGTTCTCGACCATGTTCCAGAGGCGCGGGTCGTCGGCCTTCTGGATCTCGACCGCGCCCGCCAGGGCGAGTGCCTCGCGATCGGCGACGAAGTATTGCAGCGTCGCGTACCCGACGGCACCGATCACGACGAGCGCGGTGATCCACCAGTTGTTGGCGGCGAGCCATCCCGCCAACAGACCGAGCCCGCCGATGATCAGCACGAACGCGATCATGATGAACCACGTGTTGCGCTTGTTGCGCGCGATCGCGGAGTACACGGCTGAACTGGGCTCTCGTCAGACCGGGATGCGCGTCACGTCAGGCCGTTCGCGTCAGAACTGAACGCGCGGCGGCTCGGAGATCGCCGCACCGTTCTCGACCTCGAAGAACTCGCGCTCGTGGAACCCCAGGTTCCGGGCGAACAGGTTGTTCGGGAAGACCTTGATCTTGGTGTTCAGCTCGCGCACGCCGCCGTTGTAGAACCGGCGGGATGCCTGGATCTTGTCTTCCGTATCGACGATCGACTGCTGCAGCTGCAGGAAGTTCTGGCTCGCCTGCAGCTGCGGGTAGGCCTCAGCGACCGCGAACAGCGACTTCAGCGCCTGCTGCATGTGCCCCTCGGCGACTCCCGCATCGGCCGGGCCCTGCGCCTGCAAGGTCTCGGCGCGCGCACGCGTCACGTTCTCGAAGACGGCCTTCTCGTGCGCCGCGTACCCCTTGACCGTGTCGATCAGGTTGGGAAGCAGGTCGGCTCGCCGCTTGAGCTGCACCGTGATGTCGCTCCACGCTTCGTCCACGCGCACGTTCAGCTGCACCAGCGAGTTGTAAGTCGCCCAGAGGTAGATGCCGACGATGGCGACCAGGGCAACGACGATCAGGACCGGAATGAGCCATTCCCACATGGGTGTCTCCATAAGCGAGGTAGTCAGACGCGAGGTGTCGTTCGTTCCTTCATCCTACCGGCGCATCCCGCCGAACCCCTGGGAACTATTCGCCGAGCACCCGATCCAGGTACGCGTTCGTGAAGCGCCGGTCGGGATCGAGGCGGTTGCGCAGCGCCACGAAGTCGCCGAAGCGCGGGTAACTCTCGGCGAGGTCGGCCGCGCGGAGCGTGTGCATCTTGCCCCAGTGCGGGCGCCCGCCGTGCGCGAGCATGATCGGTTCGATCGCCGCGAAGTACTCGGTGGGGTCCTCGCGCCAGTAGCGGTGCACGGCGATGTATCCGCTCGCCCGTCCGTGGGCCGTCGACATCCAGAGGTCGTCCGCCGCCGCGACGCGCACCTCGATCGGGAACGACACCCGCAGATCGGATGCGTCGATCGCGGCCTGGACGTCCCGGAACGCGGCCGCGAGGTTCTCGAGCGGCACGGCGTACTCCATCTCACGGAACCGGACGGTGCGGTCCTGCGTGAACACGCGCGTCGAGGCATCCGTGTACTCGCGATCGCCCGTGAGCCGCGTCGCAAGGCGATTGATCCGGGGCGCGACCGCGGGCACGATCGACGCCGACCCGCACGTCACGCGGAAGAGACCGTTCGCGAGCAGCGTCTCGTCGACCCAGCGCGAGGCACGGGGCAGGGGCGAGCGCGGCGCACTCTCGGGCAGGCGTGTGTTCGTCTTCGTCAGGGCGACGTCGGTGTGCGGAAACCAGTAGAACTCGAAGTGATCGGATGCTTCGGCCCGCTCATCCAGCGTCGCCACGACGTCCGCGACGGGCTCGGGACGCTCGACGGCGTGCAACACGAAGGCGGGAACGCACTGCAGCGTGACGTCGACCAGGATGCCGAGGGCACCGAGACCGAGCGCGACGGCGGGCAGCAGCTCGGGGTTCTCGTCGTCGTTCACGGTGAGCAGGTCACCCGCAGCCGTCACGAGGGTCGCGCCGACGATCTGCGTCGAGATGCCCCCGAAGCGCAACCCCGTGCCGTGCGTGCCGGTCGAGGTCGCCCCCGCGATGGACTGGCGATCGATGTCGCCGAGGTTCGCCATCGCGAGGCCGTACGGGGCGAGCAGGCGCGGCATCTGGTGCAGCCGCGTTCCGGCCAGCACGCGGACGCGCGACCGCTCGCGGTCGACATCGACGATGCCGCTCAGATCATCGAGATCGAGCAGGACCCCCGGCGCGACGGCGATCCCGGTGAAGCTGTGCCCGGCACCGACCGCCTTGATCCGCAACCCTCGAGCGGTCGCCGCCTGCACGGAGCGCACGACGGCTGCGGTATCCGCCGGGCGCTCGACGCGTTGGGGACGAACCGACGCGGTCCGACCCCAGTTGCGCCAGGTGCCACCCATCCGGGTCATAGGAACGTGCGTCCTTCGCCGCGGTACGTCGGCAGGGCCCGCACGATCGTGTCGCCGTCCACCAGCTGGACCTCGGCGATCCGCTCGAGCTGCTCGCCGCTCTTGGATGGGCGCAGCCATGCACGATCGCCCACGGAGAGAAGCCTCGCGCTCTCACCCTGGAGCGGGGTCTGCACCTCGCCCGAGCCCTCCCGGTCGAGGGTGCGCAGGCCCGGGGGCCAGACCGGAAGCGGCTGGCGTGACGCGAGCGCGGGGCCGGAGGCGACCCATCCCCCACCGAGGATCGTCGCGATGTCGGGGGTCGGGCGTCGCACGACGTCGTACGCGAAGGCGAGCGCGGGTGCCGGAGCGAAGGCGCGGTAGCGGTCGAAGAGGTGACCGGCGAAGAGTCCGCTCCCGGCCGTGACCTCGGTCACCGCGGTATCCGCGGCGGTCAGCTCGAGCGATCCCGTTCCGCCACCGTTGACGAACTCCAGAGGTGCGATGCCGTGCAACGCCGCGACGATGCCGCCGCGGCGTTCGCGCAGCTCGGCGAGCGATCGACCCTGCATCCAGCGGATGACCCCGTCGCCGCGCCCGTCGTGGTCGGGCTGCCCCGCGATCTGCGCCTCGTACATCATGAGCCCGACCAGGGCGAAGCCGGGGCGTGCAGCGACCGCGCGCCCGAAATCCCGGACCTCGGCGACCGTGTGCAGGGGCGAGCGACGCACACCGATGTGACCCAGTGCGGGTGCACGCCACGAGGCGTCCGCGTCGATCGCGATCCGGATCGTCGGGCGCGCACCGGGCGCGGCGACCGCGTCGACCAGGTCGAGCTGCGCGAGGTCGTCCACCATCAGCGTCACGCGGGATGCCAGCTGCTCGTCGGCCACGAGCCTCGCCAGGCTCGCGCGGTCGACGGTCGGGTACCCCATCACGACGTCGTCGTGTGTCTCGGCGAGCCAGAGCGCCTCGGCCAGCGTGAACGCCAGGATGCCCCGATAGCCCGGCAGGCGCAGCACCGCGTCGATGACCTCGCGCACGCGCACGGACTTACTCGCGACGCGGATCGGCGCACCCCCGGCACGCACGAGCATGTCGAGCGCGTTGTAGCGGAGCGCGTCGACGTCGAGCGCGGCGACGGGCGCCGCGAGGTGAGCCGTGGCCGCGGTGAGCCGGGGCCAGTAGTCCGCTGGGCGAGCCCAGGGCATCGGGTCGCTGGGCGCGGCGACGCCACTCGGGTCGCTGGGCACACGCGCCGTCAGATCAAGCACGCCCCCAGCCTAGGCCGCGCTTGGCTTCGTCGATCCTTCGCGCCCCGAGCGCACGAGGTGCTCGCGATCGCCGTGTGCGCTGAAACATCTCTAGAGTGTCCCGAGTCTCCAACTGGAACAAGAGTCACCGTTTCGGCGTCGGGGCGGGATAATTTGTCCTGATGCTTGAGCCGCAGAAGATGAAAAGGTCCATACGTATTGGCCTCTATCGCCGCTCTCAGTACCGGCCTGTGGCATCGGTGCGGGTCTCCGCGGACGGCGGCATCATGATCGCACCGGTCGCCGTAGGGGATCAGGGCTGGAAGTACGGAACATCCCGGACAGCCGAGTCGGTTACGCCGAGCGACTTCACCGCTACCGACGAACGGCCGAAACTGCACTATCACCGGAGCGGAATCGCAAGCGTCACCCTGACCGGCCACGAGCTAGAACGAAAACGACTCAGGCTTCCACCCCTCGAGTCGGTCGCACTGGGCCAAATCATGTCTTTGGTAGTTGTGCGCCCGTGGGAGCTAGGCCTGGGGGTGTCTCGCCGCGGAGACATCGGAACGATTCACGCTCAATGGCCAGAGACTGAGTCCTGGCTCTTCCAACTCGTGCGATACGAAGGGGCGCTAATCGGTTCCCGCGCCGAAGAGCTGAAGAGTTGGCCAGTCGGCGTCCTTCGCGGCGATGACAGCCGTTGGTTCATCGATCTGTCCTGGTACATACCAAACACCGCGCTCGTTGTCTTGACAGCGCCGACAAGAGAACCTTCGGGATTCCTTCAGGCATCGATTACAGTAACCGCGCTCGGATGGAGTCCAGATCGAAGCGCTGCCGCCCGCGATGGGGTCTTGGCTTTATGGACGTCAGACCTACGGAACCCCTTAGTAGCTCATGCAAAAGCAGAGGATCTTCTCTCCGGCGAGCAGCTCTTGTCGCGGGCGCGGGCTGGCGAACTGCTGTTCGAATCGATCGATGAAGCCACCGATCGGATCTACGGTCGACCGAACGGTGACTCGCGTTGACAGCGACGCGTCAACGCATACACCAGCGCCGCACGGGTACCCCCGGTGGGGTTCGAACCCACACTTGGGCGATTTTAAGTCGCCTGCCTCTGCCGATTGGGCTACGGGGGCGTGACGTGTTGGTCTCTGCGAGTACCGCGATCCCCTCCAGTATCGCCGACGGGCCGCGTGCCCGCGGAGCCCGGGGCATCCACTCCCTGCGTCTCCCGGGCTGTCTTCGCCCACGACGTGCGTCCCGATAGCTGCCGGAAGAGCCCGACGGCGAGCACGGGGAACACGATCCACGAGTACGCCGTGTACGGGATGACCAGGACGAGTGCCACGAACGGCGAGTACCAGCGCCCGCCGCGGAGCGCGAGCGTCGCCACCCCCGGACCGAACGACAGCGTCATGAAGAAGATCAGGATCCACCAGTGCGAGGGCCGGTAGGGCACCCCGCTCAGGAACGCGAACACGACCGATACGACGAGCGCGAACCCCGTCAACAGTTGCAGGGCCGGAGTGAGCAGGTAGTAGACGCTGTCGATACGCGCGAGGAACGGCACGCGGAGGCGGGGCGTGCCGCGGAGGAGCCCGAGCGCCTGCCAGCTGCCCTGCGCCCAGCGCACGCGCTGGCGGTACAGGCGTCGGAGCGAATTGAGCCCCTGCTGGTCGATGGCGACGGAGTTGTCTTGCACACCGGCCCAGCCGGCCTGGATGAGGCGAACGCCGAGGTCCTGGTCCTCGGTCAGCCGATCACGCCATGGACCGGGGCCCGCGTCGATGCTCGCGAGGGCGGACAGTCGGTTGAACTGACCGTTGCCGCCCATGTTCGCCGTGCCCCACCACGCGCGTCCCGCCTGGAAGACGAGCCCGAAGGACGAGAACTCCACGTCCTGCGCCCAGGTGAGCCATCCGCGTCGGTTGTAGATGCGCACGAGGGATTGCACTCCCCCGATCCCGCCGTCGTGAAAGTGTCGGGCCGCCGAGCGCGGGGCCTCGGGATCGAGCCGCCCGTCGGCGTCGACGACGACGAAAATCACGTGGTCTTCATCCCACCCCGCGAGCGCGGGATCCTCGCGGAGCGCCGAGCGGACGTGCGCGTAGGCGGCGTTGAGGGCTGCCGCTTTGCCCTCGCGGGCGTGCGGGGCCGTGCGGGTCAGGACGTGTAAACGCTGGTCGTCGATCCCGGCGAGGATCTCGCCGGTGCGATCTTCGGATCCGTCGTCAATGACGAGGAACATCGCGTGCGTAGCGGCGACCCGACGCAGACGCTCGACGCTGTCGGCGATCGTCACCTCTTCGTTGAGCGCGGGAACGAGGAACACCCACAGGAAGTTCTGTTCGACGGACCCGCCGGGATCTCGTTGCACGTCACCGCGAACACGGTTGCGAAAGCGTCTCGCCAGGACGAGCAGTGACACGACCGACACGAGTGACGAGACGGTGATCGCGAGAACCGCCCAGAACAACACCTGGACCCAGATCGGTAGGCCGCCGAAGATGTCAGACATCGCGCGCAGACGCCCCCATCACCACGAATCGCCCCACGGATGCACGAGGCCCAGCTCGATCGGATCCTCGCTGCCGGCGGCGCGCAGAACCGAGAGCCGATCGAATCCGGGCGGTCCGAATGGCTGCGGCGGGCGGGTGTTGAAGATCACGTGCTCGAGCCCGCGAACGATGCGTTCGGCGGCATGCCCGTCGCCGTAGGGGTTGCGACGCGTCGACGCGAGCGCATAGGACCTTTCGTCATCGAGCAGACGGGATGCCGCTGCCACGATCCGCGCCGTGTCGGTGCCGACGAGCTGCACGGTTCCCGCCTCGACTCCCTCGTGACGCTCGGTCGTCTCGCGCACGCAGATGACGGGCGTGCCGAGGGACGGCGCCTCTTCCTGGATGCCTCCGGAGTCCGTGATCGCGATCGTCGACCGCTTGAGCAGCTTCGCGAACTGCTCGTAGCCCATCGGTCCCACGAGCGAGACGTTCTCTTCGTTCGACAGGCGCGCCACCATGACGGCGGCGACGTCCGGATTCGGATGCAGCGCGACCACGAACCGGACATCCCGGTGCGTCATCGCGAGAATTCCCACGGCATCGGCGATGCGCTCGAGCGGCGCACCCCAGTTCTCACGCCGATGCGCGGTGACCGCCACGACCCGCGGTCCGTCGGGATCCTCGATGTCCGCCAGCTGCGGATAGTCGTAGGGCACGTCGAGGCTCGCCGCGATCTGCAGGGCATCGATCGCGGTGTTGCCCGTCACGAAGATGCGAGACCCGGCGATGTGCTCGCGGATCAGGTTCTCTTTGTTGCGCTCCGTCGGCGCCAGGTGCCACGCGGCGATCCGGCTGATCAGCTGCCGATTGAGCTCTTCGGGGAACGGCGACAGCGTGTCGTTCGTCCGCAGACCCGCCTCGACGTGCACGACCGGCAGGTGCAGGTGGAATGACGCGAGAGCGGATGCCGCGGCACTCGTCGTGTCACCGTGCACGAAGGCCGCGGCCGGATAGCCCGTCGCGTAGGGTGCCTCGGCGGGCGGCAGCGGCGGCCCGAAACGATCGTGGAGGAACGCCTCGAGCCGGACGAGGACCGCCGAGAGGAGCGTGTTCAGGGTGCGGGGCGCCGGCGGCAGATCGAACGTGACGTCCGGGGTGATCCCTCCGATCGCGAGGACGTGCGCGACCAGTTCGGCATGCTGCCCCGTCGAGACGACGATCGGCTCGAACCGGGTGCTGTCGCGTACCGCCACGATGAGCGGCAACATCTTGATCGCCTCAGGCCGGGTCCCGACGACGAAGACGGCGTGCAGCTTGTCGTGAGGCGTGGTCTCTTCCATGCGCTCACGTTATCGACTCGCGCGTCCGCGAGCCGGGAGGTCAGCGGGAAGCCGCCGCCTTCTCCGCGGGGGCGGGCTTCGCACCCTTCGCGGGCTCGGCAGGCTTGTTCACGGCGGGCGCCGAGGCATCCGTCTTCGGTGCCGCCTGCGCCGGGCGCGGACGCGCCGCGAACTCCTCGAACACGTAACGCGGCGTCTGCACCGTCTCGAGGTTGACGAGGTCGCGACCCAGCCAGAAGTTGTTCCACCAGCCGCCGAAGACGCGCAGCTTGCGCTCCCACGAGGGGATCGCCAACATGTGGTAGCCGCGGTGCGCGAGCCACGCGATGAAGCCCTTGAGCGCGATCTTGTTCGACTGGAACACGCCGTTGTAGAGACCGAGACCCGCGACCGCACCCAGGTTGTGGTGGATGTAATCCTGCGGAAGCTCGCCCCGCAGCACGGCGGTGAGGTTCTTGGCCAGCAGCTTCGCCTGGCGGACGGCGTGCTGCGCGTTGGGTACGCAGTACCCGCCGACGCCGTTGCCCGTGAGGTCGGGAACGGCCGAGACGTCACCGGCGGCCCAGGCACCCTCGACGATCTCGTCATCGGTGCCCACCCGCAGGTCGGGACGGGTGCGGATGCGTCCGCGCTCTTCGACCGGCAGATCGCCGCCACGAACGACCTCGGGGTTCGCCATGACACCGGCGGTCCAGATGATGATGTCGCTCGGGATGACCTCGCCCGTCGACAGCTCGACGTTTCCATCGACCGCGCCGGTGACCTGGGTGTCGAGGTGCACGTATGCACCGCGCTTGGCCAGGTCGGCCAGGACCCACTCGCTCGACTTCAGCGAGACCTCGGGCATGATGCGACCCATCGCCTCGATGAGGTGGAAGTGGGTCTCGTCGAAGCTGAGCTCGGGGTAGTTCTTCAGCAGCGCCGAGGCGAACGAGCGCAGCTCGGCGAAGACCTCTATGCCGGCGAACCCGCCACCGACCACGACGACCGTCAGCAGACGCTCGCGGTCGGGACCGGCGGGCAGAAGGGCCGCCTTGTCGAAGTTCGACATCAGGCGGTCGCGGATGGCAACGGCCTCTTCGATCGTCTTCAGACCGATCGCGTTGTCGGCGATGCCGGGGATCGGAAAGGTACGCGACACGGCACCGGCGGTGACGACGATCTGGTCGTACGCCTCCTGCCACGGATCGCCCACGGAGGGCGTGATCGTGGCGGTCTTGTGCGCGTGGTCGATGCCGGTCACCTTGGCTGTGACGACCTTCGTGCGCTTCAGATGACGACGGAGGGCCACGACGGAATGCCGCGCCTCGATCGATCCGGCCGCGACCTCGGGCAGGAACGGCTGGTACGTCATATACGGAAGCGGGTCGACGATCGTGACCTCGGCCTCGCCCTTGCGCAGGTGCTTCTCCAGCTTCCAGGCGGTGTAGAAGCCTGCATATCCGCCGCCGACGACGAGAATCTTGGGCACGGTCTTAGTCACGGGCGCGATGTTAGTCACGTGAAGGGAACTCCTTGACAGTTCAACTGCTCGGCGTGCGTGAATCGCGCGCCGTTCTGACTCGCCGGGCAGCTGCAGTGACGCCGAGCGCCACCAGGATACCAGCCAGCGTGATTGCGGCGAGCGGCAGAGTGCCGTAGATGAGGCTTTCCTGCGACGGCAGCAGGGGCGACCGGGCCGGGGTCGCCTGATCCGCGGGCGGTAGGGCCTCGACCTCGACGGGCGCGACCGTCTGATCCGGGACGGGGCCGGAGTCCGCGCGGCGGTACACCCGGATCCACTCCGAGAGGCTGCCCATCGGGTTCTCGGTGACCGACGCGACGCTCGCCGAGACCGCGCCGGTCGCGTCGACGATCCCGGCGCCGTACAGCAGCGGGTCGTTTCCGGCCGCCGGACGGGCGGTCTTGATGAGGCGATTGATGACGTTCGCGACATCGAGTTCCGGATGCGCCGACCGCACGAGCGCCGCGATGCCCGCGACGATCGGCGCCGCGCCGCTCGTCCCGCTCCACTGCACGATCCGTCCGTCCGCAGAAACGCCCAGCAGGTTCTCGCTCGGCGCGGAGACCCCGATCGTGTACCCCTGGGTGGACGCCTGCACGCTCGCGTTGCCCTGCGGGTCGACGCCGCCGACGGTCAGGACCCCGGGGATCGTTGCGGGCGCACCGACACGTGTCGTCCCGCTGCCGCGATTTCCCGCAGCCACGACGACCACGACATCGTGGTCGAACGCGTACTCGAAGGCGCCGTCCCAGAGCGGATCCCAGGCCAGGGTGTTGGTCGTGAAGGACAGATTGATGACGGTGGCACCGTGATCCACCGACCAGCGGATGGCGGTGGCGACCTGCTCCACGAACGGAACGGTCGCGGACGACCCGAAGCCCAGCGACACCGAGAGCAACTCCGCCTCGGGCGCCACCCCGACCATCCCGGTGCCGTTCGCCCGGCCGCGGCCCGCGGCGAGGGATCGCCCCCACGCGCCGGGGGTGGAGGCGACGACCCC
>CAYZEL010000028.1:0-18290 GCA_964477515.1 uncultured Microbacterium sp.
CCGACTTCCCGGCGGTACGCCCGACCCCCCTGTGTGGCCCGACCTCGCCGAATTCCCGGCGATCTTCCTGCTTCTTGCGGCCATCGCTCTGGCGGCGTGCCTGGCGATCATCATTCTCTCGATCGCATCACGAAGACGCTGAACCAACGCAAACGAAAGACCCAGCTTGATATCCCCGTGGCGGGATATTCTGGGCATCGTCGATGACGGCCCCGTCCGGGGATCGCTGAGTGAACGAGGGGTGCGCCGTGGACCTCTCGATCATCGTCCCCACTTTCAACGAAGCACCGAACATCGTTGAGTTGGTTCGGCGGATCGAAGCTGCGACGGAGGGGCTCGAACGCGAGATTCTCTTCGTCGACGACTCGACCGACGACACCCCGGCCACGGTCGAACGGGTCGCCGCCGCGACGCAGATGCCGGTGCGACTCGTCCACCGCGATGCACCGACCGCGGGGCTCGGCGGGGCGGTTCTCGAAGGCCTGCGCCTGGCGGAATCCGACATCTGCATCGTGATGGACGGTGACCTGCAGCATCCCCCCGAGACGATTCCCGACATGCTCCGCGCCCAGCGGCGCACGGGCGCCGGAATCGTTGCCGCCTCCCGCTACACCGGCGGTGGCGACGCAACGGGGTTGGCGGATGCGATGCGCACGGCGGTCTCGCGCGGTGCCACGCTGCTGACGAAGGCGATGTTCCCGCTGCGCCTGCGCAACTCGACGGACCCGATGACGGGCTACTTCCTCGTCGACCGAACCCAGCTCGACCTCGACGGCCTCCGCCCGCGGGGGTTCAAGATCCTCCTCGAAATCCTCGCGCGTAACGACGTCGTCCTGGCGGAGGTCCCGTTCGACTTCGCCGAGCGCTCGGCCGGATCGTCGAAGGCATCCATCCGGCAGGGACTGCGTTTTCTCACGCAGCTCTCGGTGCTGAAGTTCGGCAAGATGTCGGGATTCGCCCTGATCGGAGCGATCGGCGCCGTCGCCAACATCGGCATCATGGCTGGTCTGACGCACCTGGGGATGAGCTACGTCTGGGCCGCGGTCATCGCCGCCGAGGTCACCATCTTGGGCAACTTCTTCCTGCAGGAGCGGTTCGTCTTCCGCGAGATGCTCGGGAACGCCTCGGCGCGCTGGCTGAGGTTCGCCAAGTCGTTCAGCTTCAACAATGCCGAGGCGCTCATCCGCATCCCGGTGCTGGCGCTCCTGGTCGAGACGTGGCATACCTCGAGCGTGCTCGCGGCGACCATCACTCTCGCCGTCGCTTTCGTGGCGCGCTTCGCCTTCCACTCCCTCGTCGTCTATGCACCGCAGCGCGAGGGCGCGCCGTCGCGGCGCCGGGCGCTCGCACGGAAGCTTGACGAGCAGGCGATGCAGCCCGGCGAACTGTAGCCGGACCCCTCCGTCCGGGCGTCGGTGCCGTCGCCCGCGTCGGTGGCGTCGGTGTCGCCCGCCTCTGTGGCGTCGGTGGCGTCGGTGGCCCCGGTGCTGTCGCCCCTCCAGCGCCGACTCGGGGCGCCGGAATCGCGTTGGGGCGCGGGGCCCCGCGCCCCAACGCGATTCTGGCGCCCCAGGTGAGGAAATTCGCCCCGAGCGGCGCCGAGATCCGGAAGGCGCGGAGTCAGGGGGTCGGTGTCGGGCTCGGGGGGTGCAGCTTCGACTGCACGAGCTCGCGTACGTAGGCGTAGTCGGGCTGCTCGGCATCGACGCCACCCTCGGGCGTCAACTCGATCGCCGTGATCGGAAGCTCTTTCGTCTTCAGGGCGAGGTCCGCGAAGTACGGCAGCATGGATTCCGGAAGGTCGGTCTCCACGATCGCAGTACCGGCGACCGCCACATCCTTGAAGCGACTCAGGACGTTGCTCGGCGTGAACTGGGCCAGGATCGCAGCCTGCAGCTCACGCTGCCGCTTCATGCGATCCCAGTCGTTCGTCGTGTACCGCGAACGCGCATACCACTGGGCGGTATCGCCGTCCATGTGCTGCGGACCGGCCTCGATCCATCCGATCGCCCAGTCTTCGGCCGACTGCCCGGTATACGCGGGTCCGCCCCCCTTCGGCAGACGCTGTTCGACCGTGATGTCCACGCCGCCGAGCGCGTCGACGAGAGCAGCGAAGCCGTGCATGTCGATGAAGACGTAGTACGGGATCTCGATGCCCAGGATGCCTTCCGCGGCATCCTTCGTCGCCTCGATCGCCGGCGAGGAACCGGCAGCGCGCGCCTCCGGGTAGAGAGCGTCACCGTCCCGGCAGACCTCGACCTCGGTGCGCAGTTGGTTGATCCCCGAACCCCATCCGCATTTCCGGTCGGGATGGTTGGTGTGCCCGTCCGGGTACAGGTCGAGCATCGGTCCGGGGGCGAACGGAAACCCGGGCATATCGCGCGGGATGCCGGTGATGGTGGCCGCACCCGTGTCCGCGTTGATCGACACGACCGAGATGCTGTCGTAGCGCATCGAATCGCGCCCCTCGCCGCTGTCGGCGCCGAGAAGGAGGATGTTGTAGTACCCGTCGGACGGCGGCACGGCGGGTCCGCCCAGACCGAAGATCGAACCCAACGTGCCCCGAGTGGTGCCCGTGACATCCGCGGCCCAGAGCGCGCCACCCGATGTGAGAACGAGCAGTCCCGCGAGCACGGCCGATACGCCGACGCGCGCCAGGGGACGCAACTTCACCAGCCGCACCAGCCGGAAGGTGTCGATCGCCAGCACGACCCAGAGCGCCGCGTACGCGATCAGCAAACCCTGGATGAGCAACAGGGCGATCCCGTTCGTTGCGACCCACAGGAGCAGGAATGGCCAGAGGAGCGACGCCACCGCTGCGAGGACCAGGACCGACCACATGAACAGCGTCGCGCCGAGCGCGAACCGCCCGAGCTTCCTGCTGCCCGCAAGGATCTGGGCAGAGCCCGGGACCAGCACGTTGAACAACACGAGCCACCACGCGCGGCGACGCATGTAGTCGGCCGAGCCGGAGTCCGGGTATCTCAGCGGAAGCTGGTTGACGATCGGTGGCAGCGAGGGCGTGGCGCGTGGCAGCCGGGTGGGGGCGGCGACGCTCACAACGATTCCTTCAGCCGCCGGTTCTTCTCCTCGACCTCGGACTCCAGACGCCGTGCGTAGTCGTCGAGTGCGTGGGCCAGATCGGCATCGGATGAACCGAGGATGCGGGCCGCGAGGAGTCCCGCGTTCTTCGCGCCGCCGATCGACACCGTGGCGACCGGGATACCGCCGGGCATCTGCACGATGCTGAGCAACGAGTCCAGTCCGTCGAGGGTCGAGAGGGGGACGGGCACCCCGATGACGGGCAGCGACGTGACCGAGGCGAGCATGCCGGGCAGGTGGGCCGCGCCCCCGGCGCCCGCGATGATGACACGGATGCCTCGCGCCCGGGCTTCGCGCCCGTACGACATCAGCTTGTCGGGCGTTCGATGCGCCGAGACGACCTCGACCTCGTGCGGGATGAGCAGATCCGACAGGGCCTGGGAGGCGTCGCTCATGACGCGCCAGTCCGAGTCGGAGCCCATGACGACGCCGACGATGGGCGCGTCGGAGGAATGCAGCGGCCGGGTCACCCGACCAGGCTAGGCCCCGCTCCTGCAAGAATGCCGTTTCGCCGCGCGCTCAGACGACGAACTGCGCAGCGCTCATGACGACCGCGCAGCGCTCAGGCGAAGTGGGCCGCCGCGGCGCGGGCCTCGTAGGCAACCTCGTCGAGCTCGTCGCCCGCGGCGTTCACGTGACCGACCTTGCGGCCGGGGCGCGGATCCTTGCCGTACAGGTGGATCTTCGCGCCCGGATGCGCCGCCATCGCCGCGGGAACCCGCTCGGCCAGACCGCCCTCGGCGGGTCCACCGAGGACATTGACCATGACGGTCCACGGGGCGTGCGGCTCGGTCAAGCCGAGCGGGAGGTCGAGGACCGCGCGCAGGTGCTGCTCGAACTGGCTGGTGAGCGCGCCGTCCTGGGTCCAGTGGCCGCTGTTGTGCGGCCGCATGGCGAGTTCGTTCACCAGCAGGCGGTCATCCGTCGTCTCGAAGAGTTCCACGGCGAGCATGCCCGTCACGCCGAGTCCCTCGGCGATCCCGCTCGCCATAGCACTCGCGACCTCTTCCAGACGCCCCCCGGCGCCCGGTGCGGGGGCGAGGACCTCGGCGCACACCCCGTCGCGCTGGATCGTCTCGACCACGGGGTACGCAACGATCTCACCGCGGGGGCTTCGAGCGATCTGCTGGGCCAGCTCGCGCCGGAAGTCCACGAGCTCTTCGACGAGAAGTCGTCCGCCGTGTGCGTCCTCGGCGAGCGCGGCGAACCAGTCGGCGGCCTCCGTGCCGTGATTCACGACACGCACACCCTTGCCGTCGTATCCACCGCGCGGGGTCTTCACGACGGCACGTCCTCCGTGTGCGTCCACGAATTCCTGCAGCCCGTCTGCGTCAGACACCGCGGCCCAGTCCGGCTGCGGAACGCCGAGCTCGGCCAGCCGCGTGCGCATGAGGATCTTGTCCTGGGCGAACTGCAGCGCATCGGGGCCCGGGTGCACCGCGACACCGGCGTCGACGAGCGCGCGCAAGACCGGCTGCGGAACGTGTTCGTGGTCGAACGTGACGACGTCCACCCCGCGCGCGAACGCCAGGACCGTGTCGGCGTCGTGGTAGTCGCCGACCGCCGTCGCGGCAAGGGCCGCAGACATCCCCTCCGCCTCGGCGAGAACGCTGATCTCGACTCCCAGCTCGACCGCCGGAGCGATCATCATGCGTGCCAGCTGCCCACCGCCGACGACTCCGACGCGGTATGTCATGGTTCCCCCTCGAGGATGGCTCGACGTGCGCTTCCATCCTGTCACCGGACGGGCCGGGTCACACGACAGGGCACCGCGGCTCGTTTCAGGCGGGAAGCGGCGGGCGGGGCGGGGCCAGCGGTTCCTCGATCGCCATGCCCTGCGCGTCGCGGTGCGCCAGGATCTGACTCACCTCGATCTGGTCGGCGAGCACCTCTTGCAGCAGCGCGACGTCGGGCACGTTGACGAGGCGCAGCGGCTCGTCGACCCCGTTGCTCAGGATGATGGTGCCGGCCCGCCACATCCGCTGGATCGGTCCGCGGCGCAGGCTGATCGTGTAGCCGCGTGCGTGCGAGAGCTCCCGTGCACGCCGGGAGACGATCCCCCACCGCGCGATGACACGACGCGTCGTGATCGTGTACCTCCGGCTGACCCACACGATCCACGGCAACACCACGAGGAGCACGAGCGCGGCTCCGGCGGCGGTGAGCAGCATCCAGTTCTCGAACGGCGCCGGAAGGTTGTCGTAGAACCAGCCCGTGGCGCCCGCCACCGCCACCAGCAGCAGCGCCGACCACCCCAGGCGGCGAGCGCTCCCCCGCGTGCGTGCGACCAGTCGTTCGGGTGCGGCGATCCCGGGCGGCGGCGCCGGCAGGCGATTGCCGTAGGTCGTCGGCTGGGTCATGCGCTCATTCTGCCGGTCGCGAGCGCGGGCGGACGCATCCCACGCGGTGCCGGGCGCTTCGTCAGCGAACGTGCACCACGTCGCCGGCGACGACGGATGTCTCGTCCCCTCCGTCGCGGACGATCAACTCGCCGTGGGGTCCGAGCCGCAGCGCCTCGCCGACGAGCTCGGAACCGTCCGGCAGATGGACGCGGACGGCGCTCCCGATCGTCCCGCAGAGCGCCTCGACCTCGGCGTGAACCCCGGCGCGCACGGCATCTCCGTCCTCGAGCAGGAGCGCGCCCATGAGCTCGCCGAGAGCGGCGAGGTAGTCGGCGAGCAACGTGTCGACGAGGTCCGGTGTGACGCTGACCCCGAGGGTCGCGAACGATGTCGCGGTGGGCACCGGGAGTTGCTCGGCGGTCATGGCCGTGTTGATGCCCGTGCCGACCACGACGGCGTCGGGGACCCCCGGAACGGCCTCGGCGAGGATGCCGCTGATCTTCCGACCATCGACCAGCACATCGTTCGGCCACTTCATCCGGACCGTGTGCGTGCGCCCGAGGCGCGCAGCGAGCTGAGCCGAGACGGCTCGTGTGAGCGCCGCACCCGCGAGGAGCGGCACCCACCCGCGGTCGGCGGGACGCAGGTCCCCCACGTCGAGCACGACCGAGATCGCGAGCGCAGATCCGGGCGGCGCCGACCACACCCGGCCCAACCGCCCGCGTCCGTCCGTCTGATCATCCGTCACGAGAACCGACAGGTGCGGCCACGCGGGCCGGTCGAGTGCGTGGTCGCGCACGAGATCGGCGTTCGTGGAGCCCGTTCGCTCGGCAATGGCCAGACGGGTGGCGACCGCGTCCGTCCGTCGGAAGTCCTCTGCGTGCAACGTCATGGCTTCAGGCTAGGCGCCCAGAGGACGCGGCGCGGCCGGAGGACTTCGGGGCGGCGCGAGGAGCATCGCAGCTCAAGAGCCCTCCGCTCACCCCGAACTCCTTCGCGCACGCACCGATCGACTCCCCCGGGGAGTGGCCCACGCTCCCTCCCCCTCGCGACGGGACGTCGATCGTCCCCCATTCGCATCCGCGGGGCGATCACAGCCCGGCGCGAGCGCAACGATGTCGGCATGGATCTTCAGTCATGGCTCAGCGCGCGCGGTGGGTGGGCGCACCGCGCTGACGCAATCGAGGCGGGATGGACGCGCTACCGCATCGAACAGGCGTTACGCTCGGCGCTCGTCCTCATCACTGCTCGAAAATGGCTGCACGTTCCGGGCATCGACGACGAACTGCTGGCCGCGATGAGCGCCGGCGCGCGTCTGACGTGCGTATCCGCAGCACGGACGCTCGGGCTGTGGGTTCCTCGTCCGCCCGACCGTTTGCACCTGGCGGTCCACCCGCATGCCGGGCGGGATATGTCGCGCTTCGTGGCCCATCGCAGCATCGGTCCGGTGAACGCGCTCCCGAGGTCGCCATTGGATGCCATCGAAAATGTCCTCGCCCGCGTGGCGACCTGCCTGCCGCACCTGGACGCGCTGGCGATCTGGGAGTCTGCCCTCAACAAGCGCCTTGTCACCGTCGCACATCTGCAGGCGGTTGAGTGGACGACGCGTGCCGCGCGAGCACTCGCATCAGAAGCCGGTGGCGCGTCCGACTCCGGACTCGAGACACTCGTCGTTCATCGGCTCGCGAGGCTCGGCATCCTGGCCCGGCAACAGGTCCCGCTGCTGGGTCACGATGTCGATCTCCTCATCGGGCGGCGACTCGTCATTCAGCTGGACGGATTCGCGTATCACCGAGCAGCGCAGCGCCGCGCCGATATCGCGCACGATCGGAGACTGCGCCTCGCGGGGTTCACCGTACTGCGCTTCGATTACGTCGAGATCATGGATCGCTGGCCACTCGTTGAGCGCCAGATCCTCGCCGCTGTCGCTCAGAACCTGCACATCGTATGAGGGCTTCGGGGCGGCGAGAGGATGGTTCGAGCCAAACGCTCCTCGTCTCAGGCCGAAGTCCTCGAGTGAGGCAGTGCCCAGGGCACGGAGCGGGAGTCAGGGTCAGGCGCGGGGAGGAGTTCCCCAGACCGCGCAAGACAGAATCCACAACGGATGTCGTCGGTCGTTGTGCGAGACCGTCAACCGGTCGAGCGCGGGGTGCCCGGATAGAGTGATTCGCGTGAGTCATGAGCCCGACCTGTCCACCGCCGGCAAGATCGCGGATCTGCGCGCCCGCTACGACGAAGCGGTGGTCTCTGCCGAGCTCGTCGCGCGCGAGAAGCAGCACGCGAAAGGCAAGCTGACCGCCCGCGAGCGCATCGAGCTGCTCGTCGATACCGGCAGCTTCGTCGAGATCGACGAGTACGTGCGACACCGCACGACGGCGTTCGGAATGGACAAGGCGCGCCCCTACGGCGACTCGGTGGTCACCGGCACCGGCACGATCCACGGCCGCACGGTGGCCGTCTACGCACAGGACTTCTCGACCTTCGGCGGATCGCTCGGCGAGGTCGCGGGCGACAAGATCATCAAGGTGATGCAGCTGGCCCTGCGCGGCGGCATGCCGATCATCGGCATCCTCGACTCGGGTGGCGCGCGCATCCAGGAGGGCGTCGTCGCGCTCGGCAAGTACGGCGAGATCTTCCGCCTCAACACCGCGGCCTCGGGCGTCATCCCGCAGATCTCGCTCATCATGGGCCCCGCGGCGGGCGGCGCCGTCTACTCCCCCGCGCTCACCGACTTCGTGATCATGGTCGACAAGACCAGCCAGATGTTCGTGACCGGGCCCGACGTCATCAAGACCGTCACGGGCGAAGACGTCGGGATGGACGAGCTCGGCGGCGCGTACACGCACAACACCCGCTCCGGGGTCGCCCACTACCTCGCCGAGGACGAGGACGACGCGATCGACTACGCGCGGACGCTCCTCGGTTTCCTGCCCGACAACAACATGACGGATGTCCCCGTGTACGAGTCGGGGTTCGAGTGGGAGACGACCGACGGCGACCGGACTCTCAACACGGTCATTCCCGACTCGCCCAACCAGCCCTACGACATCCACCAGGTCATCTCGCGGCTGGTCGACGCGCCCGCGGGCTCGGGGGCCGGTGACTTCCTGGAGGTCCAGCCCCTCTTCGCCCCGAACATCGTCATCGGATTCGGACGCATCGAGGGCCGCTCGGTCGGGATCATCGCCAACCAGCCGTCGCAGATGGCCGGCACGCTGAACATCGATGCGGGCGAGAAGGCGAGCCGCTTCGTGCGGTTCTGCGATGCCTTCTCGATTCCGATCCTGACGCTCGTCGACGTTCCGGGCTACCTCCCGGGGACCGACCAGGAGTGGACCGGCGTCATTCGACGCGGCGCGAAGCTCCTCTATGCCTACGCCGAGGCCACCGTGCCCCTGGTGACCGTGATCCTGCGGAAGGCGTACGGCGGTGCGTACATCGTGATGGGCTCGAAGCAGCTCGGTGCCGACATGAACTTCGCCTGGCCGAGCGCCGAGATCGCCGTGATGGGCGGGCAGGGCGCGGTGAACATCCTGTATCGCGGCGAGATCAAGCGGGCGGAAGAGGCCGGCGAGGACGTCGCGGCGGTTCGCACGCGCCTCGCCAACGAGTACACGTACAACGTCGCCTCGCCGTTCCTCGCCGCCGAACGCGGTGAACTCGACAGCATCATCGAGCCGGCGTCGACACGCGTGATGGTCGCCAAGGCGTTGCGATCGCTCCGCACCAAGCGCGCGAGCCTGCCGCCCAAGAAGCACGGGAACATCCCCCTGTGAGCACGCCCGAGGCGGTCTCGGTCGAGGTACTGCGAGGCTCGGCCGACGAGCAGGAGCTCGCTGCGCTGCTCGCCGTCGTCACCGAGGCGTACGTCCGGGAGGCGGACGCCGTGGTCGCCGAGGACGACTCGGCGATGTCGGCCTGGGCGCGCAGTGCGCGCGGCCTCCGTCGCCCGCTCGAGCGCGGGCTGCCCTGGGGCCGGTCGGGCTGACCGGCGTCGAAAACCCTGGAAAACCGGCAAAACTGTCCCCCAAAGTACCTACAGACATCGAACTTTCGGCCACCGCATACTGAATATGCGTGACACGCTCATGCGTATGACCGCGACCCCCGATTCTCGGGAAAGCGGCTCCGCGGACGATTTTCGGGTAATCGTTCCGCAACGGAGAGGGGCGGGCGACTTCGCCGCCCCTCTCCTCTCATCTACGGACGAGTTCTCTCATCCACGGACGAGTTCCGTCAGCGACCGGGGTGCCGGATCTCGCGCCACAGGTCGACGGAGTCTTCGTCGGTCTGCTCGACCACGAGTCGACCGACGACCGTGACGGCAACGCTGTCGTCCGGTGACGTTCGGATGATGATCCTGTTCGACTGCGAGTCGCGGAGTGCTTCGGCGAGCTCGGCGCGGATCTGGCTCAGGTCGTCCTCCGACACACCCTCGAGGCCGCCCTCGTCGAAGACACTCACCTGCGCGCCCCGGCGGCGTGCCGCGTCGATCTCGGCTCGCACGCCGTCGTCGAGCAGGCGTGGGCCGCGGAGCTCGTCCCGCAGACGCGCCTCGGCCATCCCGGCCTCGCGACGCTCGGACTCGCTGAGCAGGCCGTGCATCGCGATCACGCGAGCGAGAACCGGGCCTCCGACGGCCAGAGCACGCTGAAGCTGCACACGCCGTTCGCGCTCACGCCCCTCTTGCGCGGCCTCCCACGCGGACGTCACGGCCTGCAGTTCGGCGAGCTGATCCGCGTCGCGCTCGGCACGATCGATCAGGAAGACCAGCAGGTGCGCGACGCCGACCCAGACGATCGAGCCCACGAGCCCCTGGCTCAGCGCCTGAACGGGACCCATCCAGATCATCGCGCCGATCGAGAGCACGACCGTGCCCGCCCAGGCGATCCACGTCCTGCGCCGCACCATCAGCACGACCATCAGAGCGCCGCCGCCCCCCACGTACCACGTTCCGTAGGTCAGCGTGCGGGCGACACCGTCGGTGTCCGCCACCGCGAAACCGGTCATCGAGGGGATGATCGCGACCGTGCCGGCGGCGACGAGCGCCGCCCAGAGGGGCATCGGTTCACGGGGCGAATCGGATCCGGCGAGGGGGCGGGGTACGGCGAAGATCGTCACCACGGTCGCCGCGAGATAGATGATGACCGCGGCGAGCAAGAGGCCCGGGTTCTGGGGCCAGACAGTCCACAGCAGGCCACGGGCTGCCTGATAGACGGCGAAGGCGAGGGCGAGGGCCGCGAGCACGGTACGCACGGTCATCGACGCACCTCCCGCCACCGGAGCGTCACGACGGTGCCGTGCGGACCCGAGTCGATGACGGCCTCTCCATCGATCGCCGCTATACGCGCGAGGATCGATGCGCTGATGCCGAGGCGATCGTCGGGTACGGCGTCGACATCGAATCCCGGCCCCTTGTCCGACACCACGACCTCGACCGCAGCCAGGCGGGGCGAGTCATCGCCGGCCTCGGACGGCGCATCCGCTTCCTCGCCCGACTCACCGTCGAAGGATCGCGGAGCGTCCGCGTCGATCACGGCCTCGCGCGGAAGGTCGACCGGCCGCCGCACGGTCGCCTCGAGTCCGACGCCGTCGGCGTGCTGGATCGCGTTGGCGGCAGCCTGGGTCGCGGCACGGATCATGGCCGCGGCAATCGTGCCCGGTATCGTCGGCTCGTCATCCGCTGCCTCGACCCGCACCTGCAGCCGCAGCCCGAGGTCGGCGAGGGACGCCTGGATGCCACGGGCGAGACTCTTCATCGTCGCCGGTTGCGGGTCGATCCCGCCGCTCGGGGTGCCGGTATCGGCAAGCCCCTCCAGCGCCTCGCGCGCCATGGACATGGCGAGCGACCGGGCACGGGGGCCATCGGCGCGTTCCGCCGCGATCAGGGCCGCGAGCACGCTGTCGTGCATGAGCGCCGAGACGGCGACCCGCTCCTCTTGGGCCGCCTGCGCCTCGGCGGCCTGCGCGTAAGCCGCAACGGTGCGCGCACGTTCGCGGTCGACACCGGATGCCATGCGCCGGAAGATCGTCACGAGTGTCATCAACAGGCCGCCCAGGATCAGGGAGTAGGGCACCTCGAAGACCGCGGCGAGCAGATACTCGACCCGAAAGCCGCCCTGGACGACGCGCACGATTCCGTAGAGCACGGGGGTCGCGATCGTCCACGCCAGTTGCAGGGGGAACGGGAACGCGATGACCGCCGCGATCGTCGCGACGTTGATCAGGTACCACGGCCACGGCTCGGGTGTCGCGGCGGGCACGGCCCCGGCCGTGGCGAGCGGCCAAATCGCCAGCATCACGATGTAGATGACGGCGAAAGCTCCCGTGGCGGCACGGGCCGTCGCACGGAAGAAGCAGGCGCCGCACATGATGACGAGCGAGCCGAAGACGATCGTCAGGAGCGGAACGGTCCAACCGGGTCGCAGCCCCGCGTTGTTCCCGAGGGCGATGAAGAACGCCTGGATCCCCAGCACGAAGCACCCGACGGCCGCGGCGATCGCGGCGATGCGTTCGATGCGGCGACGGGTGAAGGTGCCCTGCCAGGCGGAAGCCAGTCGACCCTGCGGGATCTGACCCCATGCCCGGTCCCACGCGGCCGCCGGCTCCGGCGCGGCGTTCACGGCATCGACCTCAGGAGCCACCGGACGGATCTTCCGACGTCTGCTCGACGATTCCGTCCTCCATCGCTCGACGCAAGAGGTCGACCTTCGTCGGCGCGGGTCTGCCCACCTCGACGTACTTCACACGGACCCGGGTGATGTTCTCCTTCGCGGTCGAGTAGGCCACGCCCAGTCGGTCCGCGACGACCTTGAGTGGCAACCCCGCAGCGTAGAGGCGCAGGACCTCGCGCTCGCGCGCCGAGAGCTGCGCGTCGGCGAACGCACGGTCGCCGTCGACCGCACTCGCCCATTCGACGTTGTCGAGATGCTCGCCCGCCGCCACGGTCCGGATCGCGGAGATGACGTCACCGATGGGCGAACTCTTGCTGACGACGCCCGCGGCTCCCGCCATGAGTGCCTCACGGACCGCTGCCGGACGATCCGCCACCGAGTGGATGATGACGCTCGATCCGTCCGACACGAGGCGGCTCACGTTGCCGGTCGCAGTCGTGCCGTCGCCGAGCGTCAGATCCAACACCACGACGTCTGCCGGGGCAGAACGGGAGCCGGCACGCCACCCCAGATACTGGGCGACAGTGGCACCCGAGAAGACCAGATCCTTGCCCGCACGAGCGAGGGCCGCTTCCAGCCCCAGGCGTACCGATTCGTGATCGTCGATCAGGGCAACCCGCGTCATGGGGACAGCCTAGCTGCGCGAGCTAGCCGAACCCACGGCGGCGCGGTGCGCGTCTCTTTCGAAGACCGCAACCGCCTCGACGTGGTGCGAGTTGGGGAAGAGGTCCAGGGCCCGCAGGTCGCGCAACGCGTACCCCTCGGTCACGAACGTGGCGGTGTCGCGCGCGAGCGCCACCGGGTCGCACGCGACGTAGATCGCGGTCCGTGGCGCCAGCGCGGCGATCGCACGGACCACCCCGGCACCTGCCCCGGCACGCGGCGGATCCAGCAGCACCGTGGCGTCACGATATGCCTGGGGAGTGGATGCCTCGTCCGACTCGGCCACTGCGGCCGAGAGAAAACGGTCGACGCGCGCCGTGATCGCCTCGGCATTGCCCCACTCACGCAGGTTGCGTGCCGCGTGGTGGGTGGCCCGGGACGCGGATTCGACCGTCGCGACGCGCGTCGCAGGCCCGCCGACCTCGCCCATGACGGCCGCGAACAGGCCGACTCCGCCATACAGGTCGAGGTTCGGGGCATCCGGATCGAACCCCACGCTCGCGAGAGCCTTCGAGACGGTGTCCGCGAGCGTCGTCGCGGCGAGTCGGTGCACCTGCCAGAAGCCGCCGGCGTCGACCCGAAACGTTCGCCCCCGCACGGTTTCGACGACGACCTCGCGGTCGGCAGCATCGGTGTGACGGCGGGCACCGCCACGCTGACCACGAGGCGGACCCGAGACATCCATCCGCTCGATGACACGCACCTGCCCGTCTGCGGGCAGCACGAGATCGACCCGATCACCGCCCCGGACGCCGAGTCCCAGCGCGGCCTCGGCGAGCGCGGGCGCGGCGAGGGGGTGCGACGAGACGGGGACGATGTCGTGCGAGCGCGCCGCGAAGGGCCCGACCGTGCCATCGGGGCCGACGTGCAGGCTGAGGCGCGTGCGCCAGCCCGTGCCGTCCGAACTCTCGTCGGCGCCCGCGGACTCGACGGTCACGTCGATGGGCAGGTGCGCGAAGCGTTCGAACGCCTCGCGCAGCACGCGCGCCTTGAGCTCCCGCTGGGCATCGAGGCGGATGTGCCCGAAGTCCGCCCCGCCCGGGCGCACGTGCGGCGGCCGGGTGATGTCGGCCTCCGCCCAGATGTGCGGACGTCGGGTCTCGGCAGGCTCCAGCACCTCGAGGGCCTCGGCACGCCAGAAAGCCGGGCGAGAGTCATCCGTGATGCGAGCGCGCACCCGCTCCCCCGGAATCGCGTCGGGGACGAAGACCACGCGGCCCTCGTGACGGGCGACGAAGATGCCGCCGTGCGCGACTCCGGTGATCTCGAGGTCGACGGTCTGGGCGGTATCCACGTCCTGAGCATTTCACAGTCGGCGCGCGCCGGAGATGGCCGGCACTACCGCGGCGACGGACGCGACGCGCCGTGTGCGCTCGCCCGGCGCGGCGTGTCGCGTCCGTTCGCGGGCCCGGTCGCGCCGCTCGCTAGCGTGGAGGCATGCGCGTCTGCCTCGCCTCGACCTCTCCCGCCCGTCTGATGCTGCTGCGCCAGGCGGGTATCGAACCCCTGACGATGGCGCCCGACGTCGACGAAGACGAGGTCATCCGCGCCGTCGAGGCGGCGGAGGCGCGCACGCTCTCGCCCGACGAACACGTCCTGCTGCTGGCACGGCGGAAGGCTGCGGATGTCGCCACGCGGGTCGCGCGGGACGACCCCGCCTTCGATGGGCTCGTGATCGGCGGCGACTCGATGTTCGAGCTGGCCGGCGAGATCCTCGGCAAGCCGTACACCGCCGAGAACGCGACCGCCCGGTGGCAGGCGATGCGGGGGAAGACGGGCGTGCTGCACTCGGGGCACAGCGTCTTCCGCGTCGGCCCGGGACTCGTGCCCCGAGAGGCGCATGCCGTCGCCTACGCCTCGGTGACCTTCGCCGACGACGTGGAGGACGCCGAGATCGCGGCCTATGTCGCCACGGGCGAGCCCCTCCTCGTGGCGGGTGCGTTCACGATCGACAGTCTCGGTGCCGCGTTCATCACGCGGATCGAGGGCGACCCGTCGACCGTGGTGGGGATGTCGCTTCCCACTCTGCGCCGACTGGCTCGCGAACTGGGCGTGGAATGGACGGGCCTCTGGGGGCCGTTGTAGACGTTCGCCCACGTTCTCGGGGGCTTCTTGTCGGTACCTGTCAAATCTCGGGGCCGGAGCGTCGGTAGGCTGGCGACCATGCCCGAATTCGGCAAAGTCCTCATCGCCAATCGTGGCGAGATCGCTGTTCGTATCATCCGAGCCACCCGCGACAGCGGACTCGGTTCCGTCGCGGTGTACGCCGATCAGGATCGTGACGCGCTGCACTCGCGCCTGGCCGACGAGTCCTACGCCCTCGACGGCTCGACGAGCGCCGACACGTATCTCTCGATCGAGAAGATCCTGTCCATCGCGCGCCGTTCGGGCGCCGATGCCGTGCACCCGGGGTACGGCTTCCTCGCCGAGAACTCCGGCTTCGCGCGCGCCGTGATCGACGCGGGCCTGGTCTGGATCGGCCCGCCGCCCGAGGCGATCGACGCCCTCGGCGACAAGGTGACCGCGCGTCACGTGGCCGAGCGCGTGGGCGCCCCGCTGGCCCCCGGAACCCCCGGCCCCGTCTCGAACGCCGACGAGGTCATCGCCTTCGCTCGCGAGGTCGGACTGCCCGTCGCGATCAAGGCGGCATACGGCGGCGGCGGTCGCGGTCTGAAGGTCGCCCGCGAGTTCGACGAGATCGCCGAACTCTTCGAGTCGGCGACCCGCGAGGCCGTCACGGCGTTCGGCCGCGGCGAGTGCTTCGTGGAGAAGTACCTCGACAAGCCGCGTCACGTCGAGACACAGTGCCTCGCGGATGCCGCGGGCAACGTCGTCGTCGTCTCGACACGCGACTGCTCACTGCAGCGCCGCCATCAGAAGCTCGTCGAAGAGGCGCCCGCGCCTTTCCTCACGCCCGAGCAGACGCGCACGCTCTACGAATCGTCCAAGGCGATCCTCCGCGAGGTCGGCTACGTCGGCGCCGGAACCTGCGAGTTCCTGATCGGCGCGGACGGCACCATCTCGTTCCTTGAGGTCAACACCCGCCTGCAGGTCGAGCACCCGGTCTCGGAAGAGGTCACGGGCGTCGACCTCGTGCGCGAGCAGTTCCGGATCGCCGCGGGTGGTCTGCTCGAGGGCGGCGACCCCGAGGTCACCGGACACTCGATCGAGTTCCGCATCAACGGCGAAGACCCGGGCCGCCGATTCCTGCCCCAGCCCGGTCCGATCCACGTCTTCAAGACGTTCGGGGGCCCCGGCATCCGTCTCGACTCCGGCGTGACCGCCGGCGACACCGTGAGCGGCGCGTTCGACTCGCTGCTGGCGAAGATCATCGTCACCGGGCGCGACCGCGCGGAGGCCCTCAGCCGGGCCCGTCGCGCGCTGGACGAGTTCGAGGTCGCGGGGCTGCCCACCGTCCTGCCCTTCCATCGCAAGGTCGTCCGCGACCCCGCCTTCACGGCCGAGCACGGCCGGTTCGGCGTCTACACGAGGTGGATCGAGACGGAGTTCGCCAACGACATCGCGCCGTGGGACGGCGAGCTGAGCGATCCGACGCCCACCGAGGCGCGCCACACGGTCGTCGTCGAGGTCGCGGGCAAGCGCCTCGAGGTCAGTCTGCCCGACCGGATCGTGTCGTCCTCGACCACTGCCGGACGTCCGGTCGTCGTGCCGCCCTCACGCCGCGATCACGCGAAGACCGTCCTATCCGGAGCATCCGGTGACGCCGTCAAGGCCCCGATGCAGGCGACCATCGTCAAGCTCGCGGTCGAGGACGGACAACAGGTCGTCAAGGGCGACCTGGTCGTCGTGCTCGAGGCGATGAAGATGGAGCAGCCCATCCAGGCGCACAAGGACGGCGTGGTCGGCGGGATCGACGCGAACCCCGGCACGACCGTATCGGCCGGTCACCAGCTGCTCACCATCAGCTGAGTCCGGGGCTGTTCTGTGCGGAGTCGGTCCGATCCGCGAACCGGGCCCCACCGTCGCGCGCCCGTGAACCCCACGACGGCTGCACATCCCGGCATCCGCTACATCGATCGATGGCGCGGATGTCGCGAAGTGGCGCCAACCTGGTGCCGGACGTCCGGGAGGGCGGCGCGGACAGGGCAAAGCGATCGAGCGGGCGCGAAGTGACCCAACCCCGGGCGAGGGACTCAACCCCGAACGGGTGGCTCAGCCCTCGTCGAGGTCCGGACCGCGATCGACGACGTGCATCGAGCGCGCCAGATCCGTGATGCTGCTCGCGAGCGACGGGTACACCGCGAAGGCGCGCGAGAGCTGATCGACGCTCAGGCGACGATCGACGGCGACGGCGATCGGGTAGATGAGTTCGGATGCCTTGGGCCCGACGATCACGCCGCCCAGCACCGTCCCCGATCCGCGACGGGCCATGAGCTTCACGAACCCGTCCGTGATGCCCATCATCTTCGCGCGCGGATTCGCGGCGAGCGGCAGCTTGTGCACGACGCCCTCGATCTTGCCGTCCATGATGTCCTGCTCGGACCATCCGACCGTCGCGATCTCGGGGGCCGTGAAGATGTTGGCCGCGATCCGGCGACGCTCGATCGGGATCACGATGTCGCCCAGGGCATGGAACACCGCGGTGCGACCCTGCATGGACGCAACCGAGGCGAGCGGAACGAACGTCGTGCAGTCGCCGGCCGCGTAGATGTTCGGGACGGAGGTGCGCGAGACGCGGTTGACGCGGATGTTGCCCGACGACGTCATCTGCACCCCGGCCTCTTCGAGGCCGAGCCCGGCGGTGTTCGGGATCGACCCGACCGCCATCAGACAGTGGCTGCCCTCGACGCGGCGCCCATCTGAAAGCGTCACCACGACGCCGTCGCCCTCGCGGACGACCGACTCGGCACGCGCCTTCGAGAGCAGGGTCATACCGCCGCGGCGGAACACCTTCTCGAGCACGGCCGCGGCATCCGCGTCCTCGCCGGGCAGAACCTGGTCGCGGCTCGAGACGAGCGTGACCTTGGCACCGAGGTTCATGTACGCCGAGGCGAATTCCGCACCCGTGACACCCGACCCGACCACGATCAGGTGCTCGGGAAGCGTGGGCATGTCGTAGAGCTGGGTCCACGTCAGGATGCGCTCGCCGTCGGGCTGGGCGCTCGGGAGCTCTCGCGGCGAGGCGCCGACCGAGATGACCAGCGTGTCGGCCTCGACACGGTCGAAGTCGGTGCCACCGGGTCCGGTCGAGACGACGACGGCGCCCGCGCCCTCCAGCCGTCCGTGGCCCGAGATGATGCGGACACCCGCGTCGAGCAGCGTCTGGCGCATGTCCTCGGACTGCTGGCGCGCGAGGGAGAGCAGGCGCTTGTTGACCGCCGCGAGATTGATCGCGACCTCGGGGCGGCTGGGCTTGCCGTCCGAGTTCCGCGCGAAGAACTGAACGCCGAGATCGGATGCCTCGGAGATCGCCTTGGCCGCGTCGGCCGTGGCGATCAGGGTCTTCGACGGCACGACATCCGTGATGACCGCCGAACCTCCGACGCCC
>CAYZEL010000029.1:0-18084 GCA_964477515.1 uncultured Microbacterium sp.
GCTGGCCACCATCTGGGCTCCCGAGTCCGAGGGCGAGATCACGAACTGGAACCAGGTCGATCCCGACTTCCCCGACGAGCCGATCGTCCTGTTCGGGGCGGGCGGCGACTCCGGCACGTTCGACTACTTCAGCGAGGCCATCAACGGCGAGGAGGGCGCGCTGCGCTCGGACTACAGCGCCTCGGAAGACGACAACGCGACGGTCGACGGCGTCGGAAGGGAGCGTGGCGGCATCGGATTCCTCGGCCTGAGCTACGTCGAAGAGAACGAGGGAGTCATCGTCGCCGCATCCGTCGACGGAGTCTCGCCGACCACCCGCACCGTTCAGGACGGCAGCTATACGCCGCTCAGTCGTCCGCTGTTCATCTACGTCAACAACGCTTCGTACGCCGACAAGCCCGAGGTGAAGGCGTTCGTGGACTTCTCCGTCCAGAACGCGGTGGAGATCGCGCAGCGGGCCCTGGTCGTGCCGCTCACCGCCGAGCAGATCACCCTCGCCCAGGACGAACTCGCCTCACTCGGCTGAAAAGGACCATCATGCACATCGTCGCCATCGGCGGAAGCGACGCGGGAATCTCCGCCGCGCTCCGCGCCCGCGAGCTCGACCCCTCCGTCGACGTGACCGTCGTCGTCGCCGACGAATACCCGAACTACTCGATCTGCGGCATCCCCTACTACTTCTCGGGTGCCGTGCAGCCCTGGCAGTCGCTCGCGCATCGGACGCACGCCGATCTCGAGGCGACCGGGATGCGGCTGCGGCTGAACACCCTCGCGAGCCGCATCGATGCGGGCGCGCGGCGCCTGACGGTCCGCGACCGGTCGGAGGAGTCGCAAATCGCGTACGACGAACTGATCGTGGGCACGGGTGCTCTGCCCACGTACGCCGGAATCGCGGGGCTGGGTACGCTCGGTCCCGCCGACGGCGTCCATGTCATCCACTCGATGGGTGACACGTTCGCCCTCGACGCCCACCTGGCCGAGCGCGACCCGCGCACCGCGGTGATCATCGGTGCCGGGTACGTCGGTCTCGAGATGGCCGAGGGATTCCGGGCGCGTGGGATGCGTGTGATCCAGTTGCAGCGCGGACCCGAGGTGCTCTCGACGCTCGATCCCGAACTCGCCGCCACCGTGCACGACGAACTCGTCGAACACGGCGTCGAGGTCCACACCAACACCTTGGTCAAGGCCGTTGAGAAGACGGATGCGGGACTCGTCGTCCACGCCGAGCACCTCGGCCAGGCGGTTTCGCACACCGCGGACCTCGTGCTCGCCGTCGTCGGAGTGCGGCCCAACACGTCTCTGCTCGAGGAGGCCGGCGCGATCCTGGGCGCGGGACGTGCCGTCGTCGTCGACGAGCAGATGCGCACGGGCCTGCCGCACGTCTTCGCCGCGGGAGATGGGGTCGTCACGCACCACCGCCTGCTCGGGGTGACGTACCTGCCGCTCGGCACGACCGCGCACAAGCAGGGCCGTGTTGCGGGCGAGAACGCCGTCGGCGGGCAGGCGCACTTCGCCGGATCGGTCGGTACTCAGGTGGTGAAGGTGTTCGATGTCGTCGCGGCACGAACGGGCCTGCGCGACAACGAGGCGGCCGTCGCGGGCTATTCGCCTGCGACGACGCAGACGACGGCCGACGACCACAAGCGCTACTACCCGGGCGCCCAGCCGATCGATATCCGTATCACGGGCGAGATCGAGTCGGGCCTGCTCCTGGGCGCCCAGCTCGTGGGGCGGCTCGGAACCGAAACCGCGAAGCGGGTCGACACCTACGCGACCGCCCTGTTCGCCGGGCTCTCGGTAGAACAGATCAGCGACCTCGACCTGTCGTACACCCCGCCCCTCGGCTCGCCCTGGGACGCGGTCCAGATCGCGACGCAGGCCTGGTCGCGGGCCAACAACATCATCGGAGTGAGCGCATGACCACGGCATCCGTCACCGCCAAGCCCACGGTTCTCTTCACCTGCCAGCACAACGCCGGTCGCTCGCAGCTCGGCGCGCACCTGCTCGACGTCGTCGCACCGGGGCAGTTCCTCTCCACGAGCGCGGGTCTGAACCCGGCAGCCGAGATCAACCCCGTCGTCGCCGAGTCGCTGCACGAACTCGGTGCCGACACATCCGCCGCTCGCCCGCGCCTAGTTACCGAGCAAGACCTCGCGGACGCCGACGTGGTCGTGGTGATGAAGCCCGGGCTCGCGCTGCCCGGACCGGTTGGAGGACGGCTGGTCGAGTGGGAGTTCCCGAACCCCGAGGAATGGGACCTGGACGGCGTGCGCGGGATGCGGGACGCGGTCGCGGCTCAGGTGCGCGAACTCGCCGCGGAACTCACCGCGCTGCGATAGGAACTGCTGGATCCCGGGACGGGACGGGGTGACTGTGGCGGAGGATAGGGGATTCGAACCCCTGAGAGCTTTCACTCAACACGCTTTCCAAGCGTGCGCCATAGGCCACTAGGCGAATCCTCCTGGGGCCCTCGCGGGCCGCCGACCATCCTATCCTGCCGCTCGCATCTCTGCCGCCCGCCGCCCGAAGAGCGACCGGGGGATCAGAGCCGCGGTGAGACGCGTCCGCCGGTCCGCGACGGCGAGCATGCTCGCACGTATGGTGCGGACGGCATCGTCGAGCGGCGCGTCGGAGGTGTGCGCACCCGTCGTTCCCGGCGGCGCATAGCTCGCGTGTTCGATCGCGGCGACGAGCACGGCCATCGCCGCAGCATCCGCTCCCTCTTCGTCCACCAGCCGTCGTCCCAGCACACGCGGCGACTCGCCGCGGGGCAGCGCGATACCGAGGTCGAGGGCGGTGTCGGATGCCTCGTCCCACGCCGCCGCCGCATCGCCCGCGTGCGCGGCGATCAGGCGGTGCCGGCGCCGGATGGCACGCCACACGCCGGGCAATGCGAGCACGAAGATGACCGCGAGCGCGAGGCCGATGGGCGGACCCGCGTTGACGCCGGTGGTGCCGGTCGACGCATCGGTGCCATCCGTCCTCTCGGTCTCGTTCGGCGCATCCGACGCCGAAGGCGCCTGAGAGGCGAGCGGCGCGGACTCGTCCGCGAACCCGTCGGCCGTTCCCGACGAGGCGGACGACGCGAACGCAGTCGGCACGCCCAGGCTGTTCGTCGGCTCGAACGGGACCCATCCGATGCCCTTGAAATGCACCTCGGGCCAGGCGTGCAACTGAGAGCTGTAGACCTCGTGGACCGTCTGATCGTCGATCGACTCGGTCGTCGCCGTGCCGGGCAGGTAACCGACGACGATCCTCGCCGGCATATCGAGGGTGCGCGCCATGATCGCGAACGCCGAAGCGAAGTGCACGCAATAGCCGCTCTTGACCTCGAGGAACTCCTGCACCGCCTCGAGCCCCGTGCCGTCGAAACCCGATCGCACGGGTGCGTTGAGCGAATACTCGAACTCGAGGCCGCGGAACCACCGTTGCAGGGCGACGAGCGCGTCGTAGTCGCTGCTCGTCGCGGAGGTCACGGCCAGGGCCTGCTCTCGGATGGCGGCCACGGCGGGGTCATCGTCGGGCAGACCGAGCGTGGGCGAATCCGCCTCGATGGTCGCTTCCGAAGCGCGGATGCGTTCCGCGGACGGTCGGGCGACGTCGTAGGTGATCTGGTAGTCCTGCCCCTGTGGTGACGAGGAGCGCGAGATGACGGTGCGGTTCTGGGGAAGTACCGACCACTCGCCCTCGATGCCCTCGAGCGCGACGGCCGGGTAGGGCACCGGAAGCCATGGACTCACGTAGTTCACGACCTGGACCGTGGCGGTGTATTCGACGACGGGCACGTCGGGGTCGACCGCGACAGGCTCGAACTCCTCGTCGAGGGACGCTGTCAGGCCACGGTCGGGCTGCCATTCGTCGCCGTCGAACCGCGACAGCGTGACGGCACGGAGGTAGGGCGGGGCCGGCGCGTCGCTGCGCACCCGCAGCACCTCGGTGTCCTGCGGTCGCCGCAGGTCGCGACCGAGATCGAGCGACGGATCGATCGAGTTGCCGCGGACCGCGACGACGCTCGTGCCGCCCAGGACCGGGGCGGGGAGTGCGGGGGTCGCGACGATCGCCACGACGAGCGCGGCAGCCCCCACCCCGACGGCGGTGACGGCCGTGCCCCGCCGGGTGCCCTCGATCCGCGCGAGGTCGGGGTCGGAGCGGCGCCCCCGATCCTCGTCCGAGCCGCGGGCGCCTGTCGCCGTTTCGCCGCCCAGCACCAGCAGCAACCCGACGGCGAAGGCGATGAAGATGCCGCCGTCGATGCTCTGGGGCACCGCGATGGACGGGACGAGGTAGATGGTGATCAGCGCCACGATGGCGAGCAGGGGCATTCGAGCCGTGACGACGACATGGTCGATCGCGATCGCGAGAAGCCCCGCGGCCGCCACGATGACGAAGGAGAGGGGCATCTCCGCGGGCAGGGGAGCGGCGCCGTCGCGCACCTGCGTCATCGCCGCGTCGATGAGGAGGGGAACATCACCGAACGTCGCGGGCATCGGGATCACGCCGAGCAGAGCCGAGCCACGTGCGAACACGGCGGTGATCGCGACCACCCACACGCCGATCCCGATCAGACTCACGACGAGCGGCGGCAGGCCGAAGCGTCGTGCGGTGTATCCGGTCGCCAGCACGAGGACGATGATCGCGAACGAGCCGACGATCCACGCGCCCGGTTCGATGACGCGGACGAGGGGCAGAAGCGCCGTCGACACCGCGACGAGCACAGCGAGCGCGAGCCCGATCGATGGTCGGGGCCGACGCCGGGGCTCACGCGTAGACATGACCTGAGGAGTCGATATGGTGCGCGCTGCGATCGGCGACCTCCGACCACACGCCCGCGAGGTCGACCTCGGGGCCGATCGCGGCGGTCCGCCACCCGGCCTGCGTGGCACGCTCGAGGGCATCCGCAGAGGCGGTGGCAGCCAGCAGGATCGGAAGGCTCGAGTGATGGGCGAGCGGCGCCAGGGAGTCCGCGTCCTGCAGGCGCAGGATGCCCGTGATCACGACGATCGGGCCTGCCTGAGCGCCGGCATAGCGTTGAGCGAGACCCGGCAGGGTGTCATGGCGT
The DNA here is from genome assembly GCA_964477515.1 of uncultured Microbacterium sp. Taxonomy (GTDB): domain Bacteria; phylum Actinomycetota; class Actinomycetes; order Actinomycetales; family Microbacteriaceae; genus Microbacterium. The sequence goes on from CAYZEL010000029.1 coordinate 5,060, forward strand.
CGCGACATGAGCGATGCGAACCGCAACATCATCTGTTCGACGTCCTCGGGCGCATCGATACCCGGGAGCGGCTCGCAGATCGGCGTCCCGTCCGTGTCGATCACGCCGACCTGGTACCCGTCGCGCGCGAGCCGCAGGACGATCGACACACAGGCCGAGAGTGCGGATTCGAACGCGGGATCCTGCCCGGTACCGTCCCGCGCCGCGCCATCCCATCGCGGAGCGCCGAGATCGAGCAGGACGGTCGCCGCATGGGTCGACTCCTGCTCTTCCTGTCGCACCATCAGGGTGTCGCGGTGTGCCGTGGCGCGCCAGTGGATGCGCCGCATCGAGTCGCCCGGTGCATACGGGCGGGCGATCAGGTTGTCGGCACCCTGCCCGAGCTGGTCGGACGAGGCGTGCAGGGCGCCCCCGGCTTCGCCCGCCGAGATCGCGACGTGGGGGAGCGGGACGGTGGCGGGCACCGCGACGATCCGCGCGTCGCCGACCGGGGTGTGCGTGCGCCGGACCAGCCCGAAGGGGTCGGTCATCCGGAGGGTCAGGGGGCCGATGCTCCACACGCCCCGCCGTACCGCACGCGCCGTATACGCGATGTCGAGTGGTTGATCGACACCGGCGGAACGGGTCGCGAAACCGGATGCGTCGCCTCGAGCTTCACCCTCGAGCGCCTCGGGCAGGTGGTCCGACCAGCGGATCGCGCCGGAAGGCGAGATGCTCCGCATCGGCACGCGCGCGTGAACCCGCGTCTCGGATCCGACCGGCACGACATCGGGCCGGAGGGTGCGTTCCGCCTGGCCGACCCGGCGACCGACGTGCAGCAGGGCAAAGCCGGCGACGAGCAGGGCGACCAACAGGCATCCGATGTACATCAGCTCGACGATGCCCAGCTCGCGGGCCACCACGAAGCTCACGATCGCGATCAGGAGGGCGCCGCTGCCCCGCGCGGTCAGCGGCCAGCTCCTCGAGATCGGCCGCTTCACGAGCGTGCCGCGACCGGTACCCGAACGGTCGCGGCGATACGGTCGATGATCGCGGCGACGGTGTCCGTTCCGCCCCGAGCACGCGTCCCCGTGACGCTGCGGGTCGGGATGAGGCGATGCGCGAACACGGGTTGGAGCAGCGCGATCAGGTCATCGGGGATCACGAAGTTCCGCGCGTCGAGCGCGGCCCAGACCTTGGCGGCGCGTACCAGCTGGAGCGTCGCACGCGGGCTCGCGCCCAGCCGCAGGTCGGGGTGCGTTCGCGTGGCCCGCGAGAGCGCGACAGCGTACTCCTCGACAGAGGGCGAGATGTGCACGGCGCGGGCGAACGCGATCATCCGCGACACCTCGGCGGTCGTCACGACGGGCTGCAGCGCGAGGAGCGGGTTCACGGTGTCTCGCTGACGCAGCATGAGCGCCTCGGATGCAGCGTCCGGGTAACCCATCGAGATGCGCATCATGAACCTGTCGCGCTGCGCCTCGGGCAGGGCGTACGTGCCCTCCATCTCGAGGGGATTCTGGGTCGCGACGACGAGGAACGGATCGGGCAGCGGATGCGTCCGGCCATCCACCGTCACCTGCCCCTCTTCCATCGCCTCGAGCAGCGCCGACTGGGTCTTCGGCGAGGAGCGGTTGATCTCGTCGGCGATCACGATGTGGGCGAAGATCGCGCCGGCCTTGAACTCGAACTCGCGTTCGGCCGGGTCGTAGACGGATACGCCGGTGACGTCGCCCGGAAGCAGATCGGGAGTGAACTGGATGCGTCGCACGCTCGCATCGACGGATGTCGCGAGGGCCTTCGCCAGCATGGTCTTGCCGACGCCCGGGACGTCCTCGATCAGCAGGTGCCCCTCGGCGAGGAGGGCCACGAGCGCCGTCCGGACGGCGGCGGGCTTGCCGTCGATCACGCGGGAAACGGAGGAGGCGATGGCTCCCGTGAGTGCGGCGAAACGTTGTGCGTCCATCTGCGCGGGGGGCGCCGCGGGTGCGAGGGGCACCCGGCGTCTTCCGTCGGTGCGAGTCTGCTCGGACTCGTGCAGCAGCTCAGCAGGTGCGGGTGAATCCGGCATGCGACCCCCTGGATCGTCGTCGGGTGGGGAGGGTCGACAGTGACCCTGCGTTATCCGATCGTAACCCGACGGGGGTGCCCCGGGGCCGGGAGTTGCCTGGACTCTCGGCGGACGTGCACGGTCCGAGGCATCCGTTCGGCTTCTGCGTCCCCCGGGGGACGGTTAGACTTGATCCAGCTCTCCGCGCGGCGGCATCCAGGCCAACTCCCCCAGGACGGAAACGTAGCAAGGGTAACCAGGCTCTGCCGGGTGCGCGGAGAGTCTTAATCTCTTGCGGCGCCTAGGCTGGACGACGTGGCGCAGAGCATCTTCATCACGTCCGCAGAGGGCCATTCCGGTAAGTCCTCGATCGCCCTCGGCGTGCTCGACACCCTGAGTCACGCGATGGCCCGCGTCGGGGTCTTCCGTGCCATCGCGCGCTCGACCGTCGAGCGCGACTACGTCCTCGAGATGCTGCTCGAACACGACGGTGTCGACCTGTCCTACGAGGAGTGCGTCGGGGTCACCTACGACGACGTACGCTCCGACGCCGAGGCCGCGCTCGCCACGATCGTCGAGCGGTTCAAGGCGGTCGAGGCGCGTTGCGACGCCGTCGTCATCCTCGGCAGTGATTACACGGATGTCGGGAGCCCGGCCGAGCTCGCATACAACGCACGCATCGCGGCGAACCTCGGAGCGCCCGTCCTGCTGGTCCTCGGCGGTCGAGCGGGCCAGGGGCAGGGCGAACAGCTCGGAACCTCCGTCGCCCGCACCCCGGACGAGATGGGCCAGATCGCCGACCTGGCGCTCGTCGAGCTCGCCCACGGCCGCGCAGAACTCTTCGCGATGGTCGCGAACCGTGCCGATCCCGATCGTCTCGGCGAGACCGTCGAAGCTCTCCGTCGCGCCGTGGCGGCGCACGGCAGCGAGGGCGTGCCCGTGTGGGCGATCCCCGAGGACAAGTTCTTGGTCGCGCCGTCCATCCGGGGCATCATGCGCTCGGTCGACGGCGCGCTGCTGGCGGGTGACCCCGACCTGCTCACGCGCGAAGCGCTGGGCGTCGTCGTCGCCGGCATGTCGATGGTCAACGTGCTGCCCCGCCTGTTCGAGGGCGCGGTCGTCGTGATCCCCGCCGATCGGTCCGAGGTGCTGCTCGCCGCCCTGCTCGCGAACGCCTCGGGCACGTTCCCCTCGATCTCGGGCATCGTGCTGAACGGCGGCTTCCCCGTGCCGGACCCGATCATGCGTCTCATGGAGGGACTGGGATCGACCCTCCCGATCATCACGACCGACCTCGGCACGTACGACACGGCCGTTCGGATCATGAACACGCGCGGTCGCCTCGCCGCGGACTCGCAGCGCCGCTACGACACCGCGCTCACGCTGTTCGAGACGCATGTCGACACGACCGAACTGCTTCGCGCCATCGGCGTCGCGCACGCCACCGTCGTGACACCGCTGATGTTCGGATATCAGCTCGTCGAGCGCGCCCGATCCGATCGCCGCCGCATCGTCCTGCCCGAGGGCGGAGACGACCGCGTGCTGCGCGCCGCCGCCCGGGTGCTCGCTCGCGGGATCGCCGATCTGACGATCCTCGGCGAAGAGATCGAGGTGCGCAACCGGGCGATCGAGCTCGGGATCGACATCCGCGGTGCCGAGGTGCTGAGCCCCTTCGACGCCGTTCACGTGCACCGCTTCGCGGAGGAGTACGCCCGGCTGCGAGCCCACAAGGGCGTCACGTACGCGCAGGCCGCGGACACCGTGACGGACGTCTCGTACTTCGGCACGATGATGGTCCACCTCGGGCTCGCCGATGGGATGGTCTCGGGCGCCGCGCACACGACGGCCCACACCATCCGACCCGCCTTCGAGATCATCAAGACCAAGCCGGGCGTCTCGGTCGTCTCGAGCGTCTTCTTGATGGCGCTCGCCGACCGCGTGCTCGTGTACGGCGACTGCGCCGTGATACCGGATCCGACGAGCGAACAGCTCGCCGACATCGCGATCTCGTCCGCCGCGACGGCGGAGCAGTTCGGCATCGAGCCGCGCGTGGCCATGCTGTCGTACTCGACCGGCACCTCGGGATCCGGAGCGGAAGTGGAGAAGGTGCGCGCCGCGACCGCGCTGGTGCGCGAGCGGGCGCCTCAGCTCGCCGTCGAGGGGCCGATCCAGTACGACGCGGCCGCCGATGCCGCGGTCGCCGCCGCGAAGATGCCGGGATCGAGTGTCGCGGGCCGGGCCACGGTCTTCATCTTCCCCGACCTCAACACCGGCAACAACACGTACAAGGCCGTGCAGCGCTCCGCCGGCGCGATCGCCATCGGTCCCGTGCTGCAGGGACTGAACAAGCCCATCAACGACCTGTCGCGCGGGGCGCTCGTCGAAGACATCGTGAACACGATCGCGATCACCGCCATTCAGGCGCAGGGGGAGGCGGACGCGTGAGCGCGATCCTGGTCGTCAACAGCGGGTCGTCGTCGTTCAAGTACCAGCTGATCGACGTCGACACCGAGGCACTGCTGGCCTCCGGCCTCGTCGAGCGCATCGGCGAGGCGGTGGGCCGGGCGACCCACACGGTGACCGCCGCGGGGTTCGGTCACGGGCGAGCGGGGGAGCCGGCGCCGACGGTGCTCGATGCGACCTACGACCGTGACTTGCCGATCCCCGATCACACCGCCGGTTTCACCGCGATGCTCGATGCCTTCGCCGAGAACGGTCCCTCCCTCAACGAGACACCTCCCGTCGCCGTCGGGCACCGCGTCGTGCACGGCGGTGCTCGCTTCTTCGAACCGACCGTGATCACGCCGCTCGTCGAGATCAACATCGAAGACCTCTCGGTGCTCGCACCCCTGCACAACCCCGCGAACCTGCAGGGGATCCGTGCCGCCAAGCGCGCCTTTCCCGACATCCCGCACGTCGCCGTCTTCGACACCGCGTTCCATCAGACCCTCGCGCCCGCCGCGTACACGTACGCCATCGATCGTGAACTCGCGGAAGCGCACCGCGTCCGCCGCTACGGCTTCCACGGCACCTCGCACAAGTTCGTGAGCGAGGCGGCCGCTCGATTCCTGGGGCGGGACGACGCCGACACAGGTGCCGACCTGCGCCAGATCGTCTTCCACCTCGGCAACGGCGCCTCGGTCACCGCGATCCGCGGCGGGCGCTCCGTGGACACCTCGATGGGTCTGACACCGCTCGAGGGGCTCGTCATGGGCACCCGCTCGGGCGACCTCGACCCCGCCGTACTCATCCACCTGGCGCGCCGCGCGGGCAAGAGCATCGACGACCTCGACGATCTGCTGAACCGCCGGAGCGGGCTGTTCGGTCTCGCCGGCGTGAGCGACATGCGCGATCTGGTGGCCCGGAAGGACGCGGGCGACGCAGCCGCGGCGCTCGCGTTCGACGTCTACATCCACCGGCTCCGCGCCTACGCGGGGGCCTATCTCGCGCAGCTCGGCGGTGTCGACGTGATCTCGTTCACGGCCGGCGTGGGCGAGAACGCCGCCCCGGTGAGGGCGGAGGCTCTCGCGACGCTGCGCTTCGCCGGCGTGGAGATCGACCCCGACCGGAACGCCGCGCGGGCCCCCGGCATCCGTGTCATCTCGACGGATGCCTCGCCCGTCACGGTGCTCGTCGTGCCGACGAACGAGGAGCTCGAGATCGCGAGGCAGAGCATGCAGGCCGTCAGGAGTCGAGCGACCGGCCGGGTCGCCGGCTGAGCCGCTGAACGAGGGTGTCGCACGGGTGAGTGCGCCGCCAGTACGCTGAGATCGCGACGAGAGCGAGTGTCGTCCGAAATGCCTCTCATCCGACCGTCGCCTGGAGGATCCGTGCCCGACGCTCTGCCCGATCTGTCCACGTACGATGCCGTGCTCTTCGACCTCGACGGCGTCCTCACGCCGACGGCTGAAGTGCACATGCACGCGTGGCGGACGATGTTCGAAGAGCTCTTCGCGGCGTGGGACATCACCCCGCCGTACACCGAACGCGACTACTTCGAATACCTCGACGGCAAGAAGCGCTACGACGGCGTCGCCAGCCTGCTGCGCAGCCGCGACGTCGAGGTGCCGTGGGGTGATCCGTCCGACCCGCCTACCGCCGACACGGTCTGCGGCATCGGCAACCGCAAGAACGTCGTCTTCTCGGGCGTGCTGCGCTCCGAGGGCATCACGGCGTACCCCGGTTCGGTGCGCCTGCTGGACGCACTGCAGGCCGCGGGAACGCCGATCGCCGTCGTCTCGAGCTCGAAGAACGCGACCGAGGTCCTGCAGGTGGCGGGTCTCACGGATCGGTTCCCCGTCGTCATGGACGGCGTGATCGCCGAGCGCGACCACCTGTCGTCCAAGCCCGCCCCGGATGTCTTCGTCGAGGCGGCGCGGCTTCTGGGCGTCGAACCCGGCCGCGCCGCGGCCATCGAGGACGCCATCTCGGGAGTCATGTCGGCAGCGGCCGGCGGCTTCGCCCTCGTGATCGGCGTCGACCGCGGCGTCGGCGCCGACGAGCTGCTGAAGGCCGGTGCGCACCTCGTGGTCACCGACCTCGGCGAGCTCGTGCCCTGATCCGCTTCCCGTCACCCCTTTTTCAGCTGGACCCGCGCTAAGGAGCACCCTCCGTCATGATCGATCGCGATCGGTTCCCCGTCGACCCGTGGCGCCTCGTCGAGACCTCGTACTCGGAAGAGGACACGGGGGTCACCGAGACACTGTTCGCGGTGGGGAACGGCTACCTGGGGTTGCGCGGCAATCAGCCCGAGGGGCGTCGCGCGCACGAGCACGGCACCTTCATCAACGGCCTGCACGAGACCTGGCCGATCCGGCACGCCGAGCAGGCGTACGGATTCGCCGAAGTCGGGCAGACGATCGTCAACGCGCCCGACGCCAAGGTGATGCGGGTGTACATCGACGACGAGCCGCTCTCGCTCGATGTCGCCGACGTGCGGGAGTACGAGCGTGTGCTCGACTTCCGGGAGGGTCTGCTGCGACGCCATGTGGTGTGGTGCACTCCCTCGGGCAAGCTGGTGCAGGTCGACTTCGATCGCATCGTGTCGTTCGACGAGAAGCACCTCGCGGTCATGCGGCTGACCGTGACGGTCCTGAACGCCGATGCCCCGGTGACGATCTCGTGTCAGCTGATCAACCGCCAGGACGGCGAGGACGTCTACGGAGGCTCGGTCAAGCGCGCGAAGGCCGCGGGCTTCGACCCGCGCAAGGCCGAGCGGATCGCGGCCGACAGGGTGCTGCTGCCGCAGGAGTACTGGCAGGAAGGCGTCCGCTCGACCCTCAGCTACCAGGTCAACGAATCGGGCATGACGGTCGCGGTGTCTGCCGATCACCTGATCGAGACCGAGAACGACTACGAGGCGCGTACCCTGATCGAGCCCGACATCGCCAAGAACGTCTTCCGCGTCCAGGCGAAGCAGGGCGTGCCGATCACCGTGACCAAGCTCGTGTCGTACCACTCGTCGCGAGGAGTTCCCGCGCGCGAACTCGTCGACCGCTGCCGTCGCACGCTCGACCGGGCCGAGTTCGAGGGCGTCGAGTCGATCTACGCGCGCCAGCGCGAATGGCTCGAGGCGTTCTGGAAGCGCTCCGACGTGCGCATCGCGGGCCACGACGACCTGCAACAGGCCACGCGCTGGTGCCTGTTCCAGCTCGCGCAGGCGGCGGCGCGCGCCGACGGCCAGGGCGTGCCGGCCAAGGGCGTGACGGGGTCCGGATACAGCGGGCACTACTTCTGGGACACGGAGATTTATGTCCTGCCCTTCCTCACGTACACCTCACCGCTGTGGGCACGCAATGCGCTGCGCATGCGGGCGCTCATGCTCCCGGCGGCGCGCCGCCGGGCATTCCAGCTCAACGAGGCCGGGGCGCTCTTCCCGTGGCGGACGATCAACGGTGAAGAGGCATCCGCGTACTACGCCGCGGGAACGGCGCAGTACCACATCAACGCCGACGTGACCTACGCCCTCGCGAAGTACGTCCGCGGCACGGGCGATGTCGACTTCCTGTACCGCGAGGGCATCGACATCGCGGTGGAGACGGCGCGCCTGTGGACGACGCTGGGGTTCTGGCGCGAGGGGGAGGGCGACCCGACGTTCCACATCCACGGCGTCACCGGCCCCGACGAGTACACGACCGTCGTCAACGACAACCTGTTCACCAACGTCATGGCGCGCTTCAACCTGCGTTTCGCCGCGCGCACCGTGCGCGAGATGGAGCACGATGCGCCCGACGCCTACCGTGTGATGGTCGACCGCCTGGGTCTCGACCCCCTCGAGGCCGAGGGCTGGGACCTCGCCGCCGAGGCGATGCACATTCCGTTCAGCCCGGCCCTCGGCATCCATCCGCAGGATTCCCTGTTCCTCGAGCGCGAGGTGTGGGACCTCGAGAACACCCCCGCGGACCGGCGCCCGCTGCTGCTGCACTTCCACCCCCTCGTGATCTACCGCTTCCAGGTGCTCAAGCAGGCGGATGTCGTGCTCGCGCTGTTCCTCCAGGGCAACCACTTCTCGGCAGAAGAGAAGCTGGCCGACTTCCAGTACTACGACCCGCTCACGACGGGCGACTCGACGCTGTCGGCGGTCGTGCAGGCCATTCTCGCCGCCGAGGTCGGGTACCAGGACCTGGCCCTGGAGTACTTCGAGCAGTCGATCTTCGTCGACCTCGGCGACCTGCACCACAATGCGTCCGACGGCGTGCACGTCGCCTCGGCGGGTGGGGTGTGGACCGCGCTCGTGTGCGGGTTCGGCGGCATGCGCGACCACTACGGCGAGCTCTCCTTCGACCCGCGGCTGCCCGAGTCGTGGCCCGAGCTGTCCTACACGCTGCGCTGGCACGACGCCCACCTGAACGTCACGCTGACCCGCGACGCCATGACCCTGAGCCTCGACGACGGCGAGGCGGAACCGGTGGCCTTCTCGGTGCGCGGGGTCGAGTACGTCGTCGCGCCGGGCGAGACGCTGTCGGTGGAACTCGCCGATCAGGGCCCCGTGCGTGCGGGACGGCCGACGATCGAGCAGTTCGAGGACATCCGGCGCGAGGACGGCACGCTGCTCTCGGCCTCGGTGCCCACCGTCACCACGGCGATCCCGACCCTCACCGGGCCGATCCCGGTCGGGAGTGCCGCCGGGCTCGGAAGCGGCGACGACTCGGACCTCGGCGCCGATTCCTGAGGGCCCGGGGTCCGGCCCCGGCGCCCCCGTCCCGCTCTCACGTTCACTATTCAGTCTCGCGGCGCCCGACGCGGGCTCGGCGTCGCGCCGTTCCGCGGTGCGTCGCGCCCGGCGGAGCGCGCGGGACTGAATTCTGAACCGGGATGGGCCGACACTCGTGACCCGGGATGGGCGGGATATCGTGAGCGGTTCGGATGTCACAGCCACGCCGTAGGCTGGGGGCGTGACCGCCGCCCTCTACCGCCGCTATCGACCCGAGACGTTCGGGCAGATGATCGGTCAGGCGCAGGTCACCGATCCCCTGATGACGGCCTTGCGCAACGACCGGGTCGGTCACGCGTACCTGTTCTCGGGTCCGCGCGGGTGCGGCAAGACGACCTCGGCCCGAGTTCTCGCGCGCTGCCTCAACTGCGCCGAGGGGCCGACCGATACGCCCTGCGGCGTCTGCCCGAGCTGTGTCGAACTGTCCCGTGCGGGCGGGGGTTGGCACGACGGCGTCGAGATCGACGCGGCCTCCCACAACGGTGTCGGCGATGCGCGCGACCTGCGCGAGCGGGCGATCTTCGCCCCGGCCCGCGACCGGCTCAGGATCTTCGTCCTCGATGAGGCGCACATGGTCACGCAGCAGGGCTTCAACGCGCTGCTCAAGCTCGTCGAAGAGCCACCGGATCACGTGAAGTTCATCTTCGCGACGACCGAGCCCGACAAGGTGCTCGGCACGATCCGGTCGCGCACCCACCACTATCCCTTCCGGCTCGTGCCACCCGGGCCGATGCTCGAGTACGTCCAGGAGCTCGCCACCCAAGAGGGCGTGCAGGTCGAGCCCGGTGTGCTTCCCCTGGTGGTCCGTGCCGGCGGGGGGTCGCCCCGCGACACCCTCTCGCTGCTCGACCAACTGATCGCCGGGTCCGACATCTCGGCGGACTCGGGCTCCGCGACCGTCCGGTACGAGCGGGCCGTTTCGCTGCTCGGCTACACGCACGCCGAGCTTCTCGACGAGGTCGTCGAGGCGCTGGCCGACCCCGATCCCGCGGCGGCGTTCGGCGCCGTCGACCGCGTCGTACAGACCGGCCAGGATCCGCGCCGCTTCGTCGACGACCTTCTCGAGCGTCTGCGCGACCTGATCGTCGTCGAGGCGACGGGCCCCGCGGCATCCTCCGTGCTGCGGGGTGTTCCGGTCGACGAACTCGAGCGCATGGGCCGTCAGGCCGGCATCTTCGGCGGCGAACGCCTGTCCCGGGTCGCCGATCTGGTCAGCCGCACCCTCGACGACATGACCGGTGCGACGTCACCGCGCCTTCAGCTCGAGCTGATGATCGCGCGGGTACTCGCGTCCGAAGCTCCCGCGGCCGAGCCGGCACACGCTTCGGCCGGGTCGAGGGTGGCGCAGGCGAAGGCACCGGTCGCCGCGGCTCCGGCGAAGCCGGTCCCTCCGGGGCCCGTTACCGCTCCGGCGCCGGCGCCTGCCTCCGTTCCGGCTCCCGTCGCTGCGGCGCCGCCTGCTGCGGCGGCGCCGAGTGAGTCCGAGACCTCTTCGCGGCCCGAGCCGCCCACCCCGGAACCGGCGCGTGCGCGCCCGACCGGGCCCGTCACGGTCACGATGTTGCGGGACACCTGGCCCGAGGTGCTCTCGACACTCGAAGACATCAGCCGCACCTCGTGGCTCGTGGCGAGCAATGCTCGTGTCCACGCGTACGAGGGTGACGTCCTCACGGTGACGTTCCAGAGTCAGAGCGACGTCCAGAAGTTCCGTCAGCGCGGCGTCGCCGCCAGCGCCAGCGAAGATCTTCGGACGGCGATCGATCGCGTCCTGGGCGTTCGGGTCAAGTTCCTCGCCCGTCTCGACGGTACCGACCCCGCTCCGCCGCCGGACGAGCAGCCACCCCCGGATGACGGTCCGCCCGATGACCTGCCGCCCGATGACCAGCAACCCCAGGGGTGGGCCACGCGCACTCCCGGGTCGGCCGCGCGCCAGCCCGAAGCCGCCGCTGCCTCTTCCGCTCGACTCGCTGCCGCGCCGGTGACCGAGTGGGCCGTCGCGGCGATTCCGCGAACCGCGGACGAGCCGCCCGTCGCCCTCGGCACGATGCGTGCTCCGGCGCAGCTCGCGGTCGACGACGAGCCCGAAGAGGCGGTCGCCGCACCGGCACCGGCCCGAACCGCGGTGCCCGAGCGTGAGGGCCAGGTCCTCGGCGCCGACGAGCCTTCGGCCGACGAGCCAGATGTCGATGTGCTCGGCCCGGGCTCCGCGCCCACCCCGCCCGCCCCCGTGCGCGATGCGGCTTCCGCCGCCGCGGCGCGTGGCACCGACCGTTACGGCGAGGCTGTCGTCCGTCAGGTCCTCGGCGCCACGTTCGTGCGCGAAGAACCCTTCGAGCAGCGCACGAGGTTCAGCTGATGTACGACGGAATCGTTCAAGACCTGATCGACGAGTTCGGTCGGCTGCCGGGCATCGGGCCGAAGTCGGCGCAGCGCATCGCCTTCCACATCCTGCAGACGCCGTCGTTCGACGTGAAGAGACTCGCGTCCCTGCTCGCCGATGTGCGCGAGCGCGTGCGTTTCTGCGAGGTCTGCGGCAACGTGTCCGAACAGGATCGCTGCAGCATCTGTCGCGACCCCCGTCGCAACCCCCAGGTCATCTGCGTCGTCGAGGATGCGAAGGATGTCGCGGCGATCGAGCGCACACGCGAGTTCCGCGGGCTCTACCACGTGCTCGGCGGGGCGATCAGCCCGATCGACGGCGTCGGCCCGGATGACCTTCGCGTCACCGAGCTCATGACACGGCTCGCCGACGGGACGGTGCAGGAAGTCATCCTGGCGACGAACCCGAATCTCGAGGGCGAAGCGACCGCGACCTACCTGAGCCGGCTGTTGCTGACCCTGCAGCTCCGGGTCTCGCGCCTCGCGTCCGGTCTGCCCGTCGGTGGCGACCTCGAGTACGCCGACGAGGTCACCCTGGGTCGCGCGTTCGAGGGTCGCCGGACGCTCTGATCCGGGGCGCGCCCACTGGGATCAGCGCAGGACTTCGACGAGGACGACCCACGAGATCAGCAGGGCGACCGGGATCGCGACGATCGCGCCGATCGCCACCACGACCAGCCCAGCCGGAGCACCGCCGACGAGCAGGATAGCGCCCACCGCGTAGATCACCGCCGGGAGGAAGTTGATCGCCGAGCGCACACCCTTGTAGCGGCTGAGCGGATTGTGATCGGCGATCAGCGTGCGCGCCGCGTGAATCGGGAAGGCGAGGGACAGGAGGGCCGCGACGAACACCGCGATGCCGTACGTGGCGAGCGTGATCCCGGGAAACAACGCCAGCGCGGACGCCGTGATCGCCAGCACGAGGGTCGCGATCCCCGCGCCCAGCCGCGCGGTGAGCGAACGCTCCTTCACGATCTCGGCGATGTTGACGCTCGCCGCGACGATCACGAGACCCGCGAGGGCCGCTGCAGCCCCGAGGATGCCGAGGTTGAACTCGTTCCAGCCCATCTCATCCAGAGTCATGCCCGCACCCTAGCGTGCATGGACGCGACGGCATATGGGGGTTCCGTAGAATGGTGCTCGGCGTTTCCGCCGCTCACCCCTGGAGAATCATCGTGGCGCTGATCGTGCAGAAGTACGGCGGCTCGTCGGTCGCCGACGCCGAGAGCATCAAGCGCGTCGCCAAACGCATCGTCGATACTCGGCGCGCGGGCGACGACGTCGTGGTCGCGGTGAGCGCGATGGGCGACACGACCGACGAACTTCTCGACCTCGCCTCGCAGGTCGCGCCGATCCCCGCGCCCGGGCAGCGGGCCTTTACCACCGTCACCTTCACCCCGCGGT
>CAYZEL010000030.1:0-17778 GCA_964477515.1 uncultured Microbacterium sp.
CACGTCAAGCCCAACACCCTCGGCAACACCCGGATGCTCAAGACGCTCTCGTCCTGATCAGAAGGTATGCATGCCCTGATCGATGCTGAGGTGCTCGGACGTGATCAGGCGGGCGTCATCGGACACCAGGAACGCCACCGCGTTGGCGATATCCTCCGGCTCGGCCGCGTAGATCGGGAGGAAGGGTGTGCCCATGCCGTTGAGCGACGGGGACGTCTCGCCCGCCGTCGTCAGGGCTTCGACCATCGTCCCCGAACCCATGGGGGTGTTCACGCCGCCCGGGTGGATGCTGTTGACGCGGATGTTGTGGCGTCCGAGTTCGGCGGCGAAGGCGCGGGCCATTCCGGTGACGGCGTGCTTGCTCGCGGTGTAGTGCACCATGAACGGCTGCATCTTCTTGCCCGCATACGAGCTGGTGAGGACGATGGCGCCGCCCCGGCCGCCCGCGATGATGTGCGGGGCACCCGCGACGACGCTGTTGAAGACGCCATCGACGTTGGTCTCCATCGTGAAGCGGAACGTCTCCGGTGTGATGGCATCCCACGCCTCCGGGATGCAGATGCCGGCATTGGCGACGACGATGTCGAGGCCGCCGAGGGCGGACACTCCCTCGTCGACGGCCGCCCGTAGCGCGGCGCCGTCGCGCACGTCGGCGACGGTGGCGACGATGCGGCGGTCTTCCGCCTCGACCAGGCGCACGGTCTCGGCGAGATCCTCGGGAGTGGGCGAGTCATAGGGCACGTAATCGATGTGACCGGCGAGGTCCACTGCGATGATGTCCGCGCCCTCGCGAGCCAGCTTGACGGCGTGCGCCCGGCCCTGTCCCCGGGCCGCGCCGGTGATGAATGCCACTTTGCCCTGCAGTCGACCAGTCATGGTTGTTGACCTCCCTGTCAGATTTTCGAAAGCTCGTCAGTGAGCCGTCCCTCGGATTATGGCACCAGGTGCCGAAAGAAGCTATGACCGAAAGATCCGCCCGATCGCGGGCGCGACATCGCGATGTCCGTGGATGACGCGACAGAGGCCGTGCCCCCGTGCGGCGAGCTCTCGACCGAGTTCGACGTCCTTCTCACCGGTCGCGTCGAGCAGTACGTCGAGCCGGGGGAGGCGCGCCGCGAGGGGACGCGGATCCGGGCCCGCGTTGTGCACGCAATCGGAGAGCAGGATGACCCGTGCATCCCGCGCCGGAACGCGTGCGAGGTCGCGAGTCGCGAGTTCGAGGGGGAAGGCGATGTTGGTCAGCCCGCGCGCCGGCAGGCGGAGGATGGCGTCGACGAGCTCGCCCGGCCGGACCGGAGCACCCAGCTTCAGCAGTACCGCGGCGTCCGACCAGAACGCGATGACGCCGAGGTCGTCGTGGGACAGCTCGGCCGACAACGCGCCCACGGTCGCGGCGGCCGTCTTGATCCTCTCGCCTCGCATGGACCCCGAGACGTCGACGAGGAGCACCACCGAGCGGCGTGCGCGCACCCGCTCGCGGACGACGATGTCCTCGTCCTCCGGCACAGGGCGTTCGGCGAGCACCTCGATGGTCCGGTCCAGATCGATGTCGTCCGAGGCGCCGCGATAGGGCAGGCTCGCCAGGTCGCCGACCCCGCGGTGCGCGGTCGCATCCCGGCGTGCGCGCGGTACGGCGAGACGTGCCGCGATCTCTCTCGCGCGCGCCCGAACGGACGGATCGACCTCGATCGGCTCGTCGGGCAGCGGGACGAGCGTGCCGACCTCGTCCGTCTCGCCCCGCGCCGTCCCGCCCGGTCGCTCGGCACCGGACCTGCGCGCGGACGGTCCGCCCCCGCGCAGGACCATGCCGCCCGCCCCGGACGACGCGTCGAAGAGCGTCGGAGGCGCATCCAGCTGCTTGGGCTTCCGGCGCAGGGGCACACCGCGCGTCGCCGTCTCGCGTCGTCCACCGCGGACGGGAGTATCGGCGGCGACGTCCCTTCAGCCGGGATCGGCGCGGTGCGGTTCGAGGACGAAGCGGTCCTCCCAGATCTCGCGCAGCACCCGTTCGGGGGTGGAGTCCACCGCTTCGTCGAGATGGATCCGTCCGGAGAGAGCGACGATCATCGCGTCGTAGACGAGCTCCGGGTAGTCGGGTGAGTCCGGGTCGTCGATGTCACGCAACGCGGCCAGGCGGAGGGCCACGAGCACGGTGTCGATCGCGCCGCGAACACTGGAACCCTGCCGGATGTCCGGGTGATCGCGGGTCGCGCGCGTCACGGCGACCGCGTCACGCACGAGGCGCGCCCCGAGTTCATCGTCGGCCTCGGTGCGCAGGACCACGATGCGCTCCTCGGCGTCCGCGTCCTGGTAGTCCACCGCGAGGCGGTTGAGGCGGTCGTGCACGCTGGTCGAGAGCCGCGTCGTGCCGACGTTGTCGTACGGATTCATCGACGCGATGACACGGAACGTCGGTGCGGCCCTGATGCGCCCGACCCGAGGGATCGCGAGCGAACGGTCCGCCATGGCGGTCAGGAGGGTGTTGAGGGTGTCTTCCGGTGCGCGGTTGAACTCCTCGATGTAGAGGAATCCGCCCCGCTGCATCGCCTCGACCAGGGGGCCCGGCACGAAGTTGTCCGCCGAGTAGTCCTCGCGCAGCACGCGCGCCGGGTTGTGGTGCCCGACGAGTTTCGCGGGCGTCAGATCGGCGTTTCCCTCGACGAAGAGCAGCGGGATGCCCCACTCTTCGGTGATCGCGCCGAGGATCGTCGTCTTGCTCGTGCCCGGCGGCCCCTCCAGCACGATGTCGCGCCCCGCGGCGACGGCCGAGAGCGTGAGCTCCAACTCACGCTCGCGGCCGACGAGGTGGCGGGCGATGCGCTCGCGGCTGCGCTGGAGCCCGGCGGCATCCGTCGGCGCCGTCGCGACCTCGTCCACCGTCATTTCACGAGGCCCGTCACTTCTGCGTGGACCCGGCGTCGACGGGCAGCATGATGCCCGTCACGTAGCGCGACTCGTCCGAGGCGAGCCAGAGCACCGCGTTCGAGATGTCGACCGGCTCGACCCAGGGGATGGGCAGCGCGTTGAGCGCCTGGAACCGCCCGCCCAGTGTTTCGCGCGTGCGCTCCTCGACCGGAAGGTCGGGTGCGAACAGTGCGTAGAGCGAGTCGTTCTGGATCATGTCGGTGTCGACGCTCGTGGGATGGACCGAGTTGACCCGGATGAAGTCGGGTGCCAGCTCGAGCGCGAGCGTGCGCATGATCCCCACGACCCCGTGCTTGGCCGCGACGTAGTGGACGAAATTCGGGAACCCCTTGATGCCCGCCGTCGAGCTCGTGAGGATCATCGAGCCTCCGCCGGACGCCCTCAGGTGGGGGATCGCCGCCTTGGCGGTGTGCCAGACGCCGGTGAGGTTGACGCCGATCATGTCGTTCCACGCGGTGTCCGTCAGTTCGTCCGCGGTCGCGCTGGAGAAGATCCCTGCGTTCGCGCTGACGATGTCGAGTCGTCCGAGCTGAGCGACACCCTCTTCGACAGCGGCGCTCAACGCGTCGTAGTCGCGAACATCGGCCTCGCTCGCCACGATCCGTCGATCGAGGGCCTCGACCTGGCGCACCGTCTCGGCGAGATCGTCCGCCGTCGCCATCCCATACGGAACCGTTTCGATCTGTGTCGAGATGTCGACCGCGATGATGTCGGCCCCCTCCTGGGCCATCCGGATCGCATGCGAGCGCCCCTGGCCCCGCGCTGCTCCGGTGATGAAGGCGACCTTGCCGTCCAGTCTTCCCATGGTGTTTCCTTTCTCTCGTTACTTCGCGTACGCGCCGGCATCGACCGGCAGCGCGACACCCGTGACGTAACGGGCCTCGTCGGAGGCGAGCCACAGCACGGCGTTGGAGATGTCGACCGCCTCTACCCACGGGATCGGCAGGGCGTTGATCATCGTGGCGGCCTCCTTGAAGTCCTCCACGCCCGGGTTCTCGAGGTCGGGTCGAAACAGCCGGAACGTCGCGTCGTTGTTCACCATCGGGGTGTCCACGACCGTCGGGTGGACACTGTTGACGCGGATCATGTCCGGCGCCAGCTCGAGAGCGAGGGTGCGCATCAGACCGACGACCCCGTGCTTCGCCGAGACGTAGTGCGCGATGTTCGGAAACGCGAACAGTCCCGCGTCCGAACTCGTCAGGATCATGGATCCCCCTCCGGCGGCCTTCAGGTGCGGGATCGCGGCCTTGCACGTGCGCCAGACGCCGCTGAGGTTGACGTCGATCATGTCGAGCCAGATCTCTTCGGGCAGGTCCTGCGCCGGGGCCATCGAGGTCGAGATCCCGGCGTTGGCGCAGACGATGTCGAGTCGGCCCAGTTCGGCGACGCCCGCGTCGAGCGCGGCCGTCAGCGCCGACTGATCGCGCACGTCCGCCTTGCGGGCGACGATGCGACGGTCCAGAGCCTCGACTTGTGCGACGGTTTCGGCGAGGTCTTCCTCGGTGGCCGGTCCGTACGGCGCTCCGGGGATCTCCTCGAGGACATCGACAGCGATGATGTCGGCGCCCTCCTGTGCGAGACGAACCGCGTGCGAGCGTCCCTGCCCGCGTGCGGCTCCTGTGATGAAGGCAACTTTGCCTTCGACCCTTCCCATGGCGTACTCCTCTCTCTTCCCGCGCTTCGGCGGGCCTCTCTTCGGTTGTGGGCTCACGAGACCGAGGGCGGCGCGTCATCGCGCCGCGGAGGGAGTCGGGGGTCGGATCAGACGGTGCGGGCGCCTCCGGATCGGTGGAGCGGGCACTCGTTGCGAGCGTCGACGAGCGGAGCGAAGAGACGAGCGGGAATCTGTGACGATGTCGTCTGCGTATCCATCGAATGCTCCTTGCGGGCGGACATCCGTGTCCGCGCCCTGCGGGTGTAGATGATGCTAATGACACTCGGTGCCGAATGGAAGGGGTGCGGGAGCAATCCCCGCGCCGCGCGACGGGCGCGCCGCGCTGAGGACGTGCCGAGGGACGCTTAGCCTGGACGTATGAGCAGCGAAGGCACGCGTCGACGTCGCCCGTCGCCTGCCGTGTACCGGCGGCGACGCGCGGTCGTGCTGGTCGGTCTCTTGCTCGTCGTGGCGCTGGTGGTCTGGTTGTTGATCGCCCAGCCGTGGCGCGGGTCCGCCGGCTCGGACACTCCTCCTGGGACGCAGGCGTCGTCGTCCGCTTCGCCGAGCAGCACGACGCCCACTCTGCCGGATCCTGCGGCAACGGGCGGCTCCAATCCCGCGGATGCCTTGCCCGACGAGGCCGCGACGACGGATGCCGCAGCCGGGCTCACCCCCGAGGCGTGCACCGCCGACAGTGTGCTGGTCGAGGCGCTCACCGACAAAGAGTCCTATGCATCCGGCGAGATGCCGCAGCTCAGCATCCGACTGACCAACACCAGCGCCACACCGTGCACCATCAACGTCGGAACCACGCAGCAGAGCTTCACCATCACGAGTGGCAGCGACGTCTGGTGGCGCTCGACGGATTGCCAGGCGGCACCGAGTGACATGGTCGTGACGCTCGCGGCGGGACAGGTCGTGGAGAGTTCGGCACCGATCGCCTGGGATCGCACGCGCTCGTCCGTCGACACCTGCGAGGGTGACCGGCCGCGGGCGACGGGCGGGGGAGCGTCGTACCATCTGGACGTATCGATCGGTGGCATCCCGTCGCTGACCTCGCGGCAGATCCTGCTCTACTGACGCCCGGCTACCCTGGACGGGTGGCACGACAGAGCGGTAAGGGTGGCAAGGGCGGCAAGCCGGGCACGTCCGAGGGGCGCGTGAAGAAGGCGGGCGCCACGACGTTCCGTTCCGAGGCCCTCGCGCAGGCTCTGGAGAAGCAGGACATGGCGGCGGTCGCCCTGGCGCTGCGCAACGGCAACACGGTCGTGCCGCTGATGGCGCCGACGGACCGTGACAACCCGCTCGACGTGGGCGAGGTGTGGACCTACCGCGATCCGAACACGGGCGAGATCGCGCTGTTGCTCTTCAGCGACGCGGCCAACAAGCCCGAGAACCTGCCTCCCGCGATCGGGCTGCAGTCACCCGGGTGGCTCCTCGCGTTCCTCCGCACCCACCGCGAGGCGATCACCACCGTCTTCCTCGACATCGCCGGCCCGCACCCGATGCAGGCCTCGCCCGCCGACCTGATCGACGCGCTCACCGACTGAGGCACGCACCCGGGGTGCGGGCCCCGTTTCGAGCGTGGCTCAGAACTCCGGGACGTCCCGAGGGCCGCGGGTCTGACGGTCGAGGGGACCGCGCCCGCCGCGTGCCGCCCGGTCGGCGTGGCCGCGCACCGTCTCGAGCGCGGCCGGGAGGTGCTGGGACGCGGCATCGACGAAATGCACGAAGCCGAGACGGGATGCCTCGCCCCGCCGTTGCGACAGTTGGGCGACGGCCCGGATCTCACCCGAGAGGCTCAGCTCGCCGACCGCCGCGACCTCGTGCGGGATCGCGAACTCGCCGAGGGCGCTCGCGATCGCCAGGGCGATGGCGAGGTCGGCCGCGGGTTCGGTGAGGCGCACGCCCCCGACCGTGGAGACGTAGACATCGAGGGCGCTGAGCTTGAGCCCCGCACGCCGCTCGAGAACCGCGAGGATCATCGCGACGCGAGACGAATCGACGCCGTTGACGACACGGCGGGGGTTCGGAGTCGAACTCGGGTTGACCAGGGCCTGAACCTCGACGGGCAGGGCGCGACGCCCCTCGAGGGCCACCGTCACGCAGGAGCCGCTCACCGGGGTTCCGTGGCCGAGGAACAGTCCGCTCGGGTCGGGAACCTCGGCGATGCCGTCGCCGGTCATCTCGAAGCATCCGACCTCGTCCGTCGGTCCGAACCGGTTCTTCAGCGCGCGGACGAAGCGCAGGGCGGTCTGGCGGTCGCCCTCGAAGTGGCAGACGACATCGACGAGGTGCTCGAGCAGGCGCGGGCCCGCGATCGAGCCGTCCTTCGTGACGTGCCCGACGATCAGAACCGGTAGGTCGCGTTCCTTGGCGATGCGGACCAGCGTCGCTGCGACCTCGCGGACCTGGCTCGGATGCCCCGCGAGGCCCTCGCTGAGCGAGGACGAAACGGTCTGCACCGAGTCGACGATCAGGAGTGTCGGGGCCACCTGATCGATCTGCCCGACGAGAGTCGCCAGGTCGGTCTCGCTGGCGATGAAGAGCTCGTCGTGCAGGGCGCCGGTGCGCTCGGCGCGCAGCCGCACCTGCGCGGTCGACTCCTCGGCGCTCACGTACAGCACGCGTCGACCGGAGCGGGCGGCGCGTGCGGCGACCTCGAGCAGCAGGGTCGACTTGCCGACGCCCGGCTCGCCCGAGATCAGGATCGTCGCGCCCGCGACGAGCCCACCGCCGAGCACCCGGTCGAATTCGCCCACGCCGGTCGGGCGCCGTGGCGCCTCGATCGTCGCGACATCCGTGATCGGACGCGCGACGCGATCGGCGGTCGGCGCGTGCGCGGTGAATCCGCGCAGGATGCCGGTCTGTTCCGCGACTTCGGTGACCGTGCCCCATTGCTGACACTCGCCGCAGCGCCCCACCCACTTGACGCTCGTCCATCCGCATTCCGTGCAGCGGTACGCCGTGCTGGGCTTGCGGGTTGCCATGGCCTCAGCGTAAGTGCCGGGTCGGACATCCGCCGTAGAACGATGCGTGCGTCGTTCGTTCGACGCTGTGCGGACGTGGGTGAGTGTGCGCCGCCATGACCGTCCGTGCACGTTAGTGCACAGAGCTTGCGCAGTTGTTCCACAGCGGCCAGCCTGGATGAGGAGAAAGGAAGTCCATGAGCGTGCGCCCCGAAGTGCGAGAGGTTTTCGATCGTCCCGACTTTGACGTGGTGATCATCGGCGGAGGAATCAACGGTCTCGCCACCTTCCGCGACCTCGCCATGCAGGGCGTCCGGGTGCTGCTCGTCGAGCGCAACGACTTCGCCTCGGGCGCGAGTGCGGCGTCGAGTCACATGATCCACGGGGGCATCCGGTATCTCGAGAACGGTGAGTTCCGTCTCGTTCGCGAGTCCGTGCGCGAGCGCAACGGCCTGCTGCGCATCGCCCCGCATCACGTCGCCCCTCTGGCGACCACGATCCCCATCCAGGGCGTTTTCTCGGGGATCCTTGCGGCACCGCTGCGCTTCCTGACGCACAAGCAGCGTACGCCGAAGGCCCGCGGCGCCGTGCTGATCAAGATCGGCCTGACGATCTACGATCTCTTCTCGCGCGACGGGGGCTCCGTGCCGCGCCACCGCTTCCGGGGGCGTCGCGCATCGCACCGCGAGCTGCCCGAGCTCGCACCGGACTTCCGCTTCACTGCGACCTACTACGACGCATCGCTGCGTGACCCCGAGCGGCTCGCCCTCGATGTCGCGCTCGACGGCGAAGCCGCGGGTGATGCCACGGCACTCAACTATGTCGAGGCGGTGGGTGGTGACCAGAACGGCGTCATCGTGCGAGACGTCCTGACCGGCACGGAACAGACCATCACGGCGCGCGTGATCGTGAACGCCTCCGGACCGTGGACCGACCTCACGGCCGACGCCCTCGGGCAGCCGAGCGCGTTGATGGGTGGCACCAAGGGATCGCACATCGTGCTCGACAACCCCGAACTGCTCGCCGCGACCGGCGGTCGCGAGATCTTCTTCGAGCACCAGGACGGCCGCATCGTGTTGGTGTACCCCCTCAAGGGGCGCGTGCTCGTCGGAACGACCGACCTCGATGCGGACCCGGGTGAACTCGCCGTCTGCACCGAGGAAGAGGTGGACTACTTCTTCGAACTCGTCGCCCAGGTGTTCCCTGATGTGACCGTCGACCGCTCGCAGATCGTGTATCGGTTCTCGGGCATCCGCCCCCTGCCCCGTCACGACGACATGGTGCCGGGCTTCGTCTCGCGCGACTACCGCATCGTCGAATCGCAGGGGCCCGGGGCCCCGATGCTCAACCTGGTCGGCGGCAAGTGGACCACGTTCCGGGCGCTCGGAGAGCAGCTGACGGATCGTGTGCTCGCACTGCTGCAGGGCGAGCGCCGCGTGTCGACCCAGGACCTCCCCATCGGCGGCGGTCGTGACTACCCGCGGCCGGATGCGAAGGATGCCTGGATTCGTTCCGAACTGGGTGGCGTGTCGCGCGAGCGGGGCCGCGTTCTGTTGGAGCGTTACGGCACCAAGGCCCGAGATGTCGTGAACTTCCTCGCGCTCGCACACGACGAGCCGATCCTCGGCGACCGGCTGTCCTCGCGCGAGGTGGCCTACTTCGTAGAGCAGGAGAAGGCGACTCGCCTGAACGACGTCCTTCTGCGGCGCACGGATGTGACCTACACCGGTGACCTCACAAACGACGTCTTCGAGCACGCGCTGGCCGCTTTCGCAGATGCCGCCGGGTGGGATGCGGTGCGCGTCGAGGAAGAGCGCTCCCGCTCGCTCGCCGAACTCCGGGCCGCTCACGGCGTCACCCCGCGCGTCGCGGCGGAGCGAGCCGGGCAGCGGCGGCGCGCTGAGCGGCGCGCCGGCAACTGAGTGAAGCCCCCGGTCGGTCAGGACCGTGGGGCCTACGCCTGGGGCCAGTCGAGCGTCCGCGCGACCGCGTTCTGCCAGCGCTCCAGCATCCGGGCCCGCTCCGCCTCGGACGACCGCGGCTCCCACCGGCGGTCCTCCTGCCACAGCTCGGACAGTTCGGGCAGGCCCGACCAGAAACCGACCGCGAGGCCGGCGGCGAACGCCGCGCCGAGCGCCGTCGTCTCGACGATCGCGGGCCGCACGACGGGAATCCCCAGCGCGTCCGCCTGCATCTGCATGAGGGTGTCGTTCGCAACCATTCCCCCGTCCACGCGCAGCTCGGTGATCCGCGCGTCGGTGTCCACGGCGGCCGCGTCGACGACCTCGCGCGTCTGCATGGCGACGGACTCGAGCGCGGCACGCGCGATGTGACGGCGGTCGGCGAATCGGGTGAGGCCCATGATCGCGCCGCGCGCATCCGGGCGCCAATGGGGCGCGAAGAGGCCCGAGAACGCCGGGACGATGATGACGCCGCCCGCGTCGTCGACGGCCAGTGCCAGGTCTTCCACCTCGCTCGCCGACGAGATGATGCCCAGGTTGTCGCGCAGCCACTGCACGAGGGATCCGGTCACCGCGATCGATCCCTCGACCGCGTAGGCGGTCTCGCCCGACCCGAGCCGGTAGGCCACGGTGGTGAGGAGCCCGTTGCGGGAGATGACGGGGGTGTCGCCGGTGTTGATCACGAGGAAGTTCCCCGTGCCGTACGTGTTCTTGCTGTCACCGCGGGCGAAGGCCGCCTGCCCGAACGTCGCCGCCTGCTGGTCGCCCATGATTCCGGCGATGGGTACCTCGCGCAGCAGGCTGGACGATTCGACGGTGCCGTAGATCTCGGACGACGATCGCACCTCGGGCAGGATCGACGCGGGGATGCCGAAGGCGTTGAGCAGCTCGGGGTGCCAGTCGAGCGTCTCCAGGTCGAGCAGCAGGGTACGGCTTGCGTTCGTGACATCCGTCGCGTGCACGCCACCCTCCGGCCCGCCCGTGAGGTTCCATAGCAGCCAGGTGTCGGGGGTGCCGAAGGCGAGGTGTCCCTCGTCCGCGAGTTCACGCGCTCCGGGGACGTTCTCGAGCACCCAGGCGATCTTCGTCGCAGAGAAGTATGAGGCGAGCGGCAACCCCGTGCGGGCTCGGAACCGGTCGACGCCCCCGTCCGCGGCCAGCCGATCGACGATCTCCTGGGTGCGGGTGTCCTGCCAGACGATGGCGTTGTGGACCGGTGTGCCCGTTCGCCGATCCCAGAGGATGGCGGTCTCGCGCTGGTTGGTGATGCCGACGGCGGCGATGTCGTGGCGGGTGATGTCGGCGCGGGCGAGCGCGACGCCGATGACCTCCTGGGCGTTGTGCCAGATCTCCAGGGCGTCGTGTTCGACCCATCCGGCCCGGGGGAAGATCTGCTGGTGTTCCCGTTGACCGACCGAGACGCGCCGGCCGGCGTGGTCGAAGACGATCGCGCGGGTGCTCGTCGTTCCCTGATCCAGGGCGAGGATGTATGTCATCGACGTGTACTCCTTCGTCGTCGGAGCCCGTCAGTGGGCCGGGACCAGATTACGGACGCGTGCACGACTTCTGCCAGCCCGTGCACGAATGTGCGCCGATGAGTGGTCAGGATGCCGCGAGCCGACGAGCGGCGCCCTCGTCGATCACGAGGTCGGTGATGAGGCGTGCGGCCAGGGCGCCCCGCAGGCTCGGCACCTTCTGCTCGCCCGCGACGACGCACACACGGCGGGCAACGCGCCGCAGCTCGTCGAACGCCGGGCCCGTCGCTCGGCGGTTGAGCGCGACATCCGTCCAGCTCCCGTCGGCGCGGTAGAAGACCGTTGCGACGTCGCCGACGATCTTGTCTTCGGTCAGGCTCGCGAAATCGGCCTCGTCCAGGTACCCGCCGATGTAGACCTGGCTCGGCACCCCGGCGAAGGGCGAGCCGAGGCCGAACAGCGCCAGGTCCATGCGGGACTGGATATCGAGGACGCGGCGGGTGCTTCGTTCGCGCCAGAGCGCCAACCGGGTCTCGGGGTCGTCGAAGAACGCGGGGACGGGGAACTGCTGGACCTTCGCGCCGTACGCATCACCGAACCGGCGCAGGATCTCGCTCGTGTAGTCGATGCCGGTCGTGAGGTAACTTCCGGCGCCGTTCATCTGAACGACGGTGACATTGTGCGTGTCCTTGGGGACGAGGTGCCTGCTGATCGCGCTAACAGTGGATCCCCACGCGACCCCCAACGTCATGTTCGAGTCGACGAATCGCGCCAGCAGCCGTGCGGCGGTGAGAGCGACGCGGTCGAGGCGGTCGACGTCGCTGATGTTCTGAGGAGAGGGCACGACGTGGACGGCGATGCCGTAGCGCGCCTCGAGGTCGCGCTCGAGCTCGGTCGCGGCGTCGAACGGCGAGCGGATCTGGATGTCGACGAGCCCGCTGGAGCGCGCATGGCTGAGCAACCGCGACACGGTCGAGCGCGAGGTGTGCAGGTCGCTGGCGATGGCCTCCATCGTGAGGTCCTGCACGTAGTACATCTGTGCGGCGCGCAGCGCTGCGCGAGCACGTTCGTCGTCACGATCTCCGTCGACCATGCGTGGTTCCTCCCGCCGTGAGCTGCGTCCCATCCTGGCATCCGGGACGGCGCGACGTCCTCTCGGTCCCGCCTGGGAGAACGCTGGATGCACGTTTGTGCACTTTCGATAGCGAATCGTGCAGGGCCTGCTTCGTCCACCCTAGGCTTCCGGCGGGAGCGTTACGGATGACGCACACCGAGAACTTGCCCGTAAACGAAGGAGTGATTCGGATGGCATTGACGCGAAGCGCGGCGAGGTTGTGGTCGCTATTGGCGATCGCCATCGCCCTTGTGCTCGTCGGGGGCGGCACCGCAGCCCTCACCCAGACATCGGGAGGGAGTGTCCAGGTTCGAGACACATCCTTCATCGGTGCGAACGGCAGCCTGGTTTCGGGCCTGCTGTACGTGCCCGCCGGAGTCACGGCGGAGAACCCCGCGCCGGCCGTGCTGGCGGTGCACGGCTACGTCAACTCGCGCGAGATGCAGCTGGCCCCCGCGATCGAACTGAGCAAGCGCGGCTATGTCGTGCTCGCCATCGACCAGGCCGGTCACGGACGCTCGGACGCCCCGGCGTTTGCGAACGGATTCAACGGTCCCGCGGCCCTCGCCTATCTCAGCTCGCTCGACATCGTCGACCGCGACAACATCGGCATGACGGGTCACTCGCTCGGTGGCGCGACCATCGTGAACGCGGCCACGGCCTTCCCCGACGGCTACAAGTCGATGGTGCTGCTCGACTCCGCGACCGGGTTCTTCGGTCCTCCGGGAACCCCCGACTTCCCCCGCAACACGCTCGTGGTATTCGCGCAGTGGGAGGAGTTCGCGGGTTCGATGTGGGAGGCAACCAGCTCCTACGAGCTCGAGTCCAGCCCCAAGCTCATGGAGTTCTTC
The DNA here is from genome assembly GCA_964477515.1 of uncultured Microbacterium sp. GTDB lineage: Bacteria > Actinomycetota > Actinomycetes > Actinomycetales > Microbacteriaceae > Microbacterium. The sequence continues at coordinate 12,953 of CAYZEL010000030.1, forward strand.
GGCACGGATGAGCCCGTCGTTCCCGGTCAGCTCTATGGATCGATCGAGGATGGCACGGCTCGCGAGCTCGTTCGCCCGGTGACCAACCACCCCGGCGCGACCCACGACCTGTCCGCCACGCAGGACATCATCGACTGGTTCGACCAGACGCTCGATGGCGGACACTCGGTCGGCGGTCAGACGTGGTGGATCAAGGAGATCGGCACGTTCGTCGCGATGGTCGGTGGCGTGCTGGCGATCTTCGCGGTCGGTGGCCTGCTGATGACGACGTCGTACTTCGGCCGCGCCCGTCGTCCGGTCCCCGCCGCCGCGGGCAGCCGCTGGTGGTGGCCGTGGTTCGCCTCGGCGGTCGTTGCAACGGCCATCCCCGCGCTGACCTTCTTCGCGTTCAACACGTGGGGCGCCCAGTGGTTCCCGGCCGATTCGGTTCTCTCGCAGTCGTTCTCGACGGGGATCGCCGTGTGGGCGCTGCTGAACGGTGTCATCGGACTGGTGATCTTCCTCATCGTCCGACTGGTGACCAAGCGTCGTTCCGCCGAGCGTGCGGCACGGGCCACCGAGGTTCTGACGGCGGTCGAGGGATTCCGCTGGTCGGTCATCGGCAAGTCCGCGCTGCTGGCTCTTGCGAGCGTCGGTACGGCATACCTGCTCGTGCTGCTCTCGGACTGGCTCTTCAAGAGCGACTTCCGCCTCTACGTCCTGCAGCTGCAGCCGATCGGAGGAGGCAAGTTCGGCACGTTCGTGGTGTACCTCATCCCGTTCACGCTGTTCTTCCTCGCGCTGGCCTTCACGATGCACAACTCGCTCCGGTGGACGGGACGCCGGATCTCGACGAAGGCCGAGATGGTCGCCAATGCGATCGTGCTGCCCGCGGGCATCGTTGTCCTCGAGGCCATCGCCTACATCCCCATGTTCGCGTCGGGTCAGCTGGGCTTCCCGAACGAGTCGCTGTTGACGATCGTCGCGTACCCGTTCATCCCGGTTCTCGCGCTGGTCGGCGTGCTGTCGACGTACTTCTTCCACCGCACGGGGACGATCTATGCGGGAGCCTTCGCATCGGCGCTGCTCGTGACCTGGAACGTGGTCGGGGGTACGGCGACGCAGGGTGTCGTCACGGAGTGGAGCGGCTTCGCGTTCTTCGCGCGAATCGTCCTGCCACTGATTCTCGCGATCGTGCTGATCGTCATCGCGGTCGTCGCCCGTCGCCGGGCGCGCGGACTGAACGACGCGGATGACGTGCGGACCGACGAGAGCGCTCGCGTCAGCTGACACCACCGCTCGCACGTACGCGACTCCGGCCCGGGATTCCCGGCGCCGGGGTCGCGTTCGTTTCAGGCGCGAAGCGAATCCGCGACCGTACGCAGCGCGTCCGCCGAGCCGCGAAGCAGACCGAGCTCGCTATCCGAGAAGACCGTCTCGCGGATCGGAACCGCGCCGTGAGAGCTGACGATCGAGGGTACGGACAGGGCGACCCCGTCGATGCCGTGGAAGTCGTGCAGCACGGTGCTGACCGGCATGACGGCGTGCTCATCGCGGAGGATCGCCTCGACGATTCGCGCGCTCGAGAGCCCGATCGCGTAGTTCGTCGCACCCTTTCCGAGGATGACCTTGTATGCGGCATCCCGCACGTCCACGGCGATCGCGTCGAGTTCGTCCTGAGACATCCGCGGGTGTCCGGGCGCGACCCAGTCGAGAATCGGCACCGAACCGATCGTGGCCTTGGACCAGAGGGGGAACTCCGTGTCGCCGTGCTCGCCGACGATGTACGCGTGCACGCTCGAGGTCGAGACCCCGGCGCGCTCGGCGAGCTTCCAGCGCAGGCGTGATGTGTCGAGCACCGTGCCCGAGGCGAAGATGCGCTCGGGTGGCAATGCCGTCGCCTCTTGCGCCAGGACCGTCAGAACGTCGCACGGGTTGGTGACGATGACGTAGATGGCATCGGGGGCAACGGCCAGCAGGTCCGGCATCATCGACCGGAGGATGCCCGCGTTGACCTCTGCAAGCTCGATGCGCGACTGCCCGGGCTTCTGCTTGGCGCCGGCCGTGACCACCACGACGTGCGATCCCGCGGCGACCGAGATGTCGCTGCCGCCTGTGATGTCGCTCGCGCCCGTGAACTGCGTGCCGTGAGCGAGATCGAGCACCTCGGCCTCGACCTTCGTGGCGGCGATGTCGTACAGGGCGACGTGCCGCGCCGACCCCCGGATCAGGGCCGCGTATGCGACGCTGGCGCCGACACTTCCGGCGCCCACCACGGTGAGTTTCGCGTTCTCGATTGCACTCATGCGGTCAGTCTCGCAGGGGGCCGACCGGAACGGCAGGGGCCAGCGCCAGAACTAACGATCGTTCTCGCTCGACGAGTGCGGTTCAGCCTTCACCGTCGCGGCTCGCGACGGATTGCGGATGCCGGCGAACGAGACGAGCCCGCCGACCGCCATGAGGGCCGCCGTCACGATGGCTGCGCGGTGGAAGCCGTCGAGGTCGAGGGATCCTCCCACGATCGTCGCGAGTAGAGCGATCACGATCAACCCGGCGACGCGCGAGACGGCGTTGTTGACGGCCGAGGCGATCCCCGAGCGGGCGGTGTCGATCGACCCGAGGATCGCGGATGTCAGAGGCGCCACGGTGAGCGAGATGCCGAGGCCGAATACCAGGATGCCCGGCAGAACCTGCGTCCAGTACGAGAAGTCGTCGCGAACGGAGAGGAGAAGGAGCGCACCCACGGCCATCACGAGCGGCCCGGCGGTCATGAACAGGCGCGGGCCGAGACGACCCGACAGGGCGCCGACGCGCGAGCTGAGCAGGATGAGCAGGATCGTGCCGGGCAGGCTCGCGAGCCCGGCGAGCGTTGCGCTCAGGCCGGCGCCCTGCTGCAGATAGACACCGACGACGAAGCCGTTGAGACTCAGGGCGCCGTAGACGAAGGCGGTCGCGACGTTGCCCGTCCAGAAGTTGCGGACGCGGAAGAGACCGAGCGGCAGGATCGGCGTGGTCGCCGTGCGCTGCCGGAACAGGAACGCGACGAACATGGCGAGGCCGGCGATGCCGGGGATGAGGATGATGGGCGAGCCCCAGCCCAGGTTCGGTTGTTCGATGAGTGCGAAGACGAAGCCGCCGAGCCCGAGCGTGCAGAGCGCCGCGCCGAGCCAATCGATCGAGGCATCCGGTCGTCGCACGTCGCGGTGCGTCAGGCGTGTCAGCAGCCACAGCGTGACCGCGATCGGCAAGACGTTGATCAGGAATACCAGGCGCCAGGAAAGCAGGTCGACGAAGAGGCCGCCGATGACGGGTCCGGCGAGCATCGCGCACGTGGTGAGGGCGGTCCAGATGCCGATCGCCCGGCCCTGGGCGGCGTCGCGGAAGGTCGAGGTGATCAGGGCCAGAGAGCTGGGCACGAGGAACGCCCCGGCCGCGCCCTGAATCGCGCGGGCGACGATCAGCACGACCGGGTCGGGTGCGAGGGCGATCGCGACGGAGGCGACACCGAAGCCGATCAGCCCGATGCGCAACACGAGGATGCGCCCGAACGCGTCGCTCACCGACCCCGCGAGCAGGATCAGCGCGCCGAGGGTGATGAGGTACGCATCCACGACCCACTGCTGCGTCGTGAGGCCGCCGCCGAGGTCGCGATCGATCGCGGGCAGGGCGACGGTCACGACGGTTCCGTCGAGGAAGGCCACGAACGACGCGAGAACCGCGACGGCGAGAACGAGGCGTTGCTGAGTCGTCATCGTGGGGGCCATGGGGCCAACCTAGCCCCATGCAGGGGGCACGGCGCCGCCTCGAGCCGCGATGCGTGACGGGACCAACGACCCTGTGCGGCCGCTCGGATTGCCGCTGGACTGACCTCGAGAAAAGGAGACATCATGACCAGCAGCACGGCACGCTTCGAGGGTCGCACCGTCATCGTCACGGGGGGAGGAGCCGGAATCGGCCGCGCTACGGTCGAGAGGCTCGCACGCGAGGGCGGGCGGGTCGTCGCGGTGGACATCTCGCCCGACCGCCTGGAATCGCTGACCGCCGAGGGCGGCGGAGACATCGTCACCGTCGCGGGCGACCTCACGGACGAAGAGACGGTGCGCCGAGTGGTGGAGGTGGCGGGCGACCGCATCGACGGGCTCGCGAACGTCGCGGGGATCATGGACGGGTTCGAGCCGACCGCTGAGATCGCGGACGAGACCTGGGAGCGGGTCATGGCCGTGAACGTCACGGCGATGATGCGCCTGACCCGTGCGGTGCTGCCGAGGATGCTCGAGGCGAATGCGGGCAGTATCGTCAACGTCGGATCCGAGGCAGGCCAGCGGGGTTCGGCCGCGGGAACGCCCTATACGACGTCGAAGCATGCGGTGAACGGCTTTTCCCAGAGCACCGCGTTCTACTACTCCCCGAAGGGAATCCGTTGCAACGTCGTCGCCCCCGGACCCGTCGCGACGAGCATCGAGGCCCCGTTCCGCTCCGAGTGGGCAGCGCAGCGTATCGGGCCGTTGCTGCAGACGAACATACCCGCGGTCGCGCAGCCCGAGCAGTTGGCCGCGGCGATCACCTGGCTGCTCAGCGACGACGCTTCCAACGTCTCCGGAGCCATCCTCGCGGTCGACGGCGGCTGGGCGGCGGTGTGACGGGTTCGGGACTCAGCCCATGGGCTGAGCGGCGGTCTTGGTCGTTTGCGATTGGCGGCGCGACACGTGGGCACGTAAGCTATTCCGCGGTGACGTGTCCGAGCGGCCGAAGGTGCAACTCTCGAAAAGTTGTGTAGGGTAACCCCCTACCGTGGGTTCAAATCCCACCGTCACCGCCATTTTGAGCCCCGTTTCGGCTGATTTCGA
>CAYZEL010000031.1:0-17199 GCA_964477515.1 uncultured Microbacterium sp.
CCCGGCGCCGAGAAGGTGGACCGGAACTCCCAGACGGACTTCGCGGTCGTGCTGCGCGAGGGCGACACGACCTACACCGCCAACCGGCTGGGCCGCGTGCGCTTCTCGTATCGCATTCTCGATGACGGGCGCGACACGCCCTACTGGGTCGTGGGATGGTCTCAGACCGAGCGGGGCGGCACGTTCCAGCACCAGGCGATGTGTTTCGTCACGAGCGAGAAGCCGGGGTCGGGCGGGAAGCTCCTCGACGATCTCAACCGGCAAGAGGTCACTCCCTTCAACTGCCGGATCGCCACCGAGGACGTCGTCGACGGCGATAGAGGCACCTACCACACGAATCTGATCCTCAATAAGCGACCGGAAACCGTCGTCACGAACCCCGCGGATGCCGCGCAGCTGATCAGCACCTACTGCCTGGCCGACCCGAGCCCCAACTGCAACGTGAGCTTCGCCTCTGCCAGCTCGTTCTTGAAGAAGCTCGACACCCGCGATCTCGAGGGCGGCGCACTTCAGTACACCTACTCCAACAACACCGGGCAGAAGTTCCCCGTGAAGTTCAGTGTGGCGACGAAGTCCACGGTGACGCACACCTTCGGCACGAAGATCTCGCTGTCCGCGGAGGGCAACGTCCTCGGCTCCAAGATCTCGAGCGCGATCGAGACCAGCTACGGCATCAGTTCCCAGCTCACCCGGGAGTACTCGCAGGACTTCTCGTTCGATCTCGAGCCGTACCAGCGCAAGTGGGCGGTCGTGAGGATCTGGATGGTACAGGCCGACGGAGCAGTGATCATCTTCTCCCCGAAGGACGGCCGCAACTACCGCCTGCCGAACGTCCACGTCGAACTCCCCGACAAGTCGCGGCCGTCCGACTGGGGACTCGAGGAGGAGTGGCTGCCGGGATCGCCGTCCTACTCACCGGCACCGAAGCCTGCGGGATAGAGCCCGCTGATCCGGTCCTGATCGCGAGCGCGGTCAGGACCGTTGTTGCTCCGCGAGTCGGTGCAGACCTTCGTCGATGCTGACCGTCGGGGCCCACGCGAGAGCCCGCCGTGTCTCGCGCTGGTCGAACCAGTGCGCGGTCGACAGCTGCTCGGCCAGGAACCGGGTCATCGGCGGCTCGTCCTCGCCGGGGCGCAACGCCCACGCCCGTTCGATGAGCGACCCGGCCGCGCGGGCGATGCCCGCCGGGATGCTCCACCGCGGGGGCCGCACGCCCGAGGCCAGGCAGATGCCCGCGAGCAGTTCACCGACCGGCCGTGGCTCGCCGTTCGTGATGACGAAGGCGTGACCATGGGCGGTGTCGGCGCGGCGCAGCGCCGCGACGATCCCGGTCGCCGCGTTGTCGACGTAGGTCGAGTCGATGAGGGCACGCCCGCCGTCGAGCAGGGGCAGCCGTCCGCGACGGGCACGATCGAGGATCCGGCCGACCAACTGCGTATCGCCCGGACCCCACACGAGGTGCGGGCGAACCGCGACGACCCGCATCGCGTCGGAGTCGCGCGCGAGCGCGATCAGCTCGGCCTCGGCCTTCGTCCGCGCATACTCGCCGCGAGCCTCCTTGGGCGAGGCGGGTTCCGCGCCCACACCGGCGAGCGCCGAACCCGCGTGCGCGACGGACGGCGAAGACACCTGCACGAATCGGGATGCGCCGGCCCGTTCGGCCGCGTCGAGCAGCGCCCGCGTTCCCTCGACGTTGACCGCTCGGAACTCCGCCGGGTCCCCCGCCAGGGAGACTCTCGCGGCCAGGTGGACGACTCCCTCGGCCCCGTCGAGCACGCGCGCAACGGCACCGGCATCGGTTATCGAGCCGAGCACGTCCGTCACTCCGTCGACGCCCGAAGGACGCCGTTGCAGGGCGCGGACGTCGTGACCGGATGCGACCAGCTCGGCGGCGACCGCACGGCCGAGGTATCCGGACGCTCCCGTGACGGCGACGATCACGGCCGGGTCATCCGTCCACCCGAGAGCGTGCGGTCGGCCCACTCGGACAGGCGCGTGCGGTCGATCTTGGAATTGTGACGGATGTCGGTGGGCAGCCGCGGCACGACCAGCACCGCGACGAGAGGCAGGGTGGTGCTTCGGCGGACGTCCGCCGTCAGCTCGGGCGACGCAAGGCCCGGGCGCGCGACCGAGGGGACCGTCTCGACGACCGCCACCGCCTGACGCAGCCCCTCCGGACCGACCCCGACGACCGCGGCGCGGCGCACCGCCTTTGCGCGTTCGATCTCCTGCTCGGGTCCGACCGGGGCGACCGGGCCATCCGCCATCACGAGAACATGGGGCAGGCGTCCCTCGATCCAGAGCCGCACCTCGGCGTCGAGGTGCCCGACGTCGCCCGTGCGATGCCAGCGGCCCCCGGCGGGGGTGTCGCGAACGGCGCCGCGATCGGTCAGCCACAGCCGGTCGTATGACGTCTTCAGGTGCGGCGCGGAGACGACGACCTCACCGAGCACCGCCGGCTCGGCGCTCGGCGTGCTGGTCGCCCGACCCTCGGCGTCGAGCGCGCTGATCAGCACCCGGTTCGATGCGATCGGCGAACCGACGCAGACGCCACGGTCGGCAGCATCCGACACCGCACGGATGCCCGAGAGCGTCACGTCCGTGACGAGCAAGCACTCGGTCATGCCGTACGGGGTGTGCGGCTCGGCGTGGGGCATGAGCCGCGCCGCCGCGGCGAGAAGCGACTCGCCGACGGGAGCGCCCGTCGACAGGAAAGTGCGCACCCGCTCGAGCGCACGGTGATCGTCGGCGGACAGGTCGCCGGCGGTCGCGACGACGTTCAGGATCGCCGCGGGCGAGAGGAACACGATGCGCGCATCCGAGGCACGGACGGCGGCCGCGACCGCCCGCGCGGTCAAAGTGCGCGGTGCCGAGACATCCATGTCGGGAGTCGCCGAACGCGTGCCGAGCGCAGGCCCCAGCAGCGCGAACGGCGCGAAGCCCGTGACCAGACCCGTGTCCGCAGTGACATCGAAGTGAGCCGACAGCACATCGCGCAGAGCCGAGAGCTGGCGATGCGTGTAAGCGACGCCCTTCGCGGGACCGGTCGACCCCGACGTGAACAGGATCGCCGCGGGATCGTCAGCAGCCGGTTCGGGAGGCAGCGGAGCCGAAGCGCCCACCCGAGCGATCGCCGTGAGATCGTGCGAGACACCGAGGAGCCGAGCGGATGCACGAGGCAACCGGCCGACCGAGATGCGTGTGCCGGGCCAGCCCAGGGCACGGGCGGCCGAGAGCCCCGGCAGTTCGCCGATGACGACGTCCGGCCAGGCGCCGCGCACGGCGCGCGAGAGCCCCCACACGCCGAGTCCGGCGTCGGCGACGACGACGACCGCACCGATGCGCAGGCACGCGTAGATCACGGCGGTGAGCGTCGGACCCGGCGGCACGAGGACCGACACGCGCTGGCCCGTGTTCACCCCGATGCGGGCGAGCCCCGCGGCCAGGCTCCGGACACGATCGTCGAGCTGCCGCCAGCTCACGCGGCGGCCGCCGCCCGTCTGTCCCGCTCCCGTTCCCGTTCCCGCGGCCATGTCGATGATCGCGACATCGTCGTCGTCGCGGCGCGCATCGAGTGCCGCCCACAGGGGTGTGAAAGCGACCCCGGCGGAGGCATCCGCTGGGCCTGTCGGAGCCCCCTCGTCCCGCCCCGCGACCAACCGCGCGGCATTGTCACCCAGCCACGTCAGAATCGCGTCGGCGTACGGTCGGTCCTCGGCGATCAGGTGCCCGGCGCCCTCGAAGCGGTGCACGTCGGCGTGCGGCAACCGATCGATCAGATCGTCCAGATAGCGGTCGCCGAAGATCGGATCCTTCGGTCCCCACAGCAGCAAGGCCGGCACCTCGAGTTCGGCGACGCCGGACGCGATGCGCTGCAGCTCACCGAAGCTCGGGTCCGAGCCATCCACGGGAATGTCCGCGACGAACCCACCGATGCCGTGCCGTTGCGCCGAGGAGCGGTACGGGGCACGGAAGGCGTCCTTCACGTCGGGCGCGAGCGGCGGATGCGCGAGGGCGAGTGTCGTTTCGAGAAACGCGGGAGTCGCAACCGTGGATGCCGCGAGCACACCGCGGGCCCCGGCCAGCCGCAGCGGCGCGGGGATCGGCACACCCTCGGGGTGATGCACGGCGGTGTTGAGCGTGACGACGCCGGCGAGCAGCTCGGGGTGATCGATCGCCCAGCCCAGCGAGATGACGCCACCCCAGTCGTGACCGAGCGTGATCACCGGGCCCTCGAGGCCCAGGTCGTCGGTGAAGTCGGCGAGATCGGTCACTCGCTGCGGCAGCGTGCGGGTCGTACCGGTCCGGGCCGAGAGGCCCATGTCGAGCTGGTCCACCGCGATCACGCGCCAGGCGCGCCCGCCCTCTTCCGCCGCTCGCAGCGATGCCGAGGCGAGGCGGCGCCAGAGGTAGGACCACGTCGGGTTGCCGTGTACCGCGAGGATCGTGCCGGCGACCTCGACGTCCTCGCCGGGCACGAGACGCTCGAGTTCGTCACCCGTGTCGAGATAGTGCCATTCGCGCGAGACACCCGTTCCGCGGTCCCGAACGAGGCGTGTGCGGCTGAAGCGGATGTCGAGATCAGGCGACCCTGCGAGCATCCGCGCGTCCGCGTCATTCACCAGGCGAGTTCCATCATGGCCGTGTTGAGGCCCGAACCCACGCCCATCAGAAGCACCCGGTCGCCCTTTTTCAGGCTCGCCTGTTCTTCGACGAGAGTGATCGGAACCGAGGCCGGACCGATGTTGCCGTAGTGCGGGAAGGTCGTCGGAACGCGAGATGCGTCCAGGCTCACGGCCTTGACGATGGCGTGGGTGTGGATCGACGACACCTGGTGCGTGATGTACCGGTTCATCGACTTCCAGTCCCACTCGCTCGACGCGTCCTTCCACGCCGAGACGACCAGATCCAGACCACCCTTCAAGAGCGCCTTCGCGTCGGTGAACATGCCGTCGACGCTGCCGACGCAGAGCCGGTGGAACTCCGTCGCGGCACGCGTTACCCCCCCGAGGATCCGGTGCCCCTCGGGGTGCTCGTCCGCGCGTCCGAGCACGGCCGCGGCGGAGCCCGAGCCGAGCGTCAGCGACGCGAACTCGCTCATGAAGCCGTCGCGATCACCGTCGGCGTGCAGCAGCCGCTCGATCGTGTTGATCTGGATCTCGTCGGCGTCCTCGCCCGCGACGACGACGGCGTATCGGATCTGGCCCGATTCGATCATCGTCGCGGCGAGCGACATGCCGTTGATGAAGCCGAGGCAGGCGTTGGCGATGTCGAAGTTGACGGCAGAGCTCGGCAGGTCGAGGCCATGGTGCAGGGCGACGGCGACGGACGGCTCGAGGTTCGTTCGCGTGACCGACGTGTTGATCAGCAGACCGACCTCGGACGCGCTGACACCGGCTTCGGCGAGCGCCCGTCGACCCGCCGAGATGGTTGCGGCGTCGGCGGTCTCGCCCGCGGCCCAGTTGCGGCGTTCGAGCACACCCGCAACGCGTTTCAGGAGTCCGCTGCGCAGCTTCAGTCGCTTGAGAGAGGGCGCGAGGCGATCCTCGATCTCGTCAGAGGTCGTCACACGACCGGGAAGAACGCTCGCAACGGAGAGCAACGCGACGTTGCTGAAGCGGGCGGTGGCATTGCCGGGCACAGAGTCTCCTTCAGGGGGCCGATGCATTCCCCCTCATATGGTTTTACCTCACTCTGTCTGTGCATTGGCGGGGGTTGCGCCCCGCCAATGCACGAATGGTGATTTCCGGTACCCCTCGCAGCGGGACCTTCGGCACTGTTCCGGGACACTCGAACGCGAGAACGTTGGGTCATCAGCCCAGCCGATCAGCAGATACGGCGGGAAACCTATCGAGGAGCATCCGGTGACGATCACCAACGCACGCGAAACCACTTCCCTGTCCGGAGCCACGATGCCGCGCCAGGTCTCGGGCGAGCACGCTACCCGGAATGTGACAGCCGGGACTGCCGCTGGCCGCTACTCCCTCGCGATCCTGCGAGTGGCGACCGGCTTCATCTTCCTCTGGGCTTTTCTCGACAAGACGTTCGGGCTCGGCTTCTCGACCCCGCCCGAGCGCGCCTGGATCAATGGCGGCACCCCCAGCCAGGGATTCCTCAACAGTGACGCGGTCGTCGGGCCGCTCAAGGGGTTCTTCGCGAGCATCGCGAGCCCCCTCACCGACGTGCTCTTCATGGCCGGGATGCTCGGGATCGGCGTGGCGGTCATGCTCGGGATCGGCCTGCGGGTCAGCGCCGTCGTCGGTTCGGTGATCATGGTGCTGATGTACCTGGCCGAGTGGCCGTTCGCGCACCTGACGGCGTCGACCAACCCCCTCGTCGACTACCACATCATCTACGCCCTCGCCCTGATCGCTGTCGCTGCGACCTATGCCGGCGACACGTGGGGATTCGGCATCCCCTGGCGCAAGCTGTCGATCGTCCGCAGCCAGCCCTGGCTGATCTGACCCACCCGATCCGAGAGCGCCGCACCTGGACCCCCCTCCGGGTGCGGCGCTCTCGCGTTCGTGTGGCACACTCGGCCGGATTCCGCCAGCCCCTCGGCACCCCGGGGGCCCATGCCGTTTGCTGGAGTCATGTCTCCGTCATCCGCGGGTCCTCTGGCCGTCCTCTTCGACATCGACGGAACCCTCATCGACTCCAATTACCTCCACATCGACGCGTGGGACAGGGCTTTCGTCACCGTCGGCCACCCGGTCGACGCATGGCGCATCCACCGCGCGATCGGAATGGATTCGGGCGAACTGCTGGAGCGCCTGCTCGGGGACGACGCCGATGCGCTCGGCGACACGGTGAAGGACGCGGTGAAGAAGGAGCACGACCGCCACTACTCCTCCACCACCGACCGGCTCCGCCCCTTCGCCTCCGCTCGGGATCTGCTGCGAGAACTCGCGAAGCGAGGTCGCACGGTCGTTCTGGCCACCTCGGCACCTCAGCACGAGCTCGACGCGCTCCTCGCTGTGCTGGACGTATCCGATGCGGTCGATGCGGTCACCTCGGGCGAAGACGTCGCGACCGCGAAGCCGGAGCCCGATCTGATCAACGTCGCGCTCGACCGCGCGGGAGTCACCGCGGATCAGGCGGTGATGGTCGGCGACTCGGTCTGGGATATATCGTCGGCAGCGCGAGCCGGCGTGGCGAGCATCGGCGTCCTCAGTGGCGGATACGGCGCGGAGGAGCTTCTCGCGGCGGGCGCCGGTGCGGTGTACGACGATGTCGCGGATCTGTTGGCACACCTCGACGACAGCCCGATCATGCATGACAAGACCTGACGCCCCCGGATCCGGGACGCGTGAAGACGATCAGAGAAGGAGCAGACGATGAACGAATCGACCGCAGGAACAGGCACGGGCCCCCAAGACGAGGAACAGCGCCCGCAGCAGTCGAACGACGCTGCCGCCGACGCGGGCTCGGAGTCACCCGAAGAGGGCGCCGCGGCGATGGATGACGCCGAAGACGCCGTGGTCGATCCCGACGCCGACTGATACGCGTCATCCGGCACCGCCATGGCGCGTATCGGCACATCGGGATGGAGCTACGACCACTGGGACGCGGTGCTGTATCCGCCGGGGCTGCCCCCGCGCGAGAGGCTGGCGCGCTACGTGGCCGCTTTCGACACGGTGGAGCTGAACGCCTCGTTCTACCGCTGGCCGCCCCCGAGCACCTTCGCGTCGTGGCGACGACGGTTGCCGGAGGGGTTCGAGATGGCCGTCAAAGCACCCCGGGGGCTCACGCACGCACGGCGCCTGCTCGAGCCGGAGAAATGGATCGCGCGCATGACGACGGGGCTGCACGAACTGGCCGGCCGCCGCGGTCCGCTTCTCGTGCAGCTCCCCCCGACGATGGAGCGAGACGACGACCGCCTGGACTGGTTTCTCGCCCGGCTTCCCGGGTGGACGGAACCGGCGATCGAGTTCCGGCACCCGTCGTGGAACGACGAGGACGTGTTCGAATTGCTCGAGCGGCATCGCGCCGCGTACTGCGTCATGAGCGGTGCGGGGTTGCCGTGCATCCTGCGCGCGACCACCGACCTCGTCTACGTGCGCCTGCACGGGCCCGACGACCAGACCCTCTACGGGGGGTCGTACACGGACGACGCGATCGCCTGGTGGGCGGACCGCATCCGGGAGTGGGAGGCTCAGCGACGGCGTGTCTACGCCTACTTCAACAACGACGGAGACGGCAACGCCGTGCGCAATGCCGAGAGGCTGCGCGCCGCTCTCACCGCGTGACGCGGCCGCGACGACCTGGCAGCATGTCACCGTGAGCATGCCGACACCCGCCGAACTGCGAGACCTCACGCTGCTGCGGCGCGTGCGCGACCGCATCGACCGGGAGTACGCGCAGCCGCTGGATGTCGAAGCGCTCGCCCGCGGCGCGCACATGTCTTCCGGACATCTCAGTCGCGCATTCCGCCGCGCATTCGGAGAATCCCCGTACTCCTACCTCATGACGAGGCGTATCGAACGCGCGATGATGCTGCTCCGCCAGGGCGATCAGAGCGTCACGGAGGTCGCCCTGGCCGTCGGATGCGCCTCCCTCGGCACGTTCAGCACCCGGTTCACCGAGCTCGTCGGCGTGCCCCCGAGCGTCTATCGCGATCGCGGCGCAACGGCGACCGACGGCATGCTGCCGTGCATCGCCAAGCAGGTCACGCGACCGATCAGGAATCGAGAAGCGGCGGGAGCCGCGCGTCGGTAGCGTGGCCGCCATGAACCTCACCATTCACTCCAGCTTTCTGCCTCACACCGACCCGGATGCCTCGCTCGCGTTCTATCGCGACGTGCTGGGGTTCGAAGTGCGCCTCGACGTGGGATACGAGAACCTGCGCTGGATCACGGTGGGCCCCATCGGCCAACCCGACACCGCGATCGTCCTGCATCCGCCGACAGCGAACCCCGGCATCACCGAGGACGAGGGCCGCCTGCTGCTGGAGCTGATCGCCAAGGGCACCTACTTCGGCGTGAACCTCGCCACCGACGACCTCGATGCCCTTTTCGCGACGCTCGAGTCGCGGGGAGCCGAGATCGTGCAGGAGCCGATCCAGCAGGACTACGGGGTGCGGGACTGCGCCTTCCGCGATCCCGCCGGAAACCTCATCCGCGTGCAGCAGACCGCGGGGTGAGTGCGGCTCAGCTCGCGAACACGTCCATGCCGAGGTCGGCATGGTCGACGAACACGCCGTCGACCCCCGCATCCCGGATCACGCGCCACTCGGCCTCGTAGTCGCCGAACGCGGCACCGCCGCCCTTGCCACGGAAGTCCGCGACGAGGAACGAGTTCTCGGGCCGGCAGGTCCACACGAAGACCTTCAGCCCGCGCGCGTGGGCGTCCGCCACGACGGAGGTCGGTCCCGTCATCCGGCCGAGCTTGTTGGGGGCGAGGATGACGCGCTTGTCGACGCTGATGCCGTGGAACCGTCCGACGAGCGCGTCGAGGCCCTCGGGCTGTACGGTCCGACGGTAGGTCGGGGCCTCGTCACCCCTCGCGGAGACGAGGTCGAAAGGGCGACCGGATGCCTCGATCAGATAGATGTACTCGGCGCGCACGCCGCGCTCGCGCAGGCGTTCGAGGACCGTCGACTCGAACGACTCGATCACGAGCGCCGGCGAATCCGCCCAGCCGCTCCGCTGCAGCTCGGCCTCGACGAGCGGCACGACATCGAGGCCGGCGCTCTCGAAGTACGTCGCGTGCTTGATCTCGAGCACGACGCCGATCTCGCGCCGCTGCTCCTCCGCCGCAGCACGCACCAGATCGAACACGTCCGAGAGGCGCAGGATCGGCTGCTGGTCGTCGAAGCTCGCGCTGGCCGGTCGGATCTTCGGCAGGCGCTCACGGCACTTCAGGGTCGCCAACTCGGCCCACGTGAAGTCCTCGGTGAACCAGCCGGTCAGCTCCGTGCCGTCCACCGTCTTGGTCGTCCGGCGGGCGGCGAACTCCGGTCGGGTCGAGACATCCGTCGTCCCCGATATCTCGTTCTCGTGCCGCACGACCAGCACGCCGTCGCGCGTCGGCACGACGTCCGGCTCGACCGCATCGACACCCATCGCCAGGGCCAGGTCATACGACGACCGGCTGTGCTCGGGACGGTACCCCGGCGCACCCCGATGACCGATCACGAGAGGGCGGCCGAGCGGCCGGTCGAACGTGCGGTCGAGAGGCATATTTCCAGGCTATCCGGGCGGCGTTCGTCCACCGGGCGTATGACGGATGCCATGGCCCGCTCATAGCCCTCTCACAGCGGAATCCCGCACCGGCCGGTGGGGCGTCGGATATCGTTGATGAACAGCACCCCGCTGTGGACCCCAATTCTTGGAGTGTGAGCGAGGCGATGGCCTTCAACAATCCCGCATTCAACAGCCCGGCCTTCCAGGACCCGCGCGCCGTCAACACCTACCCCGGTGGATCGCAGGCCGCAAACCTCGGCAGCGCCTCGCAGACCGCATCCGCATCGCGCGCAGGCCTCGATGTGGGCGCTCAGGCGCAGATGGAAGGCATGTACGCCGCCCCCGCAGCCGGAGCGCACCAGACCGACCGCATGACGGTGGAAGACACGGTCGTGAAGACGGTGGGTCTCTTCGCCATCCTCCTCGTGACGGCCGTCGTCGGCTGGGTGTGGACGCTCGGCGCCATCTCGCCCGCTGAGTCGACGAGCCAGAGCATTCTGCCGCTGCTCATCGGCGGGCTCGGCGGCTTCGTGCTCGCGCTCGTCATCATCTTCACCTCGCGCAAGAAGGTCCGCCCCGCCCTGATCTTCTCCTACGCGGCTCTCGAGGGACTCTTCGTCGGCGGCATTTCCGCCATCTTCGAGTTCCAGCTGCCGGGCATCGTGATCCAGGCCACCCTGGCCACCCTGGCGGTCGTCGGTGTGACTCTGGCGCTGTTCGCGAGCGGGAAGATCCGCGCATCCAAGCGGGCGACCAAGATCTTCCTGGTCGCGATGGTCGGCTATCTGGCGTTCTCGCTGCTCAACCTGGTACTGATGTGGACGGGTATCGCGCCCGGCGCCTTCGGCCTGCGCAGCGAGACGCTGGACATCATGGGCATCAGCATCCCCTGGGGCCTGATCATCGGCGTCTTCGTCGTCCTGATGGCGGCGTACTCTCTCGTGCTCGACTTCGACCAGATCCAGCAGGGTGTGCGCAACGGCGCCCCCCGTCAGCTCGCCTGGATGGGCGCGTTCGGCATCATGGTGACCGTCGTCTGGCTGTACGTCGAGATCCTGCGCATCATCGCGATCGTCCGCAGCAACTGACTCTGCTCGCACGAGAAGGGGTCGTCCGGTTTCGGGCGGCCCCTTCTTTCGTGCGCCGTCGGGGCTGGCCCCCGGTATCCGTCCCGCCTAGCCTGAGACGATGGCTTCCTCCGCCCCCGCCGAGATCCTCGACATCGACGGTCACGAGGTGCGCGTCACCAACCCGGGCAAGGTCGTCTTCCCCGAGCCGGGCCTGACCAAGCTCGACATCGTGAGGTACTACCTGGCCGTCTCCGAGGGCGCGCTGCGGGGTGCGGGCGGTCGACCCATGGTGCTCAAACGCTTCGTGAAGGGCATCGGCGCCGAGGCGTTCTTCCAGAAACGGGTGCCCGAGAACCACCCCGACTTCATCGACACCGCGACCCTGCGCTACGCCTCCGGCACGTCCGCCGAAGAGGCCGTGATCCGGGATGCCGCGGGGCTGGCGTGGATCGCGAACCTCGGATGCCTCGACCTGAATCCGCATCCCATGCGGGCCGAGGATCTCGACCATCCCGACGAACTGCGCATCGATCTCGACCCGATGCCCGGCGTCGCCTGGGAGCAGATCGTGGACGTCGCGATGATCGCCGGAGAGGTGCTGGCCGACCATGGGCTCGTCGGATGGCCGAAGACCTCGGGGTCGCGCGGCCTGCACATCCTGGCGCGGATCGAACCGCGCTGGACGTTCCGCGAGCTCCGCTCCGCCGCCGAGGCGCTCGCCCGCGAGGTCGAGGCGCGGGCACCGGGGCTCGCGACGGCGCGGTGGTGGAAGGAGGAGCGCGGCGAGAGCGTGTTCGTCGACTTCAACCAGAACGCGAAAGACAGAACCGTGGCATCCGCGTACTCGATCCGCCCCCTGCCCGATGCGCGCGTGTCGACGCCCCTCGCGTGGGACGAGTTGCGCACGCGTCGGTCCGAGGAGTTCACCGTCGCGACCGTCGTTCCGCGCTTTCGCGAGCTCGGCGACCCGCACGCGGGCATCGACGCCGCTCCGGGGTCGCTCGAGGGTCTGCTGACCCTGGCCGAGAGCCTGGGCCCCGCCGACAAGCCGCCCCGCGCGGGCGACGGCTCCGGGCGGCGCGTCTCGACGATGCCGCTGATCGAGGTGGCGCGCACGAAGACCAAGCCCGAGGCGCTCGATGCGCTGGAGCGGTGGCGCGCGGAGCATCGGTCCGCCGCGGCCGCGCTGCATCCGGCCGACGAGCTCGTCGACGGGATGCGAGGCAGCTCGTCGCTCTGGTACCGCGTGCGCGTCAATCTGCAGCACGTGCCCGAGGCCGACCGCCCCGAGCAGGGGCCCCTGCTCGCCGACTACGACCCCTGGGCCGGCCGCGCTTGGCCAGGTCACTGAGCCGACGCGTTCACAATTCAGTCTCGACGGCACCGAGTTGCGCGGGCGGAGCACTCGACCCGCGGAATCACAGGGCCCACCGTCGCGCCTCGATTCACGGAGACTGAATTGCGAACACGGTCGGCGCGCAAACCGGACCATCCCCGGCCGCAGGGGCTCGCCTCCGGCCACGGCCCCACCTCGTCCCGGAAATGCAGAACGGGCTCGTCCCGGAAATGCAGAACGGGCTCGTCCCGGAAATGTAGAACGCGGGGCCCCAAGGCCCCGCGTCAGCTCACTCCCACTCGATGGTGCCCGGCGGCTTCGACGTGACGTCGAGCACGACGCGGTTGACCTCGCGCACCTCGTTGGTGATGCGGTTCGAGATCTTCGACAGCACGTCGTAGGGCAGCCGCGTCCAGTCAGCGGTCATCGCGTCCTCGGACGAGACGGGTCGCAGGACGATCGGATGACCGTACGTGCGGCCATCGCCCTGCACACCGACCGAGCGCACATCGGCGAGCAGCACGACGGGACACTGCCAGATCTCGCCGTCGAGGCCCGCGCGGGTCAGCTCTTCGCGCGCGATGGCGTCGGCATCACGCAGGATCTCGAGGCGGTCAGCGGTAACCTCACCGACGATCCGGATGCCGAGGCCCGGCCCCGGAAACGGCTGTCGACCGACGATCACCTCGGGGAGCCCGAGCTCGCGGCCGAGCGCGCGCACCTCGTCCTTGAACAGGGTACGCAGCGGCTCGACGAGCTCGAACTGCAGATCCTCGGGCAGGCCGCCCACGTTGTGGTGCGACTTGATGTTCGCGGTGCCCGAGCCGCCGCCGGACTCGACGACATCCGGATACAGCGTGCCCTGGACGAGGAAGCGGATCGGCTCACCCTCGGCCGCCGCCTCGGCGACGAGTTCGCGCTCGACCTGCTCGAACGCGCGGATGAACTCGCGGCCGATGATCTTGCGCTTCTGCTCCGGGTCCGAGACACCGGCGAGCGCGTCGAGGAAGGTCTGGCGGGCGTCGACCGTGACGAGCCGCACGCCGGTCGAGGCGACGTAGTCCTGCTCGACCTGCTCGCGCTCGCCCTTGCGGAGAAGTCCGTGGTCGACGAACACCGCGACGAGCTGATCTCCGACGGCCTCGTGCACGAGCGCGGTAGACACGGCGGAGTCGACGCCGCCCGACAGGGCGGACAGCACGCGCGCCGACCCGACCTGCTCGCGGATACGCGCGACCTGCTCGGCGATCACGTTGCCGCTGTTCCAGTCGGCGGGAAGGCCCGCGGCCTCGTGCAGGAAGTTCTCGATGACGCGCTGGCCGTGGTCGGTGTGCTTGACCTCGGGATGCCACTGCACCCCGTACATCCGGCGCTCGTCACTGCCGAATGCCGCGACCGGGGTCGCCGTCGTCGAAGCGAGCACCGCGAAACCCTCGGGGGCCCGCGATACCTGGTCGCCGTGGCTCATCCACACGTTCTGCGCGGCGGGTTGACCTGCGAGCAGCACTCCCCCGTCGCCCGTGACCGACGCATCCGTCGCGCCGTATTCGCGCAGCCCGGTGTTGGCGACCTCGCCGCCGAGGGCCTGAGCCATGACCTGGAAGCCGTAGCAGATGCCGAGGGTCGGAACGTCGAGGTCGAACACGCCGGGGTCAAGAACCGGGGCGCCGGGCTCGTAGACCGACGACGGTCCGCCCGAGAGGATGAGCCCGACCGGGTTGCGCGCCGCGATCTCGGCGGCGGTCGCGGTGTGCGGCACGATCTCGCTGTAGACACCCGCCTCGCGTACACGCCGGGCGATCAGCTGCGCGTACTGCGCGCCGAAGTCGACGACCAGGACGGGGCGTTGTGCTGTATCCGAGGGCGAGGTCTCTGTGGCTTCGGTCAACGGGGACCTTCCGGGGTCGAAACGGGAACGGCGGATGCTTCGGATGCCTCGCGCTCGGCGAGGTACGTGCGCACCTCACGTGCGACGCGCGCCTCCATGAAGAACGACAGGAGCGGCACGATGCCGCCGAGCGCGAGCACGATGAACCGCAGGAACGGCCAGCGCATCAGGCTCCAGATGCGGAAACACGCGAAGAGGTAGACGACGTAGAACCAGCCGTGCACGACCAGGATCGCGAGCGAGACGTTGATGCCGTCGCCCGTCGAGATCATCTCGCAGCCGCTGCCGGGAAAGAAGAGCGAGTACCACTCGCAGTCCACGCCGGCGATGACCGTCGCGAACCAGAGGAACCCGCCGGACCCACCGAGAAAGAGCTCGAGGTGAATCGGCGTGTATTTCAGCACCATCTCGGTGACGAGCAGCAGCAGGCCGACACCCGTGATGATCGAGGCGACCTGGTAGAACTTCAGCGCCCCCCGGATCGCCGGAAACGAGGCGAGTTTGGGAGCGCGCGGCATGGGCCCAGTCTACCGGCGGCGGAGCGCACCCCGTTTCGCCTCGACCCGGCAGGCGGCTCAGGATGCTTCGGCGCGCGCGTCTTCGAGGTCCTCGAGTTCCTTCTCCCACGCGTCACGCGCGAGGCGGTACCAGAGATAGAAGGCGAAGCCCGCGAACACGGCCCACTCCACGGCGTAGAAGATGTTGAGCCAGTTCACGGTCGAGGATTCGTCCGGCGCCCGGGATGAGATCGGCACCAGACCCGCGTCTTCGGCGGTCCCGCCCGGCTGGAGCATCGCGAGGTACGGCCGGTAGACGAACAGCCGGTCGACGTCGTGCCATTGGCTGAGCAGGGCTGCGGGAGACATCCGCGTCATCTCGAGCGGGTCGGCGTCCCGCGGCGGCAATTGTGGCCCCTCGTCCGAGATCACGCGCCCCGTCACCTGCGTCGCGACACCGGCCGCCGTCGTCGCCGCCACCTCGGACAACTCGGATGCCGCCGCCTTCGCACGCTCGAGAGTGGGAGCCCAGCCGATCGCGACCGCGATCGACGTGGGATGGAGCGTGCCTCCGACGCGCAACTGCCCCGTGACCCAGTACCCCTCGACACCGTCGTTGTATCGCGACGAGACGACGAGGAAGTCCTCAGGCACCCACGACCCCGTCGTCTCAACCTGCTGCCCGACGAGCGGTTCTTCGAGGTATGCGCCGGGCTCGATGACCTCGTCGAGCGGACGAACCTGTTCGGTCGCTCCCACGGCAGGCGGGTCGGTGTCGATGGCGCGACCGAGCTGCCACTGCCCGAGCCACGCGAAGACCCCCGCGACGAGCAGACAGAGCCCGAGCATCGCGAGCCACTGCGGACCCAACACGACTTCGCGCAACGCCGGGGGGAAGACCTCGGGCGCGCCGGGCACCGAGGCGGCGGCGTCGTGCTCCGCGCTCACACCGCTCATCCGCCGGAGTACGGCGCGACGACGACCTCTACGCGCTGGAACTCCTTGAGATCCGAATACCCGGTGGTCGCCATGGACTTGCGCAGCGCCCCGATCAGGTTCGCCGTGCCGTCTGCCACGGGGGCGGGACCGTACAGGATCCCCTCGAGCGAAGCGACCTGGTCGACGTGGACGCGGTGCCCGCGCGGCAGCTTGGGGTGGTGGGCCTCGGGCCCCCAGTGAAAGCCCTGGCCCGGGGCATCCGTCGCCCGCGCGAGCGCGACGCCGAGCATGACGGCATCGGCGCCCATCGCGAGCGCCTTGACGATGTCGCCCGAGGTGCCGACGCCCCCGTCCGCGATGACGTGCACGTAGCGGCCGCCCGATTCGTCGAGGTAGTCGCGGCGCGCTCCCGTGACGTCGGCGACCGCGGTCGCCATGGGGGCATGGATGCCGAGGGTCGCGCGCGTCGTGGACGCAGCCCCGCCGCCGAAACCGACCAGCACGCCCGCGGCACCGGTACGCATGAGGTGCAGTGCCGCGGTGTACGTCGCCGCACCGCCCACGATCACCGGGACGTCGAGGTCGTAGATGAACTTCTTGAGGTTGAGGGGGGCCGCCACGCTGGAGACGTGCTCGGCCGAGACCGTGGTACCTCGGATGACGAAGATGTCGACGCCGGCGGCGACGACCGTCTCGTACAGCTCTTGCGTGCGCTGGGGGGTGAGAGCACCCGCGACCGTGACACCCGCCGCCCGAATCTCCGCGAGCCGAGCCGTGACGAGCTCGGGCTTGATCGGCTCGGCATACAGCTCCTGCATCCGCAGCGTGGCGTCGGCATCTTCACGCCCGGCGATCTCGGCGAGCAGCGGCTCCGGGTCTTCGTAGCGCGTCCAGAGACCCTCGAGGTCGAGGACGCCGAGCCCGCCGAGCTGCCCGAGCATGATCGCGGTCCGCGGGCTGACGACCGAGTCCATCGGGGCGCCGAGCACCGGGATGTCGAACTGGAACGCGTCGATCGACCACGCGGTCGAGACATCCTCGGGGTTGCGCGTGCGTCGCGAAGGCACCACCGCGATGTCGTCGAAGGTGTAGGCGCGCCGCGCTCGCTTTGCCCGCCCCAGCTCGATCTCCATGCTCACCCGTCCAGCCTACCGGCTGACCCCGTCACCGCTCCCGGCCTGCCGCCCATGCCGATCGGGCGTGGCGGCGAATGGACGCAACTCGCCGCGCGGGTCAGGCGACCGAATAGCGCCCGGACGCGACGGCGCGGGCTCGGGCCTTCGCC
>CAYZEL010000032.1:0-16907 GCA_964477515.1 uncultured Microbacterium sp.
GCGGTCGGTGCAGTGGTTGTACTGGCCGTCGCCGGAGTTGTCGTCGTGAAACTCGGTACGTCGAACGACACCGCGGGCAGCGCGACCGTGACTACGTCGCCGCAGCCTGCGCTCGTGACGCCGTCACCTCAGGTGGTGCCCGTCCCGACGGACGCACCGATCCCGAGCGCGTCGGGAATCGCTGCGGCGATCGGCCCGGCCGTGGCCAACCCGGATCTGGGGAAGTTCACCGGAGTCGTGGCTGACGCATTGACCGGCAACGTTCTGTGGAGCGCAGACCCGTCGACGCCGATGACGCCTGCGTCCACGACGAAGGTGCTCACCGCATCGGCGGCACTGCTGTTGGATCGCTACGGAGTCGTCACGCGCGGCTCGGTGCAGTCCGAGGGCCTCCCGGGCGGATTCGCTCAGGCGTATCGCGTGCTCGCGGGCTTCGAGCAGGCCGGGCACTGCCGTCGCGGATACCTCATCGAGGGCTTGGGGGCTGCGCAGTTCGCGGCATCCGCGACGATCGACCGGCTGCGCGAGTTCGCCGCCCTTCCCGACCCGGCGCCGCTTCGCGCGGTGACCCTCGCCGCGACGGATCCCGCGAACCCCTATGGCGCCGCTCTGGCGTGGCCGACCATCGAGGGCGTCACGCACCGGCCCGGGCGCAAGGCCGGGGGCGTCGTCGTTCTGGTCGACGGCCTGCTCGTGGTGTATCTCGAGCGAGGGGGCAAGAGCGCGCTGGTCTTCACGGACAACGAAGAGGTGCTCGCCGCGGCGGCACTCGATCTCGCGACCACGGCTCGCGCCCGACGCCTCGACACACTCACCGTCGAGCAGGTCAACGGCGCGTTCGTCTACGGCTCGGCCACGGCACGCGCGCTCCGCGGGGCGGGATTCGTGGAGTCCCCGCGCGGCCTCACCCTGCGCCGCACGACGGCGGGCGATGCGGTCCGGGCGGGCGCTCGTGCCTGAGGGCGATACCGTCTTCCGCGCCGCCCGGCGCCTCTCCGAGGCCCTCGCGGAGTCGGTCGTGACGCGCTTCGACATCCGCGTGCCGGGCAGCGCGACCGCCGATCTGACGGGCGAGACCGTGCACGATGTGATTCCCCGCGGCAAGCACCTGCTGCACCGCATCGGCGACCACACGCTGCACTCGCACCTCAAGATGGAGGGCGAATGGCATGTCTACCGCCGCGGCGAGCGATGGCGAAAGCCGGCGTTCAAGGCTCGCGCAATCGTGGGCAATGCCGACTGGGACGCCGTCGGGTTCGATCTGGCCATGGTCGAGGTCATCCCCACCCGCGAAGAGGAGCGCGTCATCGGCCACCTCGGGCCCGACCCGCTCGCCGACGATTGGGACCCGGTCGAAGCCGCGCGACTGCTCGCCGCCGACCCCCGACCCGTGCACGTCGCTCTGCTCGACCAGCGCACGGTGGCCGGGTTCGGCAACGAGTACGCGAACGAGATCCTGTTCGTCCGGGGCATCCTGCCCACGCGCCCGGCGACCGAGGTCGACGCGGCGGCGATCGTCGACGTGGGCGCACGGATGCTCCGCGCGAACCGCGACCGCACGCCCCGAACGTTCACGGGCGACGCCCGCGCGGGTCGCACGACCTGGGTGTACGGGCGCGCACGGCGCCCGTGCCGTCGCTGCGGCACGACGATCCGCGAGGGCTCCCTCGGGGCGACCGCGACATCGGAGCGGAACGTGTTCTGGTGCCCGAACTGCCAGACGTGACGGCCGCTGTTCGACCTGATCCACTCGCTCAGCGACCGGGCGGACACGGCGAATGCGCGCCGTCAG
Organism: uncultured Microbacterium sp.; assembly: GCA_964477515.1. Taxonomy (GTDB): domain Bacteria; phylum Actinomycetota; class Actinomycetes; order Actinomycetales; family Microbacteriaceae; genus Microbacterium. The sequence goes on from CAYZEL010000032.1 coordinate 1,793, forward strand.
TGGCCGACGTAGCGCCCCGGCCGGTGATTGAGCGCGAGCACCAGGCTCAGCAGCACGGCCCCGGCAGCCGACAACAGCACGAGTTGCCACGGCACGACCCAGAGCGCGGCGACGATGATCGTGACGTCGAAGACCATCTGCACCCACCCGGCCCGGAAGCCCCAGCGCTCCTGCACGATCAGGGCGATGATCGTGATACCGCCGAGGCTCGCGCGGTGACGGAAGAGAATCAGCAGCGCGATGCCGATGAGCAGGTTGCCCGCGAAGGTCCCGTACACGGGATCGATCCGCGGGATCGGGAAAGCCACGTTGTGGAGCACCGAGAACGCCGAGACGAGCCCGATCGAGACGACCGTCCGCACCGTGAAGTCGATCCCTTTCTTCCAGAGCGCGAGCACCGCGAATGGCAGATTGACGATCGCGAAGAGGGCCCAGAACGGTAGTGCGGTGGCGTAGTCGAGAAGCAGGGCAACGCCCGCGGTCCCGCCGGTGACGGCTCCGCTCGCCTGCAGGAGGTGGAGCCCGAGCGAGGCGGTGAACGTTCCCGTCAGCAGCCCGAGGGTGTCTTCGGGCACGGTGTGCGCCATGCTCTGCACACCGAAGACCGGGTCGGCGATCTCGTCTGCGGACGGTGCGGCGACGGGACCGGTGGCGGGACCGGTGGCGGGGCGCGGCTCGGATGAGCCGTCGGGGGCGTGAGTCACGTGTCCTCTCGGATGATTCCGGACGGTGCGGGGCGATCCCTCGTCCATCCTGTCAAACGAATCCGGCGGGTCCGCGTGAAGTAGTTCTCGAATGACCCATCCGGAATACCCATGCCTACGAATGAGTTACAACCGGTGACTTCGGCTTCATTTACCGCCGTAGGAGGGAATCGTGGGCAAGAACTACGTGGACATCGAACGCGACAGTGGAGAGACTCTCCGCTACCGCAAGCACGTCAATGGTCGTGGACTGATCGCGCACGGCGCGAAGGTGCATGCGAGCGCGCTGATCGAGGCTGGCGCCTATGTCGAACCGGGCGCGCAGGTCGCGGCCGGAGCGCGGGTGCTGCGCGGAGCATGGATCGAATCGGATGCCGTGATCGGCCCCGACGCCGTGATCGAGGAACACGCGCACGTGGGTTCGGGAGCTGCGGTCGGTTCCGGCGCACGCATCGGCGTTCGCGCGACGGTGGGCGAGCGCGCACGGGTTGCGGTCGGCGCCAAGATTCGCGATGACGAAATCGTGGGCGACGGCCAGATCGTGGCCACCGACAAGCGCGGACTGCGCTGGGGGGCGTAACCATCCACAAGCGGGGACGGGGCTTGGCGGCATAACCCCCCACAAGGGCGGACTGCGCTCGGCGGCATAACCATCCACAAGCGCGGACTGCGCTCGGCTGTGTAGCTCCCCGACTACGCTGGCCGGATGGCGAAGGGTGGCGGGGTACCCAGACGGCCGGGGCGTCCCCGGCGTCCGGCATCAGCCCGCCCGCATGTGCCGGCGAAGGTCACACGCCCGAAGCCGGCCCCGTCGGCCGAGCTTCGTCAGGCCCCCACCGTGGTCGGCCCGATTCGACTCGGCGTGTTCCCGGGAGCATCGCCGGGGATCTGGGTCGATCGGTGGCGTGACCGTCTACCCGATGCACCCCTCGAACTCATCCCCACCGAGGCGGGCGACCAGGAGCGCGCGCTGCGTGCCGGGGAGGTCGATGCGGCGCTCGTACGGCTTCCGGTCGATCGTGACGGGCTGCACGTGATCCTCCTGTACGAAGAGACGACGGTCGTGGCATTCGGCTCCGATTCGTCGCTCGGCGCCGCGGAAGAGTTGACGTTCCCGGACCTCGCGGGCGAGACCCTGTTCGTTCCAACGGACGACGTCCTGGGCCCCGTCGACGTCCCGGGCGTCGTGTCGGGCCGCGGGCCGCGTCCCCAAACGACGGCCGAAGCGCTGGAGACGGTGGGTGCGGGCGTCGGGATCGTGATCCTGCCGCTCTCGCTCGTGCGAATGCACCGCCGCCGCGACGTCGCATACCGACCCCTCGTGGGCGCCCCGACATCCGCCGTCGCTCTGGCGTGGCTCGCCGCGAGCACGAGTCCCGAGATCGAGGCGCTCGTCGGCATCGTGCGAGGACGCACGGCACGCTCGTCGCGGGGATGACCGTGCGCGCCGATTACACTCGGGCAACATGACGCTGCTCTACCTCTGCGCGCGACCTCAGGCGGGTGCCGCCGAGGGTGAGTACCGTTCTTTCCGCGAGGCCGCACACCTCGACGAGGATCGCCTCCACGCCCACGATCTGGTGCGCGAGCCGTTGCCGCCCGACGCGCTCGAGAAGTACACCGGGTTTCTGGTCGGGGGCAGCCCGTTCAACGTCGCGGACCCGACGAGCACCAAGACCGAGGTCCAGATCCGCCTCGAGGCGGATCTGGAGAGCATCGCGGATGCCGCGGCATCCGGTCGCACGTCCGCCCTGTTCACGTGCTACGGCATCGGCATCGTGACCCGCATGCTCGGCGGCGAAGTCACCCGTGCCTACCCGGAGGACACGGGGCCCGCGACGATCACCCTCACCGATGCCGCCGCTCATGATCCGCTCTTCGGGTCGCTTCCCTCGCCCTTCTCGGCCCTCACCGCCCACAAAGAGGGCGCCGCGACACCTCCCCCGGGTGCCGAGCTCCTCGCCACCAACGACGTCTGCCCGGTGCAGGCATACCGTGTCGGCGACACGCTCTACGCGACCCAGTTCCACCCCGAGCCGACGGGTCGCGCCTTCACCGAACGGATGGCCGTCTACCGCGACGACGGATACTTCGACGCTCGCGCGTTCGACGAGATCGCCGCACGGGTGCTTGCGGCATCGATCACCGAGCCCGCGCGCATCGTCCGGGCTTTCGCGTCGCGCCTCGTCTGATCGGTCGGTCGGTCGGGCGCTGTCTCAGTCGCCCGCCGGGCGGAGGTTCCGCAGTCCCGCGATCGCGAGGGGGGTGCCCACAACGACGACAGCCGCCGCGATCGCGGCGATGCCGATCGCCTCGCTACGCGGCTGGTCGGCGAGCCGCCCGACCGCGATCCAGACCAGACCCCACCCGAGAGCGAGCCCGGGCGCGACGCGCCATCCGCTCGCCCAGGCGATCGCGAGCCCGATGACCGCGACGACGACGATCACGGCGATGCCCCACGCCTGCGCGTGATCCGCCCAGTCGGTCGGTCCGATGGCGGTCAGCCAGGCCGCGACGTTCGCAACGGATGCGACCGCGACCCAGCCCAGGTGCAGGCCCGTCACGCCGTCGATCAGCAACGAGTCGACGACCCCGGCGCGGGGCATCCGCGTGGCGACCGCCCGCTGGAAGGTGACGCAGAGTGCGGCGAGCAGCACGAAGATCGCCAGCGTTGTGCCCCAGAGCGTGAACACCTGGACCGTGACGATCCACAGTCCGTTCAGGACCATGGTCAACGCGATCCACCAGCCCGTCGCACGCTGACGTGCCGCGGCGCGCTGTGTCGGCAGCGCCTGCCAGACCGTGTAGGCCGCGAGGCCGACGTAGATGACCGACCAGATCGAGAATGCGGGGGTGGCGGGGGCGAGCAGGGTCGCGTCCGCGGCGAGCGCACCCCCCTGAGCCTCGGCGATAGGCGTGCCGCCGAACACTCCGACACCCACCATGGCCGCGATGAGCATGAACACAAGGGCCGAGATCACGACGATCTGGCGCACGAGGTCGAGGGTCCGCGCCTCGTTCGGCCGTCCGGGAATGGTCATGCCCTCACCCTATGTTGGCGACCACGGCGAGGCGAGGCGTTGACAACTCAGTCCGCGCGATGTCGCGAGCTCGGCTCAGCCGCACGAGACCGCGAGCAGGCTCACCCCTCGCCCGCGTACAGACTGAATTGTGAACACCGTCGGGACGACGGCCCGGACCGTGCCCCCGCGTCAGCGCAGCGGACCCACGACGACCGCGGCCTCGGGCGGCACGACGGCCTCACCGTCCACGAGCAGGGCCGCGGCGTCCGTCGTCAGCAGGATGATGCGGCCGGGGGCGACGTCCCACGACACGGCTTCGTCCGTGAGGTTGACGAGCACCGACAGGTCGCCGCGGCCCAGCGCGAAGGCGCGCGCGCCGACCCCACCCGATGCTCTCCCGCCCGTGGCACTCTCAGCGGACGCCGCACGCAATGCCGCGAACGACGGGTCGGTGAGTTCGGGCCACGAACGTCGCAGCGTCGCGAGGTCGCGATAGAGCCGCAGCAGGCGCGCGTGATCCCCCTCGGATGGCTCGGCCCAGTCGAGCTTCGAGCGCTCGAACGTCGCGGGATCTTGCGGGTTCGGCACGACGGACTCGTCCCAGCCCATGCGGGTGAACTCCTCGAGTCGGCCCTTCGCGGTCGCCTCGCCGAGCTCGGGCTCGGGGTGCGAGGTGAAGAACTGCCATGGCGTCGAGGCGCCCCACTCCTCACCCATGAAGAGCATCGGGGTACCGGGGGCGGTCAGGGTCAGCACAGCGGTCGCGGCGAGCCGTCCATACGACAGCGACTGCGAGAGCCGGTCGCCGGCGGCACGGTTGCCGATCTGGTCGTGGTCCTGCGCGAACGTGACGAGCCGCCACGTCGGTACCTCGGCCGGGATCGGGAAGCCGTGTTCGCGCTCGCGGAACGATGAGTACGTCCCGTTGTGGAAGAAGCCCTCGGTCCAGACCTTCGGCAGCGCGTCGAGCGCGCCGAAGTCCTCGTAGTAGCCCGCGGTCTCACCCGTGACGGCGACGTGCACCGCATGGTGCCAGTCGTCGCTCCACTGCGCCGTCAGACCGTAGCCCCCGGCCTCGCGCGGCAGGATCAGCTTCGGGTCGTTCATGTCCGACTCGGCGATCAGCGTCAGCGGCCGACCGAGGTGGGCCGACAGGGCATCGGATGCCTCGGCCAACTCCTGCAGGATGTGCGTGTCGCTGTTGTCGAGCAGCGCGTGCACGGCATCCAGGCGCAGCCCGTCGACGTGGTAGTCGCGCAACCACATCATGGCGTTGTCCACGATGTACGACCGCACGGCGGGCTCGTCCAGGTTGATCGAATCGCCCCACGTGTTGCGCTCGCCCGTGCGCAGGTACGGCCCGAACTCGGGCAGGTAGTTGCCGCTCGGGCCGAGGTGGTTGTAGACCACGTCCTGGATCACCGCGAGCCCCACCGAGTGCGCTGCGTCGACGAAGCGCTGGTAGGCGCGCGGGCCGCCGTACTCCTCGTGCACGGTGTACCAGAGCACTCCGTCGTAGCCCCAGTTGTGCACGCCGTTGAATCCGTTGACGGGCAGCAGTTCGATGTGCGTCACGCCGAGGTCGATCAGATGGGGGAATCGCTCGATCGCGGCATCGAGTGTCCCCTCGGGCGTGAACGTCCCGATGTGCAGCTCGTAGATGAGCCCGCCCGCCAGTTGGCGGCCCGTCCAGCCGGTATCCGTCCAGGCGAAGGCGGTCGGATCGACATGGGCGGATGCCTCGTGCACTCCCCGCGGCTGGCGCCGCGAGCGCGGGTCGGGGCGCAGGGCGCCACCGTCGATCATGAAGCCGTACTCCTCGCCGTCGGCGAGCTCGACATCGCTCGACCACCGCCCGCCCTCGCCACGGGCGAGGTCCAGCTCGCTGGCGTCACCCCGCCGGAGCCTGACCTGACGTGCGTTCGGTGCCCAAACCTCGATGCTCATGCGTCCAGCTTCGCATCCGCGCTGCGCGTGCCGTACCCCTTGACCTCACCCCCGTCGGCGTCGTACCGGTACGTATCGCGTACGGGGAGCGCGGACCCGCGTTACTCTGGGATCGTCGAGACGGGAGTGTTGTGGCATCCGTTCCCCCACCGCAGAAGCCGGTCACCAGCACGGACGTCGCGAAGGCCGCGGGAGTCTCCCGCACGACGGTCTCGCTCGTCCTCAACGGCGTCGAGTCGATCGCACTATCGCCGCAGACGCGCGACCACGTCCGTGCTGTGGCGCGCGACCTGGGCTACGTCCCCCACTCCGGCGCGCGGGCGCTCCGCAAGGGCTATTCGGGCATCGTCCTGATGCCCTCGGCGGACGGCGCTCTCGGACGCCTCGTCCTGGAATGGACGACCGAGCTGGAAGACGCGCTCAACGCCGTCGGACTGACATTCGTGACGTTCGGGAGCCGTCATCTCGGGTATGTCGATGCCGCACGTGCCTGGTCGCAGCTGCGGCCCGTCGCCGTGCTCACGCTGGGATCGGTCGTGCTGCCGGCGCGCTCTCAGCAGATTCTGCGCGACAACGGCACCCGCGCCATCGTGTCGACCGGCGAGGGGCCGGCCCCGGGAACGCACGTGTTGGTCACCGGGCAGGCCGATGCGGGCGCGCTCGCCGCGACGCACCTCGCCGACACGGGACGGCGACGCGTCGGCATCGTCCTGCCGACCGAGGCGGGTCTCGAGGGGATCGCGCGGGCTCGCCGGGAGCGCGCCATCTCGGTGTGCGAGGCGCGCGGCATCGAGACGGTCGACCTGCCCATGCGGTACGACCGGGACGGGGCGCTGGCCGTCGCGCGGACGTGCGTCGAGCGCGGGATCGACGGGGTGTTCGCTTATGACGACGACTACGCCCTCCTTCTGCTCAGCGCGCTCGATCTCATCGGGGTCGATGTTCCTCGGGACGTGGCCGTCGTCGGCTGCGACGACATCGTCGCGGGAACACTCGCCCGACCAGCGCTCACGAGCGTCCGGCTGTCATTCCCCGCCGCCACGGAGGTGGCCGACGTGATCCGGCGCCTCGTGGAGGACCCGGGCACCGAACCGGGCGTGAGTCGCGCCGAGCCTCCCCGGCTGATCGTCCGCGACAGCTCGTGAACCGAACGAGCGCGTGAGCCGAAAGGCTCACCCGGGTCGGATGGACTTCGGACTTGTACTAACACGTGTTAGTCGGCATAGTTGTGTCGGCGGCCGCGCTCGCGACCGCTGTCCCCCCTCAATGCGGAGGAAGCCCCATGGCTGACATCACCACCCCCCAGGCGGCCGAACGGCCGATGGATCCCGAATCGACCGAAACCCCGGGAACGTCTCGCGTCTACCGACTCGGCGGTCGTCTGAACACCTACCTCGTCTCCCTGCTGATCACGGGAACGGTGCTCATGGCCGCACCCTCGGCCTTCGCCGGCGTGCTGCTGCCCGGCAAGATCTACGGCTTCTTCCCCGAGGACGCCGCGGCGCGTGACGCCACGCTCGCGCAGGTGCTCGCGATCTCGGCGATCTTCACCCTCGTGACCCAGCCGCTGGTCGGCATGCTCAGCGACCGCACGCGCGGCCGCTTCGGCCGCCGCACGCCGTACCTCCTGATCGGCGGCATCGCGGGCCTCGCCTTCACCTTCGGACTGCAGACCGCCAACACCGTGGTCACCGTCACGGTCTTCTGGGTACTCGTCCAGATCTGCCTGAACATCATCCAGGGCCCTCTCCAGACGACAGTCGCCGACCGGGTGCCGCTGGACCGCCGCGGCATCGCCTCGTCCCTCATCGGAGTGACCGCCATCGTCGGAGGCACCCTCGGCGCGATCGCCGCGGGTCGCCTCGCCAATGCGGTCGGCGATGTCAGCTTCACGATCTTCGGCGCGGTGCTGCTGATCGCCCTGCTCGCCTTCGTGCTGATCAACCCCGACAGTTCCAGCGCCCGCCTGCCCAAGGCGCCGTTCTCGTTCCGCATCTTCCTGCAGACGTTCTGGGTGAACCCGCGCACGGCGCCGGACTTCGCGTGGGCGTTCGCGGCCCGCTTCCTCATGATGCTCGGCTACTGGGCGGTGCAGGTCTTCCAGTTCAACCTGCTGCTCGCGTACGTCCAGCCCGCGCTCACGTTCGAGCAGGTGAATGTCGAGATCGGGAACCTGGGCATCATCACGATGGTGGGCGCCCTGATCGCCTCCTTCGTGTTCGGACGCCTGTCCGATCGACTCGGCCGCCGCAAGCCGTTCGTCATCGGCGCCTCGATCGCCATGGCCGTCGCCCTCGCCATCCCGATGTTCTCGCCGACCCTCGGCGGCTTCTACGCGTGGGCCGCGATCAACGGGTTCGCCTTCGGCGCCTACATGGCCATCGACATGGCCCTGATCATCGACGTGCTGCCCGACCCCGCCCGATTCGGCAAGGATCTGGGCGTCATGAACATCGCGACCGTGCTGCCCCAGGCCATCGGTCCCGTACTCGCCGCCGCGATCGCCGCCGCCTTCGGCTACCAGGCGCTGTTCGGCTGGGCGATCTTCTGGGTGCTGCTGGCGATCGTCTTCATCATCCCGATCAAGAAGTCGCGATGAGCGATGCCGCCGCGCCCGCGGGCGACCCGGTCACGGTCCGTACGTCGAAGGGAATCGTGCGGGGCGTCTCGCGCCCCGGCTCGATGGCCTTCTACGGCATCCCGTTCGCCGAGCCGCCCGCGGGAACGGCGGCGTGGGACGCGCCCCGTCCACGCGCGGCGTGGGTGGGCGTCCGGGACGCCCGGCAGCCGGGCCCGACTCCGCAGCGCCGTCCGTTCATGGACGTCACGACCGTGCCCGAGCCGAGTATCCCGGGCGAGGACACCCTGTCGGTCAACGTCTTCACACCGACGCCCGACGCCGCGACCGCCCTGCCGGTGCTCGTGTGGTTCCACGGCGGCGGCTACATCGCAGGCTCCCCCTCCAGCCCTTGGTACGACGGTTCGGCATTCTGCCGGGACGGGATCGTAGTCGTAGCCGTCTCGTACCGCCTGGGCGTCGTAGGGTTCGGCGAGGTGGAAGGCGCCGCTTCCAACCGTGCCGTGCGCGACTGGATCGCGGCACTCGAATGGGTGCGCGACGAAATCGGGGAGTTCGGCGGGGATCCCGGACGGGTGACGATCGCCGGCCAGAGCGCGGGCGGCGGTGCCGTCACGACCCTCCTGGGCATACCAGAGGCGCAGAGCCTCTTCCACCGGGCGATCGCTCAGTCACCGGCCATCGGCCTCGTCGAACCGGCCACGGCGCGCGCCACGAGCGAGCGGATCGCGGCGGAGCTCGGATCCCCGGCGACCAGGAAGGCCCTGTCGCCCCTCGACGAGGACACCGTGCTGGACGCTCAGCACGCCGTGCTCGCCGCCGCGTCGACCCTGGAGAATCACGTCGCTTCAGCCTTCTCGACCAGCCGCGCAGCGGGAACGGATTTCGGACCGATCCGGGACGCGGGACTCGTCCCCTACGACGCAGATGAGGCGGCCGAACACGGCGTCGGGATCGACAAGCCGCTGCTCATCGGCGCGACCGCGCACGAGTTCAACATGACCGCCTGGGGAAGCGGGCCGCGCCTCGAGCAGGACAGCGCCGTCGACTTCCTCACCGCGCACGGGATCGTCCGGGACGCGGCCGAGGCGTATGCCGAGGCGAACGCCCTCGAGACGGCGCAGGATGCGCTCGGTCAGCTCACGACCGACACGACCTTCCGCAACCGCGTCGACGCGTTCGCGCGGCTGCGGCGGACGGCCGGCACCTGGGTGTATGACTTCCGCTGGCGCAGCCCGAACCTCGGCATCGCGATGCACTGCATGGAACTGCCGTTCGTGTGGAACCTGATGGATGCGCCCGCCGTGTCGGCGATCGTCGGCGACGCGCCGCCGCAGGAGCTTTCGGAGCGGATGCACGGGGCGTGGGTCGCGTTCGTCCGAGACGGCGACCCCGGATGGCCGCCCTTCACCCCCGCACAACCCGTCGGGCAGGTCTTCGACGACGAGATCCGGGTCGTGCACGATCCGTTCGCCGACGCGCGGCTCGTCCGGCCTGGTCTCGAGGGGATGACCGTCGGGAGCGCCGCGACGGAGTAGGTCCCGCGGCCTCGGCGTTCGCGGGCGCGACATTTCACGAGATCGATACATCCCGGAAAATCGGGGGGCGGTTTGCGCCGGGAACATGGGTTTCTATCGCCTGACAGAAACCCTTCGATCTCACCCGGGAGTCGCCATGATCATCTTCGGAGTCGCACTGACCGTGCTCGTGATTCTCGTCGTGGGAATCGTCGTGGCGAGACGAATAGACGGCGACAGCGCCAACTTCCTCGTCGCCGGGCGCCGACTCGGCGTGCCTCTCGTCGCCGCGTCGCTCACGGCGGCAGCCGTCGACGCGAACGCCACGGTCGGCAACACCGACCTGACGGCCGATTTCGGGTTCTGGTCCGGTGCATCGCTCGCGCTGGGCCTGGCGGTCTGCCTGACGCTCGTCGGCGTCTTCCTCGCCAAGCCCCTCAACGCGATGAAACTCTTCACCCTCGGCGACTACTTCCGTATCCGCTACGGCCGCACGAACGAGGTCTTCGCGAGCATGATCATGGTGATCGCGTTCACGATCCTCCTGGCCGGGAACCTGGTCGCGTGCGGATACCTCATGGAGAGGTTCGCCCGCATCCCCTACGCCTGGGGCGTCATCATCGCGGTCGTGCTCGTCCTGTCGTACACGATCGCCGGCGGGCTCGTGTCGGACGCCTACACCGGCGCGATCCAGACAACCATCACGGTCGTCGCCTCGATCGGCCTGCTCATCTGGACGGCGTTCAGCTTCGGCATCATCATCCCGGAGGGCATGGGGCCGTTCGACTTCGAGCAGCTCACGAGTGCCGAGTTCGGTGCCCCGATCAACTGGGCCACGCTCATCGCCCTCGGCATCGGCGACATCGTCGCGATCGACTTCATGCAGCGCGTCTTCGGCGCCCGCAACCCGCAGGTCGCGCGCCGCGCGTGCCTCAGCGCCGCCGCCCTCACAGCCGGTGTCGGCATCATCTTCGCGCTCGTCGCGCTGACGGCGTCCGCCGCCCTGGGTCTGACCGCCGCGGACGGCCCCGTGCTGTACCAGCTGCTGGACGGCTGGGCGCCGCCGCTGCTGTCGATCCTCGTGCTCTCGGGCATCGTGGCGGCGTCGTTCTCGACCGCCTCGGGCGCGATCCTCGCGACGTCGGCCGTGACGGTGCGCAACATCTTCCGCGTGCGCCGCCCGGCGGACTCCGAGCGCGATCCGCTCCTGCGGTGGACGCGCGTCGCGATGTTCCCGGTCGTCATCGTCGGATCGCTCCTGGCGATCCAGACCAGCCAGACCGCGATCCTGCTGACCCTCGCGTTCGACCTCATGCTCGCGTGCCTCGCGGGACCGTTCATCATCGGGATCTTCTGGAACCGCCCCGGCCGCAACGCGCTGTTCATCTCGGCCGCCGTCGGACTGGTCGTCCGACTCGCGCTTCTTGCGGTGCAGCCCACGCTCTACGGGCTCGAGAACAACATCCTCTACATCCCCAACACCGTGTTCGACACGAGCATCGATGGGTGGGCGACGCTCATCGCCTTCGCGGTCAGCCTGGCGGTCTTTTTCCTCGTGACGTGGCTCTCGCCGCGGTCCGAGGCGGAGCTCTCCGACGAGCGCGACGCGGTCGAGGCGCTGCGACTCGAGCAGGCCGACGTGCTGGGCGAGTCTCTGGACACGGCAGCCGCGGCGCGGGGCGCATCCGTGCCGGCCTGACGCCGGTCGCGGCGGTCCGCCTCAGCCCGCGTCCTCGACGAGGCCGTCATCCACAAGACGAAGGCAGGCCGCCGCGATGCGCTCCGGCAGGTCCTCGGGCACCGTGCCCTCCTGGCGGAACCGCACGACCACGTCGACCAGCTGGATGCAGCAGGTGCCGAGGAACTGTGCGTCGGCGCTCGGGCTGATCCGCGTCGCGAGCTCGCCGTAGATGCCGACCAGCTCCTCTCGAGCAGCGCGAAAGGGCGCGAACGCCTCGCCCGCGATCTCGGGCGAGAGGTACATCGTGCCGATGTTATGCGGCTCCGCGAGCAGGGTCTCGACGTCCGCGCGCACCAGGGCGGCGAGCGCCCGGCGCGCGTCCGGCTCGGAGAGGTACTCCGCGGCCCGGTCGAGGGTGGGACGGATGGATGCCTGCAGCAGTTCGAGCAGGATCTCTTCCTTGCCCACGAAGTAGTAGTACATGCTCGCCTGACGCATGCCGGCGCGTTCGGCGATCCGTCTCGTGCTGGTGGCGGCGTAGCCGCGCTCCGCGAAGAGGGATGCCGCGGCGTCGACGAGCTGCTGACGGGACTCGACGCCGGGCTCACCGGGCTGGAGGCGCGGACGGCCCGGCATCGACGTCGTCATCCCTCTATTCTGCGCTCTTGTCCCGCGACAGGTAGGCCACCCACCCGCCGTGCTCGCTGATGTCGGGTGCCCCCTCGAAGGCGGCGGGCTCGGCCAGGAACCCCGCGACGGCAGAGCCGTCGTCGAGTGCGACGCTGCCGATCGCCATGGGCTGCGGCAGCGAGGCGACGAACGATCCGAAGCCCGCGGCGGGCAGCGTCCACACCTCGCCGACGATGTCTGCGCCCGCCTCCGCGACCCGGCGCAGGCCCGGCTTGGGCGGCACGGTCGGCAGGGCGTGCAGACGGTAGGACGGGGCCGTGCGGACCCGGCGCGAGAAGCGCCCTCCCGCCGCGACGAGCTGATGGTTGAGCGGCTGGCCCGTCAGGTGGGCCCCCACGACCAGGATGTCGAGCTCGGCTCCCTGGATCCGTCCCGCCAGCTCGGCCAGGCGGCGGTCCGAGAAGGCCGGCGCCGTGAGCATCACACCGAACGGGTGCCCCGCGACCGTGCCCGCGGGGACGGCGAGGGAGGCGTAGTCGAGCAGGTTCGCGAAGTTCGTGTATCGCCCCATGCGCGCGTTGGCCCCGATCGGATCGGCGGCGACCTCGGCGAGGGTCGGGTGCCACGTCGTGGTGGGTGTCAGGAGTGCATCAGTGCCCGCGAGCAGGCGCGCGCCCGCGAGTCCGAGGCGCAGCAGGCGCTCGCGGTCGCGGAAGGCGTCGACGGCCGTGAAGCGCTCGCCGCCGCCGACGATCGTCGCGACCGTCGGGTCGATGTCGCCGCCGATGAGTTCCCCGTGCTCGCGGATGAAGTCGCCCACGGCCGCTGTCCGCTCGGCGACGAACGCCCCACCGTAGAGCAGGGCGGCCGCGTCGATCAGCGGCGCGATGTCGACCTCGACGATCTCGGCGCCGGACGCGGCGAGTCGTTCCACGACGCCGCGGAACGCCTCGACCCAGCCCGGCGCGAGCCCCTCGAGGTGTTCGGGGCTGGGGATGGCGACGCGCGGCGCGGCCGACAGGGTCGGCAGGGGCTCCGCGGCACGCACGAGCGGATCGATCCCGTCCGCGCCCTCCATCGCCTCGGCCGCGCGTCGGCCGAGACCGATGTCGCGCGCGAAGACCGTGACGACGTCGATCGACCAGCACGCCGGAACGACGCCCGTCGTCGGCACGAGGCCGACGGTCGGCTTGATGCCGAAGATGCCGTTGAGCGCCGCGGGTACACGACCCGAACCCGCCGTGTCGGTGCCGAGCGCGATGTCGACCAGGCTCAGTGCGACGGCGACCGCCGACCCGGAGCTCGAGCCACCCGAGATGCGATCGGGCTGCCACGCGTTCCGCACGGCTCCATAGGCTGCGTGTGCCGACAAGGCCGGTGGCGAACTGATCGAGGTTCGTCTTGCCCAGCACGATGACCCCGGCCGCGCGCAGCCGGGCCACGGCGGGGGCGTCGGCTTCTGGCGCATACGCGAAGGCGGGGCATCCGGCCGTCGTCGACAGACCGGCCACGTCGATGTTGTCCTTGACCGCCGCCAGAACACCCGCGAGCGGGAGACGCTCGCCCGCGGCGGCCCGCGCGTCGAGCTCACGCGCCTCGGCCAGCACATCGGACTCGTCGCGCAGGGCGATCCAGACCTCGGGCCGATCGGCCGCGGCGATCCGTTCGTACGCCTGCTGGACCTTGAGGACGGCGCTGGTAGCGACACTCATGACGAAACCTCCACGGCTGCGAGAACCTGACCGGCGGCGACGCGCTCGCCGGGTGACACGTAGACGGCCGCGATCCGACCCGCGGCGGGAGCGAGCACCGGCGTCTCCATCTTCATCGCCTCGAGAACGACCAGGCGATCATCGACCCCGACGTCTGCGCCCTGCTCGACGTCGACTCGCCAGACGCTCGCTGCGAAGGGCGCGGTGACGGCCTCGCACCCCTCGGGCACGATGACGTCGGCGACGGGTGCCGCCGGCGCGTCGTACGTCCTCTCGAACTCCCCCGCCGCACGCCAGCGGTCCTTCTCGGCCGAGAACGCCGCCTGCTGCGTCGAGCGGAATGCCTGGATCGATTCGGCCTCGGCCGCGAGGAACTCGTCGTACTCGGCGAGCGCGAAGCGTCCCGCTTCCGTCCGGAAGTCGCCGCGCCCGGCATCCACCTCGGCCCGCAGGTCGAGCAGCTCCTCGGCGGACACCGGGTACCACGTGATGCGGTCGAAGGGCCGCAGCGCCCACGGGTTCTCGTTGAACAGCCCGCCCCGGCGGAAGCGATTCCAGATCTGCACCGTGCGCCCGACGAACTGGTACCCGCCCGGACCCTCCATGCCGTAGATGCACATGTACGCGCCGCCGATGCCGACCGAGTTCTCGGCCGTCCACGTGCGCGCCGGGTTGTACTTCGTCGTGACGAGCCGGTGCCGAGGGTCGACGGGGGTGGCGACGGGCGCCCCCAGGTACACGTCACCGAGGCCCAGTACGAGGTAGTCGGCCTCGAAGACGATGCGCTTGACGTCCTCGACGCTGTCGAGTCCGTTCACCCGACGGATGAACTCGATGTTCGAGGGCGTCCACGGAGCGTCGTCGCGGACGCTCGACATGTACCGGTCGATCGCCAGCTGCGTGGCCGGGTCGTCCCACGACAGCGGCAGGTGCACGATCCGCGAGGGCACCGTGAGCTCCCGGGTCGCGGGGAGCGCCTCCTCGATCCGCTGCAGCTCGTCGAGAAGTTCCGAGGCGCGCAGGATGCGGGGATCGGTCTGGATCTGCAGCGAACGGATGCCGGGGGTGACATCCCGGACGCCCTCGATCCCGCGCGCGAGCACGGCCTCTTCGAGCGCGTGCACCCGCATGCGGAGGCCGAGATCGAGGACGTTGTCGCCGTACTCGACGAGGATGTTGGCGTCGCCGTCGCGGCGGTAGGTGACGGCCGGGGCGAGCACGTCGTCGCCCTCGATGATCGGCGCGCGACGGGCGAGAATGCCGTCGTCTCCGTCCCCGCCTCCCGCGCCCGGCGCGAGTGGCGCCTGGAACGCGAGCGCGTCT
>CAYZEL010000033.1:0-16770 GCA_964477515.1 uncultured Microbacterium sp.
CGCGTCGCGATAGCGCGCTGCCTCGCCTAACAACCCCGGATGCTGCTGATGGACGAGCCGTTCGGTGCCCTCGACGCGCAGACACGCGCCGACCTCGAAGACCTTGTCCTCCGCGTGCGCGACACGTTCGATGTGGCGATCGTCTTCGTCACGCACGACATCGACGAGAGCGTGTACCTCGCCGATCGTGTCCTCGTCATGGGGCCGCGCCCGACGTTCATCGAGGCGGACCTCCCCGTGCAGCTGCCCGCACCGCGCGACCAGATCGAGACGAAAGAACTCGGCGAGTTCGGGCGCATCCGCACCGATGTCTACCGGCGCATCCGCCGCTCGAGCGAGCTGATGCGCACCGGCAGTACCCCCACGGTCGCCCCGTGAACGGCGCATCCGCCGTGCGGAGGCACGAGAAAGGCAAGGGAACGATGAACACGAGCGCAATCGAGAAACTGACGGTCGGCGAGGCCGTCGGACGAGCCCTGGCCGAGCGGGGCGTGGCGCACGTCTTCGGGGTCGTCGGCAGCGGCAACTTCATGGTCACCCACGGTTTGGTGGCCGGGGGCGTCGGGTACACCGCCGCGCGACATGAGATGGGTGCGGCATGCATGGCCGATGCCTACACGCGGATTTCCGGAATGCTGGCCGCGGTGAGCCTGCATCAGGGCTGCGGCTTGTCGAACGCCATGACGGGCATCGGAGAGGCTGCCAAATCCAACACGCCGCTCCTCGTCGTCACGGGCGACACGGCGGTCGGGCAGCGCGAGGGTAACTTCGTGATCGACCAGGACGCGCTGGTGGCGGCGGTGGGCGCCGTGCCGCGCCGCATCCATTCGGCTCAGGATGCCGTCTCCGAAGCCGTGGCGGCATACGACCTCGCCGTGCGCGATCGCGCGACGGTCGTACTGTCTCTCCCGGTCGACATCCAGGAACAGGAATGGGTGCCACAACCTCAGCCACCGCTTCCCCCGCGGGTCGTGAAGGCGGGAGCATCGGCGGTAGGAGTCGCCGAACTCGCACGGATCCTCGAGGCAGCCGAGCGTCCTGTCATCGTCGGTGGCCGCGGTGCACGTCACGCGGCGGCCGAACTGCGTGCGCTCGGTGCGCAGACCGGCGCGATCCTCGTGCCGTCGGCCGGCGCGCGCGGCCTGTTCGCCGATGAGGAGTGGGCCCTCGAGGTGATGGGGGGATTCGCAACGCCCGGAGCGCAAGAGTTCATCGCCGGTGCTGACGTGCTCGTGGCTTTCGGGGCCGCGCTGAACCCGTGGACCGCCCACCACGGCACCCTCACGGCGCAGCCCGTGATCGTTCAGGTGGACGATCGGGTCGAAGCGTTCGGCAAGCACCGCGATGTGACGGTGGGCATCGTGGGCGATACCGCGGAGGTGGCCCACGCGGTCACCGCACATCTTCGCTCGCGGGGTGCCGCCCGAGAGGGACTGCGGACGCCGGCGACCGCGGAACGGCTCGGCCGCATCCGCTATTGGCGCGACAACCTGCCCGACGAGCCGGAGAGTCCCGGCCTCGTCGGCGCCGCGGTGCTCACCGGCGCACTCGATGCGATGCTGCCGATGGACAGGGTGGTGGTGCCCGATGGCGGCAACGTCAACATGTATGCCGGTGCATTCCTCCGCGTGCCCGATGAGCGCGGATTCGTGATGCCACTGTCGTTCCAGTCCATCGGGCTGGGCCTGGCCGAGGGGATCGGCGCGGCGATCGCGCGCCCGGATCGCACCGTCGTGGTCGGCACCGGGGACGGCTCGATTCTCATGGGAGCGGTCGAACTCGACACGGCCGTGCGCGAGGGCCTCGGCATGGTGATCGTCGTCTACAACGACGAGGCGTACGGCGCGGAAGTTCACCTCTTCGCCGATCAACCCGACAAGCACGGCATCGTGAAGTTTCCCGAGACGGACATCGCGCGGATCGCTCGCGGCTACGGGTGTGAGGGGATCACGGTACGAAGCCTTGACGACCTCGAGCCGCTTCGCGCCTGGCTCGCCGGTCCGCGGACGGTGCCGATCGTGATCGACGCGAAGGTGCCCGGGATCGCGTCCCCACTCATGGCCGACAACACCGGTCACTGAACCGGTCAGCGGCTGACCTGCACCGACGGAGGGACGGTGAGTCAGCCAGGCACATCGCTGTCGCACCTCGCCTGACGACGCTCGCGTCCGCGGGATGATGGGGCATGCCCTTCGCAGACGAGCTCCTCGGCGTCGACGTCGCAGCCACGCTGACCCGGTCCATCCAGGGCGCCGTGCCCGAGCGGGTCCTTCACGAACTGCCGCGCGCGGCGGACGCGTTCGGCGGCCTGTCGCTGCGTGAACGGGCGGATGTGCTGCGCGAGGCGCTCCTGTCCGATATTCCGGGGGACTATGCGACTCTTGCCCAGACGATCCGATCTGCTGCCGAGCACGATCCGGCGTTCACCGGCTGGTTGATCTGGCCCGTGACCGACGCGATCGCCGCGCGGGCCGTGCACGAGGGGACGGATGCCTCGTTCGACGACGCCATGGCTTTGCTCGCCGAGCTCACGGGTCGACTGACCGCCGAGTTCGCGATCCGCACCCTGCTGCGCCATGACCTCGATCGGGCGCTCGACATCATCGCCGGGTGGACGCATTCACCCGATGAGCACGTGCGGCGACTCGCGAGCGAGGGCACACGTGCGTATCTGCCGTGGGCGATTCGCGTCCCCCGACTGATGAGCCAACCCGACGCCACCGTCCCCATCCTCGATGCGCTGTACCGCGACGACAGCGAGTCCGTCCGCCGGTCGGTCGCGAATCACCTCAACGATCTCAGCCGCGACTCCCCCGAACTCGTCGTCGAGACCGCCCGACGGTGGCTCGATGCACCCGCGCCCACGACGCCGGCGCTCGTCCGCCGCGCGCTCCGCACGCTCGTCAAACGCGGCGATCCGCAGGCCCTCGCCCTGCTCGGATTCGGTCCCGCGACGGTGCAGGTCGACGGACCGCTGCTCGCCGATGCCCGCGTGCCGTGGGGCGAAGAGATCCGTTTCACCGCGGTCATCCGGAACACGGGCGCGGAGAAGGCGCGCCTGTCGGTCGACTACGTCGTCTTCCATCGCCGCGCCAACGGAACGCTCAGCACGAAGGTCTTCAAGCTCGCGACCGCCGACCTCGCCCCCGGCGAAGAGTTGGCGATCGACCGTCGGCACTCCTTCCGCGCGATCACCACGCGCCGCTACTACCCGGGTGAACACGCCCTCGCCCTGCAGGTGAACGGGATCGCGACGCCTCCCGTGACGTTCGAGCTGCTGCCGCCGGGCGATGCGGCGGCGCCAGGGTGAGCGCGATAATGGCGAGGTGAGCGAGATCAAGACCCAGCCGACCGACGCGGATGTCACGGCGTTCCTCGAAGCCGCGACGCCACAGCGCCGTCGAGACGACGGGATGGCCCTCGCCGAGATCTTCCGCGAGGTGACCGGCGTCGAGCCCGCCCTCTGGGGGCCGTCGATCGTCGGGTACGGCAGCTACCACTACGTCTCCCCGGCCAATCCACGCACGCAGGGCGAATGGCCGAAGACGGGCTTCTCCCCCCGCAAGGCACAGCTCTCGATCTACGGCCTGAAAGACCTGCCTGAGGGCGCTGAGCTCCTGCCACAGCTCGGCACCTACACGGAGGGCGCCGGATGCGTCTACGTGAAGAAGCTCGACGACATCGACCTGAACGTCTTACGGCGGCTGATCGCCATCGCCTGGCAGCGCAGCGACGACCCGGCGCCGTAGCGCCGGCGCACTCTCTCATCCGCGCTAGACCGCGCCGATCCGGAGGGCCTCGACGAGCTGCGCATAGAGCGGGCTCACGACGAGGAGCTCACCGTGCGTCCCCGATGCGTGGAGCCTCCCCCGATCCATGACGACGATGCGGTCGGCATCCACGACGGTGGACAAACGATGGGCGATCGTGACGACGAGCGTGTCTGCCGAGATCCGATCGACGACTCGATTGATCGCGGCCTCGGTGAGCCCATCGAGCTGGGCCGTCGCCTCGTCCAGCAGCAGCACCTCCGGGCGCCGCACGATGGCTCGCGCGACACCGATGCGCTGACGTTGTCCCCCGGACAGACTGGTCGGGCTGACCGACTCGTCCAGCCCCGCCGGGAAGGACTCGACGAGTTCACGGAGCCGCACCGCGTCGAGCGCATCCCACAATTCCTCCTCGCTGGCGTCCGGAAAGCGGTACGCGAGGTTGTAGCGGATGCTCCCCGCGAGCAGAGGTGTGTCCTGCTCGACGTAGGCGATGCGTTCCCGGATGGATCCGAGCGAGAGAGACGCGTAGTCGCTGTCGTTCATGCGGATGGTGCCCGACTCCGGACGATAGAAACCGAGGATGAGCGAGAACAGGCTGGTCTTGCCCGCGCCGGACGGCCCGACCACGGCCAGCCGTCCGCGCCACGGCAGCGACAGGGTCAGGTCGTCGATGGCCGGATGGCGTGATCCGGGATAGGTGAAGGTGACCCCCTCGAACGACAGGGCTGCGGCCCCCGTCCGCCCGCGGGGAACGTCGCTCCCCGTGATCGTGTCCTCCGCCGTGATGTCCTCGGTCTCTCGGATGCGGGCCGCTGCGGCCGCACCGGCCTGCAACTCGGCAACGTACATCGTGATCGAGCTGACCGGCTCGACGAGCTGGAACGCGTACAAGAGGAATGCGACGAGCGTCGACACCTCGAGCCATCCGGCGCCGATCCTCCAGGCACCGACCGACAGGATGACGAGGATGCCGAACTGGATCCCGGTCGATGCGATCGTCCACGCCAGCGCCTCGGTTCGATTCGCCCGCTTGCCGTACCGCAGGGACTCGCGAGCCTCGTCCAGCACCCTCCGTTCTTCCGTCGCTTCCGCTCGGGCCGCCTTCATGGTGCGCACGGCACGCGCGCCGCCCTCCAGGATGCCGCCGAGGCGCCCGAGCGCCTCTTGAGCGAGGCGCTGGGCCGCGCCGATCCGCGGCATCAACCGTCCCGCGAAGACTCCGACGACGGCGATGCACGTGAGGGTGACCAGGAACAGCGTCAGGTCGAGGACCGCCATCAGGGCGAGCGCCCCGATGAGCGCGATGACCTCGTTGACGAGGTTCACGAGAGCCGAAGAGGTCGCCTCCCGGAGGAGCACCGTGTCCGAGGTCACCCGCGTGACCACCTCACCCGTGGGGCGGAATTGGAGGTCCGCCACCCGCCCCCGGAAGAACCTGCCCACGAGCACGGAGCGCACCGAGAACACGACGTCTTCGGCCACGTTCCCGAGGAGCACCGCCTGCGTGAAACCGAACCCGGCACCGAGCAGAATGAGACCGAGCAGCAGCACCACCGGTCGCACGGCATCGCCGGGCGCGCCCACCGAATCGAGAATCTGCTTCGTCACCAGCGGAGCGGCCAGGGCGGCGGCCGTGGTGCCGAGACCGAGCAGGAACCCGAGCGCCAATCGCGCGCGAAACGGCCTGACGAAGAACCACAGCGTCCGGATGTTCGCCCATCGGGGTGTCGGAGCCGAAAGCGGGTCGGCGGCGGAAGGGGCGCCCGTGGCGGCGGGCGCCGGGGGATTCTGTGCGGTGATCATGGCCTCGGCACCGTAACCACGGCCGCTAAACGCCACATAAGAACGCGCGAAGAACAGCAGGCCTCAGCCATCACTTATCTGACGCACAGGTAAACGCGGGAGAGTGACGGTGTGGAGCATCCTTCTGTCAACGCCAAGCCGACCGTCCGGGTGCTGATCGTCGACGACGAACCCAACCTGCGTCATCTTCTCTCTGCCGTCCTCGGGCGCCAGGGATGGCAGGTCGACGTCGCCGGCACCGGCCGCGCGGCCATCGAGACGGCTCTCCGAGTCCGTCCGCACCTGATCGTTCTGGACGTGGTGCTGCCCGACATCGACGGCGTGCAGGTGCTAAGGACGATCCGCGGCGAGCTGCCCGACACCATGGTGCTGTTCCTCACCGCCAACGGCACCGTCGCCAATCGCATCGGCGGTATCGCGGCGGGAGGAGATGACTACGTCACCAAGCCGTTCAGCGTGGAAGAGGTGGTGGTCCGCCTGCGCGGGCTGCTCCGCCGCAGCCCGATGCTCGCCGCCAGCGCGCCGACACCCATCCTCGAGATCGGCGACCTGAAGCTCAACGAAGACAGTCACGAGGTGTCCCGGGCGGGTGTCGACATCCGCCTGACCGCGACCGAGTTCGCGCTGCTGCGCTTCATGATGCTGAACGCCGACCGGGTGCTCAGCAAGGAGCAGATCCTGGACCGGGTCTGGGAGTACGACTTCGGGCGAGAATCGAACATCGTCGAGATCTACATCTCGTACCTGCGCAAGAAGATCGACCAGGGTAGGCCCCCGATGATCCACACCCTTCGCCGGGTGGGGTATATCTTGCGGGAACCCTCCCCCCAACCCACGGAGCAGTGATGCGCACAGAGCGCAGAGTGCGCAGCACCCGCGGACGACTCGTCGTCGCGGTCTCCGGTCTCCTGCTCGCGGCTCTCGTGATTCTCGGGGGTACCTCCATCGTGATCCTGAGGCAGAACCTGATCACGCAGGCGGAGTCGACGCTGTATCTCGCCAACGAGAGCGCGCAGAGCCAGGTCAGCAGCTCGCTCGAGCAGGACGACGCACTGCCGCGCTTCGACGACTTCTCGATCGTCATCCCGCCGGACGGGTTCTTCCTCGTGCTCGAGGGCCGCGCTCCGCGGCTGTCGGCATTCTTCACCCGCGACTACTCGTACCGCCCTCTCTCCTCGACCGAGATCGACGAGCTCCGCGCACAGCCGTTCGCGCCCGGCGACACCCGCACGATGACGCTGCAGGACTACGGGAACTACCTCGTGACCGCCAGTCTCGTCGACGGTCCCCAGGGCGGGTCGTACACGGTCGTCACCGGTGTCGGTCTGACGGACACGGATGCCGTCATCATGTCGTACGTCATCTGGATCACGGCCGTCGGACTCGGCGTTGCGGCACTGGCGGCGACGTTCGGTTACCGCCTCATCACGCGTGAGCTGGACCCGCTGGAACACGTCACGCAGGTCGCGCAGCAGGTGGCGGCCACACCCCTGTCCTCCGGCGAGGTGGAACAGCAGGGGCGAGTCCCCCGCGACCCGCGTTTGCGAGGATCGGAGGCCGATCGCGTCGCGATCGCGCTCAACGGACTGCTGGAGCACGTGGAGTCCTCACTCAACGCGCGTCATCGTGCGGAAGAGTCGATGAAACGGTTCATCGCCGAGGCGAGCCACGAGCTTCGCAACCCGCTCGCATCCATCCGCGGCTACGCCGACTTCTACTCGCAGTCCCCCGCCGACCCCGAGGAATTGGCGAACGTCCTCGGGAGGGTGGGGGCCGAGGCGAAGCGGATGAGCACGTTGGTCGACGATCTCCTGCTGCTCGCGCGACTCGATGCGGATCCTCGCGTGAGGAAGGACGAGGTCGACCTGTCGCAGGTCGTTCTCGAAACCGTTTCGGATGCCCGTTTCGCCTTCCCCGAGCATTTCTGGCAGATCGCTCTGCCCGACGATGCGGTGGATGTCATCGGCGACGAAGACGCGATCCGTCAGGTGCTGCTGAACCTCGTCGCCAACGCCGGGCATCACACTCCGGCCGGCACTCGCGTGCGCATCTCCATCGAGCAGCACGACGGAGAACTCGTGCTCGCCGTCGACGACAACGGCCCCGGCATACCGGCCGCTGCGATCCCGACGCTCTTCGATCGATTCACGCAGGCCGGCGACGAAACGTCAGCGACCCGGACCTCCACGGTGGGCCTCGGTCTCGCGATCGTGAAGGCGCTCGCGGCTGCCTCCGGCTACGACGTCAGCGTGCGCTCGGACGAGCGGGGCACGCGGTTCATGGTTAGCATCCCGCGGTAGCCTCACGGCGTCTTCCATCCCAGTTGCGTCGCTGCCCACACGAGGCCGTAGGGCATGATCGTCCGCGCCGTCGTCCAGTTGTGCGCGAGGCCCGGAAAGACGCGGAGGGTGGTCGTCTGGCCCTGCGCCCGGAGCGCATCGCGGATCTGCGTCGCCTCGGCCGTGGGCTCCCCATCACCCTGCCCGAGGAAGATCTTCTGCGCTGTGGCGCCGCCCCGCGAGGCGATCACGTCGAGCGGTGTGTTGCGCGCGCGGGCCGCCGGATCCGCGACGACGCCCGCCGTGTACGGCGTCGTGTACGGCATGATCGACACGACCGCACCGAACAGGTCGGGGTGGTGCAGGCCGTACAGCAGCGAGGCGAGCCCTCCCGAAGACATCCCCGCCACCAGCCGGTGGTCCGCGTCTGCGACCGTGCGGAAGTTCGCATCCGCCCAGGTCACGACATCGTGGGTGACGAACGTCTCGAGCTGCGGACCCCCGGGCACGTCGAGGGGTTCGTCATCCAGACGATCGGCTCCCGCGTTCAGATCCGGCGAGACCACGATGACCGGAGGGATGCTGCCCGCCGCGATCAGGGTGTCGAGAAGGTAGTCGATCCGTCCGCCCGCGAACCAGTCCGCGGCGCTGCCCGGCGCCCCGTGCAGCACGTACAGCACCGGGTAGCGTGCCGTGTTTCCCGGCTTGTCGTACCCCGGCGGGAGGTAGACCCAGGCGCCCGTGTCGGGGACCTTCGTCGTCGTTGAGGGCACCGCCGCGAGGAAAGGATATCCCCTGTCCTCGGTCGTGACCCGTTTGACTGCCGCCACCGCGGGCTCGCCCGACGGCGCGAGCACCGCGGTCTTCGGAAAATCCGTGGCGGGAGCGCGCACCTTGTCATCCACCCAGCGGCTGAAGGTCGCCACGGAGGGGAAATATCCCACCCACGCGTTCACACCGAAGGCGAGAGCGAACACCAGCACGATGGCACTCACCGTCCCCCACCCGCTGACCGCGAGGACGCGGCGCCGTCGACTGCGTCCCCTCCCCCGTCGGGCCGACCGCACGGCGAGCAGGATCGCCCCCACGGCGAACGCGAGGGCGATCACCGCGGGCCACGGGGTGGAGAGCAGGTCGGCGCCGGGATCCTGCAGCAGCGTGGGGGGAACATCGATCGGTGCGTCCGGATCCATGGTGTCCGCTCCTTCCGCGTGGGCATTCTCGTGAACGAGATCCGTCCTGTCGGGCCGGCGATCTGAGCGTACGAGATCGGCCGCCGGCGAACCGGTGAGCGGCGAGAAGTCATATCCGGCTCTTATGCAGCGGACACATCATGAATCTCCGACCGCACGCCCGAGGGGCGAGTGTCGGCAGAGAGGACGACTGATGAGTGCGCTGAGGAGTGAGGTCACCGGCCGACAGGACGCGGCGCCCGCCCTCCGACGCGGTGGAGCGGACGCGCTGTCCGGCGTTCCGGTGTGGACGGGGCGGGTGTTGCAGGTCGTCTCCGTGACGATGCTCATCATCGCCTTCTCCAACGTCGTCCTCCCGGATGGCGTCTACTTCGCCGCGTCCTATGTGGCCGTCTTCGGTCTGAGCCCCGAGCCCTTCGTCTTCAACGCGGTGCTGCTCTTCATCGTGGGCAGCGCCTCGAAGCGACGGCTGCGGGGGGCGATGCTCTTCCTGGTGGTGTTCGAGCTGCCCACCGTGCTGTTGCCACTCGTGAATCTGGCCAGCGCGGGTGGGAACACTCAGACGTTCTGGGCGGACGGCGGCGCGACCGACCTTCTCGCGGCGGCCGTCGCGGCCGGTTTCATCGCCCTCCTCATCGCCGCACGCCGGGAGTATTCAGCGCAGCGCGAGCCCGCGCCCTATCTGCTCGCCCTGGGCGTCTTCGCCTCCGGCGTCGTGCTCGCCGTCGTGGCCGGCGGTGTCCTCTCGCAGTTCTTCTCCGATCGGCCGATAACGGCGTCGGATGCCTGGTGGTGGTCGCTGCACGCCGCCACCGGCATCTATCCCAGCGATTGGCTCCTCGACGGGTCGTCGGACGGACTCAGCACGGGCGTCGAGCTGCTCGTCACCTCGATCTCCGCGAGCGCACTCGTCGTCGCGCTCGCGGTACTGCTGCGCAGCGCGCGCCGAATGCGACTCCTCACGGAGGCAGAAGAACTGGGGCTCCGCCGCATCCTGCGCGGGAGCCGCGGGGAGGACTCGCTGGCGTACTTCGCGACCCGGCGCGACAAGTCGGTCGTGTTCTCGGCCGACCGTACCGCTGCCGTGTCGTACCGGGTCGTGAACGGCATCGCGCTCGCCAGCGGCGACCCGCTCGGCCCGGAACGGCAGTGGGACGCGGCGACCGCCGAGTGGCTACGGGTCGTCCAGCGGTATGGGTGGCGACCCGCGGTGCTCGCTGCCACAGAGCGCGGCGCCGATCACTACGCCCGCCACGGTATGCGTGGGGTCGTGCTCGGCGACGAGGCCGTGCTCCGCGTGGACGGCGCGCAGCGGAATGCGATGCTCACGTCCCCGCAGATCGAGGCGGCCCGGCGCCGCGCCCGGCGCGCGGGCTACACGGTGAAGATCCGGTACCAGCGCGACATCGACACCGAGGCACTCGCGCGAATCTCTGACCTCGCCCACCAGTGGCGTGGCGCCGAGAGCGAACGCGGCTTCTCGATGGCGCTCTCGCGCATCGGCGACCCCGCCGACCGCGACACCGTCATCGTCACGGCGCACGACGGGCTGGGCGAGATCACCGGCCTGCTGGTCTTCGTGCCATGGAATCGCGACGGTCTCTCCCTCGACGTGATGCGGCGCAGCCCGGGGGCCATCAACGGAGTCACGGAACTCCTCGTGGCTTCGTTGGTCACCGAGGCCGAGCGCCTCGGCGTGCACCGGATCTCGCTGAACTTCGCCGTGTTCCGCGACGTCCTCGTGCGGGGCGCGCGCGTGGGCGCCGGTCCCGTCCTGCGGGCGAAACGGAAGCTGCTGCTGATCCTGTCGAAGCACTGGCAGCTCGAGTCGCTCCGCAAGGCGAACGAGAAGTACGCGCCGGAGTGGCGGCCGCGCTTCCTGATGTGGTCTCGGCTCGCTCCCTTCAGCACGGTGATGTTCGCCGTGGCCCGCGCCGAGGGCTTCGCCGGGTCTCCCCGCCGTGACGCGAGCGGGTCCGGGCTGCCCCGGAGCGCGGCCTTCCTGGACGCGCTCGAGATCGAGCTGGCACGACCCGACAATGCGGATGCTCCGTCGGCGCTGGTGACTCCGCGGGCGGCCTCCGTTCTCGCGATCCGGGAAAACGGCGAAGACCCGTATCCGGCGGCGGTGCCGCGCACGCACGCGATCTCCGACGTGCGCAGCCTGACGCCGGGGCGAGCGTCGATAGCCGGACGTCTCGTCGCCCGCCGCCGGCACGGGGGGATCACGTTCCTCGACCTCGTCGAGGACCACACCCGCTTTCAGATCCTCGCGACCGCCGACGGAACCGCCGACTACCGGGCTCTCGTGCGCGTCTCGCTGGGCGACATCGTCTCGGTGACCGGCGAGCTCGCGCGCAGCAGGACGGGCGAGCCCAGCCTGCTCGCCGAATCCTGGTGTATCGCCGCGAAGTCCCTGCGGCAGCCGCCGAACCGTCGCAGCGGGCTGAAGGATCCCGAGGCCCAGGTTCGCCAGCGACACGTCCACCTCGCGACCTCTGAGGCGGCGACGGCGCTTCTGCGCGCCCGCTCACAGGCCGTCCGAGCGCTCCGAGACCGTCTGCTCGCCGAGGAATACCTCGAGGTGGAGACGCCGATCCTGCAGCGCACGCACGGCGGAGCCAATGCGCGCCCGTTCCGCACCCACATCAATGCCTACCACCGCGATCTGTCGCTGCGGATCGCGCCCGAGCTGGCGCTGAAGAAGCTGATCGTGGCTGGACTGCCGCGGGTCTTCGAGATCGGCCGCAACTTCCGGAACGAGGGAGTCGACAGCACGCACAACCCCGAGTTCACGGCGATGGAGGCGTATCGCGCCTTCGCCGACTACACCGACATGCGGGTGCTCGCCGAGCGGCTCATCAAAGACATGGCGAGCGCCGTGTCTGGCACCCCGACCTTCCTCACCTCGGAAGGGGAACGCATCGACGTCTCGGCGCCGTGGCGTGTCGTCTCGGTGTGCGAGGCGCTGACGGAGCGGATCGGGGTGCCGATCTCGATCGGCCTGGGCGTGGCGACGCTGCAGGAGCTCTGCGGCGCCTACGGCATCGGCGTCGGCCGCGACGACACGGCGGGCATGCTGATCGAGCGCCTGTACGAAGAACTGATCGAAGCCGAAACGGTTCTGCCGACGTTCTACACCGACTTTCCGTCCGACACCTCGCCCCTCGCGCGTCCCCACCGCCAGATCGAGGGGCTGTCCGAGCGCTGGGACCTCGTCGCGTTCGGGATGGAACTCGGCACCGCCTACTCGGAGCTGACCGACCCGATCGAGCAGCGTCGCCGCCTGACCGCGCAGTCCCTGAAGGCAGCGCGGGGTGACACCGAAGCCATGCAGCTCGACGAGGACTTCCTTGCGGCTCTCGAGTTCGGTATGCCCCCGACGGGCGGTCTCGGCCTCGGTGTCGACCGGATCGTGATGGCCGTCACCGGCGCGACGATCCGGCAGACACTCGCCTTCCCGTTCGTTCGATGAGGGCACTCCCCCACCCCAGAACCCATTCGAGGGGGCCGCGGGCGAACCGCCGCGACCACAGCCACGAGAGCAGCAGGAGCGCGGCGCTGAACGCCGCGAGAGTGAAGACGCTCTGAGCCCCGCGGAACGAGTGGCCGGTGGTGGCGGTGATGAGGGCCATCGCCACGATGTGAGCCGCGTACACCGACAGCACCATGGCGCCGAGAGAGGCGATCACCGTGACCCCGATGCCGATGGCTCGGCGCGCCCCGCCCGATGCGCCGTCTGCCCAGTGGGCCTTGTCGCCGAACCAGAGCAGCAGGGGCAGAAGGAGGGCGCACACGCCGAGGCATCCGATCACGTCCGCCCAACTGCCCGAGTGGGGAGCCGGGACCAGCAGCCAGAGCCACGTGGCCGTGTCGGTGGCGCCGCTCTCGTCGAAGAAGATGCGAGCGAACTGCTGCCGCGCATCCCTTCCGTCCGTGAGCGTGAGCGTTTCCATGATGCGCGCTGTGACCCCGTTCGCGAGAAGGATCGACGTCAGGACGTATCCGACGCCGATCAGCGCTGCTCCCGCGATCGCGAGCCGCAGCCGCACGCGTGCCGAAGCGAGATCCATCCGCCCGACGGCGAGCCCGGCCAAGACGAAAGGCATCCAGGTCAGGGCAGGATAATCGCCTGCAATGAGAGCGTCCCAGACCGGATTGCCGGGAAGGTCGATGGCCCGCCGCGCGAGAAACGACACCAGCGGTCCGGCCACCGCCCACACCGCCGCGATGACGAGCAGTGCGCGTACCCCGAGCCGACGGAACGGAAGCGCGAGGACGAACCACACCGAGAACGAGACGAGGATCACCACGACCGGGGTGCCCAAGAGCGTCAGGGCGAGGCCGCAGAGCGCGAGCAGCGCCGCGCGGATGATGGTCGACACGACCGCGGGCTGCACGTCGTCGGCCCCACGGCTCCTGCCGAGATTCAGGGACAGGCCGGCGGCGAACGCGAACATCGCCGGCATTCGGGAGTGGAAGATCTCCCACTCCGGGTGGACGATGCCGAAACCATCCCCCGCCGTCCAGGCGGCGGGACCGACGTGGGCGACGAGCATGCCGAACACGGCGACGGCGCGAAACAGGTCCAGCCCGACCAGACGTCCGCGTGGCCCTGAATCGCGCGCTGTCATCGACGAACTCACCGGATGCTCGTGGCGTCCGTGTGCGGCGTGGGAACGGATGCGAGGCCACGCCGCCCAGCGATGACGGCGTACGCGCACAGATACATGCTCACGAGCAGCACCTGCACCCGCTGAACCACGCCGCCCCCGTCGACGAGTCGGCCGTCGCCCGTGCTCGCCAGGGCGAGAACCGAGACGAGCAGCGTCACGGCGGCCAGCAAGCCGACGACGCCGACGAGCAGACGACGCTCGAGGGGACGGGTTCGCGGGCCGCCCCGCAGCACAGAAACCGACAGAAGAATGGCCGAGACGAGGATCGCCGCGAGCGCGCCCGCGCTGCTCACCGTGTGGATCTGATGCCCGAGCCCGAGAGCGTTCGCGGCGTCCGCCCGGGCACAGTCGAGGCTGGCCGAGCTCGCGCAGGCCATGGGCGAGGACGCATCCACGATCGTCAGGAACGCGAACACGGCGAGCGCGAACTCCGCACCACGCACGAGACCGACGGGGCGCGGGCGTCGGGGCGCCCCGACGAGGGCGGCGAGGATCAGGAGCCCCGTCGTGAGGTCGAGGGAACGGAACAACCGTCCGCTCGGCCTGTCGGCCGCGGCGGGTTCCGAGAGGTATGAGCGCGACGGGTCGAGCGGGAAACCCGCGGCCGCCTCCCACGGAAAGCCCGAATAGGTGACTGCCGCGACGACGAGCAACACCCGCATCGCTGTTACTCGCCGGTCCGCACGCATGTGCACACGGTAGGGAGCAACCGTAAGACGCACCTAAGCGAAGGTGCTTACGTTGCGCTTACGTTCGGTTCCTAGCGTCGCTCCCGTGACGACGACAATCGACCCGCCCCGCGCCGCGCCGCCGGGTCCTCCCGTGCCCACGCGACACGCAGCCCTCGCCCCGGCCATGGTGGGGCTGGGTGCAGCCCTCGTCTCGGCGATCGCCATCGGGGTGCCCTCGATGTGGGGCGATGAGGCAGCCAGCGTGATGTCCGCGCGACGGCCGTGGGATTCGCTGTGGGCCATGAGCGCGAACGTCGACGCGGTCCACGTCGTCTACTACGCGATGCTGCACGTGTGGGTCGACGTGTTCGGCGCATCCTCCTTCTCCGTCCGCCTGCCGAGCGCGCTCGCCATCGGCGCGACCGCCGCGGGGGTGTTCACGCTCTGCCGCTTCTTCGTGGGCGGGCGGATCGCGCTGCTGGCGAGCATCGTGCCCCTTCTCGTGCCGCGCATCGTCTTCATGTCCGGAGAGGCGCGCTCCGCCGCGCTGTCCGCTGCTCTCGTGACGTGGCTCACGGTGCTGCTGGTGTACCTCGTGCGCACCCGAGGGATTCGAGCGGGCTGGTGGGTGCTGTACGGCGGGCTGCTCGTCATCAGCGTGCACGTGTTCTTGTACACCGCGCTGATCGCTGTCGCGCATCTGCTGGTCCTCGGCGTGATGCGCGCGCCACGGGCGATCTGGTGGCGCTGGGCCGTGGCCTCGGTGGTGGCGGGAATAGCATGTCTGCCGTTCGTCATCCTCGCGACCGGTCAGCACGGTCAGATCGCATTCCTCGCGCGCCGGGATGTCATGGACCCGGACATGCTCTTCGTGAAGCAGTGGTTCGGTTCGCTGCCGATCGCCCTCTTCTGCTGGGCCGCCATCGTGTTCGTCATCGTGTGGGCCGTGCGTTCCTGGCGACGTCGCCCGCGGCGTGAGGATGAGGCCGGGACTCGTCTGCTGGTCTGGATCTCGGTGCTGTGGCTGCTCGTGCCGATGGCGGCGCTGCTGCTCGGGAACATCGTGGCCGGGCCGTTGTACACGGGACGGTATCTGTCGTTCAGCGCCCCGGCCGCCGGCATCCTGATCGCCCTCGCCCTCGCGCAGCTGCGGCCCCGCCGGGCGGCGATCGTCGCCGGTGCCCTGGCGCTCGTCCTCGCCGTGCCGTTCGCGATCTCACAGCGCACCGAGAACGCCAAGTTCGGCAGCGACTGGGCTCAGGTCTCGGCGTACGTGGGGGCGCACAGCCAGCCGGGCGACGGCGTCGTCTTCGACGACGGTGTGCGCCCCTCCCGCAAACCCCGCCTCGCCCTGCGCCTGTACCCCGAGGGTTTCCGCAACACGGCCGACATCGGACTGGTGCGCTCCTACGAGACGACGGACGGTCTGTGGGACACGGTGAAGCCGCTCGCAGACCTCCCGGGCGTCCTGAACGACCGGCAGCGCGTATGGGTCATCGCTCGATCCCAGGACGGCACGAGCGACGACGAACGCACTCTTCAGCAGGCGGGCTACCGACTCACCGACACCCAGTGGCTGGCACGCGACGTCATCCTCCTCTACACGAAAGGCACACCATGAGAACGCTTGTCATCGTCCCCACGTTCAACGAGGCGGCGAACATCCTCCACACCCTCGATGAGATAGCCCTCTACCTGCCGTCGACCGATGTGCTGGTCGTCGACGACTCCTCACCCGACGGCACGAGCAGGCTCGTCGCCGCCCGCGCGCTCGACGATCCGCGAATCGCGCTGTTGTCCCGCGACGCGAAGGGCGGGCTCGGAGGCGCGTACCGGGCGGGCTTCGACTACGCGCGGGCGCACGGGTACGCCGTCGTCATCGAGATGGACGCGGACGGATCGCATCCCGCCCAGCGCCTTCCGGCGCTCGTCGATGCGCTCTCGACGGCCGACCTCGCGATCGGGAGCCGATGGATGCGCGGGGGAAGCGTCGTCGGATGGGCGCTGCACCGACGCGCACTGTCGCGGATGGCGAGCGTGTACGTGCGGGTGATGCTCGGCACGCCCGTGCGCGACGCCACGAGCGGCTTCCGCGCATTCCGCACCGAGACCCTGCGGACGATCGAGGCATCCTCCACGACATCGGACGGATACAGCTTTCAGATCGAGACCCTTCATCGCGCACACCGCTGCGGGCTGACCGTCACCGAGGTGCCGATCGCCTTCGCGGAACGCGCATACGGCCAGTCGAAGATGACCGGGGGCATCATCCTCGAAGCACTCACGCGCGTCGCACGGTGGCGTCGCCATCCGTTCGTCCCGGGCGCTCGACCCGCCGCCGGCGCGACCTCGCTGATCGTGACGGTCTGACGCAC